>DASSLP010000155.1:0-32684 GCA_035689365.1 Methyloceanibacter sp.
GAGTTGATTGAGCTTCTCGGCATCAGCCTCACTCAACGCTTTGGCGTCGAGCTTGCTCTGAAAGGCTTCCTCGGAGGCAGCGAGTTCCTGTACGCAGGCGGTTGTGGGGTCTTCGGCCTGATTGCTGGGCGAACTGTCGGGCTCGCCGGTCGCGGCACGATCCGATTTGGCGCTTTCCGTTGCTTGGAGCTCCGTTGCGCTGGGTTGGGGCTGCGCGTCTTGCGCTAATGCATTGTGACGCCCGGCGACACAGAGAGCCAGGGCCATCACAATGGCGGCAATGGGCAACGCGTTACGCACTGCCTCGCTCCTGGAAGTAATCAAGGGCCGAAGGCCGGCATGTAGCGCAATGCTGCCGTCGGCCGCGGCGAACCTCGTGCCTACTTCTTGTTGATCAAGCCGTTGATGGTCGCGAGCTTCGCGCTTGCGTCCTGGAATTTGCCCTCGGTGCAGAGCGCGTCGGCCTCGTCGAGAAGCTGGTTGACCTTCTGTTGATCGGCATCGCTCAGTGCATTGGCGTCGATCTTGGTCTGCACGGCTTCGTCGGTGCTCGCCACCTGATCGCTACACTCGTTATCGGCAGGCTCTTCATCAACGGCGTAGGCGGCCCCCCCCATAAGGCAGACCATAGCGACGCCGATCACGACACGCCTCAGCATCCCCTCTCTCCCTCTAAGCTCTTGAAGTCCCTCTGTCTTGCAGGTGTCAAAGTGACCTTTGACTATGGCTCTTCGTTGAGACCTGCCGGGTGGAAATAGGGCTGATCTTGGGCGGTATTTAGGCGCGTCAGGATGGTGCACTGCGCCGCGTTTTGGCGGCAAGGAGTGTTGCAGCGCACACGTCGAGCGAAATGATCGATCGTCGCCTCGGCTTCCAAGCCGGCGAGCGCCGTTGCCGCGTAGCCGAAACTCACCAGGATGACAGGCACTCCGGCCGCCTTCGCGGTCTGCACGTCGACGTCGCTGTCGCCCACCAAAAGGGCGCGGGATGGGTCTCCGCCCGCGAGCTTGATCGTGCCGTTTAGGTGACCGGGATCCGGCTTTGCCGCCGCGAAGGTATCCCGTCCCGCGATCGCTGAGAAATGATCTTCGAGATCAAGCTCTTGGAGGAGAAGCCGGCTCAGATATTCTCGTTTGTTGGTGCAGACTGCGAGCGTCGCGCCTTGGCTCGCGAGGCGTTTCAGCGCTGTGACGGCACCCGGATATGGCCGACTTTCCCGCGCTACGTTCGCCTCGTAGTAGACCAGGAACTCGGCGAGCATCTCGTCGAGATCGTCGGTAGCTCCGAGCCGGCGCAAGGTCTCCTCGATCATGACGCGAATGCCGAGCCCTATGCCCGCCCGCACGGCTGCGGCTGAGACGGGGCCATGGCCGCGGCGGGTAAGCACGTGGTTCAGCGCGTGGGTAAGATCCGGCGCGGTATCAACAAGTGTACCGTCGAGATCGAACACGATGGTGGCGCCCTTCAGCATCGGAGTTCTGTCACACGCGCCTTGCGGGCGCGCAAGCGGCGGCGTAGAGAGCGCCGGGTGATGGACCGATTTCGGCACCGTTCTGGGGAGAATCTTGCTCAAGACTGACGACCTCAAGGAAAGCGCCGCGCGCGCCGCGCTCGATCTCGTCGAGGACGGTATGCAGCTAGGCCTTGGTACCGGCTCGACCGCCGCTCGCTTCGTCAAGGCAGTTGGCGAGCGAGTAGCACAAGGCTTGCGCGTCCTCTGTGTCCCCACTTCCGAAATCACCCGCGTGCAAGCCGAAGGGCTGGGCATTCCACTTACCACGCTCGACGAAACGCCGCGGCTCGATCTCACCGTAGATGGCGCTGATGAGATCGACGACCAACTCCGCCTGATCAAAGGCGGCGGCGGTGCACTGCTGCGCGAGAAGATCGTGGCCACGGCGTCGGACCGCATGGTGGTGATTGCTGACGACACCAAGCTCGTGGCGAGACTCGGGACCTATCCACTTCCGGTCGAGGTGGTACGCTTCGGGTTGCTCGCGACCATGCGTCTGATCGAGGCAATTGCGGTTGAGACGGGCTGCCACGGCGAGATCAAGCTGAGACCTGGAACGGGAGATGCGCCCTTCGTGACCGATCAGGGCAATCTCATCGTCGATTGCGCCTTCGGTGCGATCCCCGAGCCGGAAGTGCTGGCTTTCGCGCTGAAGCGGATTCCGGGCGTGGTCGAGCACGGCCTGTTTCTTGGCATTGCAGATTTGGCTATCGTGGCGGGCGGCGACGGGGTGAAAATGTTGCGTCGCGCAGGAGCCTGACGCCAGGTGGCTCAATACGACTACGACCTGTTCGTCATCGGCGCGGGCTCCGGCGGAGTTCGCGCAGCGCGCCTTGCTGCCGAGCTCGGCGCCAAGGTCGGCATCGCCGAGCAGTATCGTATCGGTGGAACCTGCGTGATCCGTGGCTGCGTGCCGAAGAAGCTTCTCGTCTATGGCAGTAGGTACGGCCTCGAATTCGCCGAGGCCAAGGCGTTTGGCTGGACCTGCAAGGATTTGAAGTTCGATTGGCGGACGCTGATCGGCAATGTCAGGCGCGAGGTCGACCGGCTGAACGGCGTTTATACCCGGATCTTGGATAAAGCCGGCGTCGATCGCTTCATGACCCACGCCAAACTCGAAGACGCGCAGACGGTGCATCTCGGTCCCGCCAGCGCCGCAGTGTCCGCCAAGAGCATCCTGGTCGCCACCGGTTCGCACCCGATGATCCCGAACCTGCCGGGCAACGAGCATCTCATCAGCTCGAACGAATGCTTCGAGCTCGAGCGGCTGCCGGAGAGCATCGTCATCATCGGGGCCGGTTACATCGGCATGGAGTTCGCCTCGATCTTCAGAAGCTGCGGCGTCGCCGTAACCGTGCTTCATCGCGGCGACCAGGTGTTGCGCGACTTCGATAGCGATCTGCGCGATGGGCTCGCCGAGGCCATGCGCAATCGCGGCATCGATCTGCGCATGGATACCGACGTCGCGTCCATCGAGAAGACTGGGCGCGGCTATCGCGTGAACCTGAAGCGCGGCGGTTCGGTCACGGCCGATCTTGTCATGGGGGCAACCGGGCGGATGCCCACCACAGCGGGCTTCGGACTTGAAGAGGCCGGCGTCAAGCTTGGCATGAACGGCTGCATCGTGGTTGACGAGTTTTCCAAGTCCTCGGTCGACAATATTTATGCCGTGGGGGACGTGACCGACCGGAAGAATCTAACCCCGGTCGCCGTTCATGACGCCAACGCCTTCGCCGAGACGCTGTTCAACAACAATCCCATGCCGGTCGATTACACCTTCATTCCTACGGCCGTGTTCTCACAGCCTGAGATCGGCACGGTGGGGCTGTCGGAGGAGAAGGCGCGCGAGATGTGCGGTCCCGTCGACATCTACAAGACGAGCTTCAGGCCGCTCCGCTCGATGGTGAGCGGCAGCACCGAGAAAATGATGATGAAGCTCGTCATCGACATGAAGTCCGACAAGGTTCTTGGCGTCCATATTCTTGGCCCCGACGCCGCCGAGATCGTGCAGATGGCGGCTATCGCGCTTCGTCTCGGCGTGACCAAGGCCGAGTTCGACGCCACCATGGCGCTGCATCCCTCAGCCGCCGAGGAACTTGTGACGCTTCGCCACAAATGGGAGGCGCCGACGCCAATCGCAGGATCAGATGCGGCGGCTTGAGGACAAGGTCGCGCTGATCACCGGCGGCGGGGCGGGAATCGGGCGCGCCATCGCCGAGACCTTTGCCCGCGAGGGCGCCTCCGTGATCGTCGCCGACCGCGACGGCGAGGCCGCCAACGAGGTCACGCAAGCCATCGTTAGGAGCAACGGGGCTGCGTCGGCGCACGAAGTGGATGTCACCGATACGCCGCAGGTGAAAGCCCTGATGAGCGCGATCGACGAGGCTCACGGTAGGCTCGACGTGCTCGTCAACAATGCCGGTGTCGGCGAGCGATCGGATTTCCGCCACCTGTCAGATGAGGCCTGGGACAAGGTCTGGAAGACCAATCTCGACGGCACGGTGCGCTGCGCCCGCGAGGGCTTCGATCTGCTGAAGGTCTCCGGCAAGGCGTCGATCATCAATCTTTCTTCGATCATGGCGAGCAAGCACACACGCCAGATGGCGGTCTACTCGGCGACCAAAGGAGCGGTTTCGGCACTGTCACGGAGCCTCGCGGTGGAATACGCGCCCTACGGCATCCGCGTGAACACGCTGCTGCCTGGCTATGTCGAAACGGCGCTGATCGGGCGCTATCTCTCAAATCCGATGATCGCCAAGGCGCTGCTGACTCAGACGCCACTCAGGCGTTTCGGCACGCCGCAGGATATCGCCAACGCCGCTCTATTTCTCGCCTCCGATGAGGCCGCCTACATCACTGGCGCCGCGCTGAATGTGGATGGCGGCATGGCCACCACGCTTTAAGACGCTCCCGCGGGAGCGATACTGGGAGCCGGTGTCGCTGTCGGCAGCATCAAAGTCTCCTCGATGATCTCGTCGACCACACCAACCAAGGCAGCCTGTTCGCTGCCGCCGAGCTTCTTTATCGCGTCGTAGCGGGCGAGCTGCCGGTCAGCGCTTGTGCCGCGCTGTACGATCGTCCGGGCGTGTGCAACCTCGGCAATGCAGCCAAAATAGGCGGCGTCCTCGGCGATCAGCTCGAACAATTCCTCGAGCAGTATAGGGAAGGGCACCACCGCGCCCTTGCCAAAATCGACCATGCCCTGCTCGATACCGTAACGCTGCGCGCGCCAGCGATTTTCGCGCACGAGGAAGGGCGGATAATGCCGCCAGCGCTGGTTCTCTCGACGCAGGCGATAGAGCAGCCTGAGAATGCAGCGAAACAGCGAAGCGATGGCGACACCGTCCTCGACGAGCGGGCAAATATCGGTAATGCGCATCTCGAGCGTGGGGAAGCGCGCCGAAGGGCGCAAGTCCCACCAGATCTTGGTGGCGTCGTCGATCAATCCGGCGCTGACGAGAAGCTCGATGGTGCGTTCATACTCGCTATAGCTCGAAAATTGATGCGGGATGCCGGTGCGCGGCAGCTCGTCGAACACTGAAAGCCGGTAGGATTTGAGCCCGGTCTGGATGCCCTGCCAGAACGGCGAGGAGGTCGAGAGCGCGAGCAGATGCGGCAGGAAATAGGCGGCCTGACCAAGCAGGTCGATGCGCAGATCGTCGTCCTCGATGCCGACATGAACGTGCATGCCAGAAATCACGAGGCGTCGGCCGACCTGCTGGAGGTCGTGGGCAATCACATTGTAGCGCTCCTTGTCGGTGTGTTGCTGGGCCGACCACTCGGCGAAGGGATGAGTCGATGAGGCGATGGGCGCAAGCCCGAACTCATCGGCGATGTGGCCGACCGTGCTGCGAAGATGAACCAGCTGATCGCGCGCCTCCTGCATCGAGTTGCACACGCGGGTGCCGACCTCGATCTGCGAGCGCAGGAATTCGGGGCTGACCTGGCCGCGCAGGGCCTCCTCGCATTTCGCGAGCAATTCCGGCGGCTGCTCGTGCGCGAGGTCGCGGCTGTCCTTGTTGACGAGGAGGTACTCCTCTTCGATGCCGACGGTGAAGCTCGGTTCCTTGATCGCCATGGGTCCTATCGGCCACATTTGCAGCCGCCAAAGGTTGCATCCCGGGGGTCCATGGCGCTCCCTTGGGCTGGCGTTAAGGGATATGTGCCATGCTCAAGGAGGTCAGGCAATCAAGCGGCCTGCCTAGCCACGCTTCCGCCAATCGCTTATATACCGGTCACTTTCAAGGAGAGCCTTTGGATGGCACCCCGCTGGAGCCCAGATAGCTGGCGCACCAAGCAGATCGAGCAGGCGCCGGTCTATCCCGACCTGGCCCAGCTCGAACAAGTCGAGAAGCAGCTCGCAACCTTCCCGCCGCTCGTGTTCGCCGGCGAGGCGCGCGAGTTGAAGGCTAAGCTCGGCCGCGTAGCCGCCGGCGAGGCATTTCTGCTCCAGGGCGGCGATTGTGCCGAGAGCTTCCTCGAGCACCGAGCCGACGCGATCCGCGACTTTTTCCGCGTGTTCCTGCAGATGGCAGTGGTGCTCACCTATGCCGGCGGCTCGCCGGTGGTGAAGGTCGGACGCCTTGCCGGGCAGTTCGCCAAGCCGCGTTCGAGCACCACGGAGACGCAAAAAGGCAAGTCGCTGCCGAGCTATCGCGGCGACATCGTCAACGGCATTGAGTTCACCGCGGAGGCACGCCAGGCCGACCCGCAGCGCATGCTGATGGCCTATCGTCAGTCAGCGGCGACGCTCAACCTTGTGCGCGCCTTCGCGCAGGGCGGCTACGCCAATCTCGAGCATGTGCATCGGTGGAATCTCGGCTTCGTTAAGGATAGCCCCGCCGGGCACCGCTACCAGGAGCTTGCTGGGCATATCGCCGAGACTTTGCGCTTCATGCGCGCCTGCGGGCTGAATGCCGACAACACCCCGCAGCTCCGCACGACGAGCTTCTACACGAGCCACGAGGCGCTTCTGCTCGGCTATGAGCAGGCCTTCACGCGTATCGACTCGACCTCAGGCGATTGGTACGCGACATCAGGGCACATGCTTTGGGTCGGCGACCGCACGCGGCAGCTCGACCAAGCTCATATCGAGTATCTGCGCGGCATCAAGAACCCTGTGGGACTGAAGGTCGGGCCGAGCCTCGGTGCCGACGAGCTGCTCAAACTCATCGACGTGCTCAACCCTCAGAACGAGCCGGGACGTCTTACGCTCATTTGCCGCTTCGGAGCCGACAAGGTTGCCAAGCATCTTCCTCAACTGATCCGCACCGTAACGCGGGAGGGAAAGATCGTGGTGTGGGCCTGCGACCCCATGCATGGAAACACCATCAAGGCGGGAAGCGGCTACAAGACGCGGCCTTTCGACCTCATCCTGTCTGAGGTCGAGTCGTTCTTCGACATTCATCGCAGCGAAGGCACCCATGCCGGCGGCATCCATGTCGAGATGACCGGACAGAACGTCACCGAATGCGTGGGCGGCGCCAAGGCAGTTACCGAGACCGATCTGTCGGACCGCTATCATACCCATTGCGACCCGCGGCTCAACGCCGACCAATCGCTAGAGCTTGCCTTCATCATGGCCGAAAGGCTGAAGCGCGAGCGCGAAGGGCGGCCCGAGCCAGAGATCTCGATTGCCGCCGGCGAGTAAGCCACAAGCCTGCCGGTCTTACGATTGAGCCAGCTATACCGCTGAAATTCGTGGATGCCCGGCACGTGGCCGGGCATGACGAGTCAAGTTGGATAATTCCGTTCTAAATTTCGCCCATGGCGCACAAGATTACCGACTCCTTCAAGCTCGCTCTGGCGCAGCTCAACCCTGTCGTCGGTGACATCGCGAGCAATCTCGCCAAGGCCCGCGAGGCTCGCTCTCGCGCCGCCGAAGCCGGCGCCGACCTCGTCGTCTTCACCGAGCTTTATCTGACCGGCTATCCGATCGAGGATCTCGTGCTCAAGCCGGCATTGCAGAAGGCTGCGCGCGAAGCCTGCGAGGAGTTTGCCCGCGACACTAGCGATCGCGGCCCCGCAGTCCTGGTCGGACTTCCTTGGGGCGATGGTCCCTTCGTCTACAATGCCGTAGCGCTGCTCGACAGGGGCCGCATCCAAGCGGTCCGCTACAAGAACAATCTGCCGAATTACGGCGTGTTCGACGATAAGCGGGTCTTCGCGCCCGGCCCGATGCCGGAGCCCATCGAGTTCAGAGGGGCGAAGCTCGGCGTTCCCATCTGCGAAGACATCTGGAGCGAGGAGGTTTGCGAGGCGCTGGCGGATGCGGGGGCAGAGCTGCTCATCGTGCCGAACGGCTCACCCTATTGGATCGACAAGCAGGAGGTCAGGTACGGCGTTGCCGAGACTAGGGTCGCCGAAACGCGGCTTCCGCTCGCTTACGTCAATCAGGTCGGAGGGCAGGACGAGCTTGTGTTCGACGGCGCGTCCTTCGTGCTCAACGAAGACGCTTCGCTTGCCGTGCAGATGCCGGCCTGGGAGGAGGCGGTCGGCGTCACCGAATGGCAGCGCCAGAATGGACACTGGCGCTGCCTGCCGGGACACATTGCCGAGATCGAAGAGGGCGATGCCGCCAACTACCTCGCCTGCGTCACTGGCTTGCGCGACTACGTCGAGAAGAACGGTTTTCCGGCCGTGGTGCTCGGCCTCTCCGGTGGCGTCGACTCGGCGCTTTGCGCGATGATGGCCGTCGACGCGCTAGGAGCCGGTCGCGTGCGTTGCGTCATGCTGCCTTACAGCTTCACCAGCAACGAAAGCTTGAACGATGCCGCCGCGACCGCGGAGGCTCTTGGCGTGCGCTACGACATCATGCCGATTCGCAATGCCATCGATGGATTGACCAAGGACCTCGCAAAGACGTTCCTGGGCACAAGTGCCGACGCGACCGAGGAGAACTTGCAGAGCCGCGCCCGCGGCACTCTCCTCATGGCGATTTCCAACAAGTTCGGCCCGATCGTGATCACCACCGGCAACAAGTCCGAGGTCTCGGTCGGCTATGCCACGCTCTATGGCGACATGAATGGCGGCTTCAATCCCATCAAGGACCTATACAAGACACAAGTCTATGCACTCGCCCGCTACCGCAATGCGCATCGGCCTAAAGGCTGCCTCGGGCCTACCGGCATCGTGATCCCCGAGAACGTGCTGACCAAGGCGCCAACCGCCGAGCTTAAGGCCAACCAGCGCGATCAGGATACGTTGCCGCCCTACGATGTGCTCGACGACATCCTTAATTGCCTGGTCGAGCTCGAGCTGCCGCTGCCGGAGATCGTTGCACGCGGGCATTCGCCCGAGCTTGTGAAGAAGGTCGAGCGCATGCTCTACCTCGCCGAGTACAAGCGCAGACAGGCGGCACCAGGCGTCAAGATCACCGCCAAAAATTTCGGCCGCGACCGCCGTTATCCCATCACCAACAAGTTCCGCGAGAAGCTCCCGTCATGAGCGTCACGGTGAGATTCGCGCCGAGCCCTACCGGGCGCATTCATGCCGGTAATATCCGCACGGCGCTGTTCAACTGGCTGTTCGCGCGGAAGATGGGTGGGCGCCTTTTGCTGCGGCTCGACGACACCGACAGGGAGCGGTCTACCGAGGAATTTGCGCGCGGCATCGAGGAAGACCTCTCCTGGCTCGGCATCGATTGGGCGAAGAAGATGCGCCAGTCGGAGCGCTTCGACCGCTACAACGCGGCGGTTGAGTCCTTGAAGCGGGAAGGGCGGCTTTATCCCGCCTACGAGACGCCCGAGGAGCTTGAGTTCAAGCGCAAGCGTCAACTCGCGCGTGGACGCCCCCCCGTCTATGACCGCGCCGCACTTAAGCTGACCGAGGAGGACAAGGCTAGGCTCGAAGCCGAAGGACACAAGCCGCATTGGCGTTTCAAGCTAGAGCAGCGCGACGTGGCCTGGGACGACCTTATGCGCGGACGGCAGCATGTCGATGCAGCTTCACTGTCGGATCCGGTGCTGGTAAGGGGCGACGGCACCTATCTATACACACTGCCGAGTGTGGTCGACGATATCGATCTTGGCATCACCCACGTGATCCGCGGCGAGGATCATGTGGTCAACACGGCGCCGCAGATTCAGCTGTTCGAAGCGCTTAGCGCGACCCCGCCGGTTTTCGGTCATCACAGCCTGCTGGTAACCGCAGACGGACTGGCTCTATCGAAACGCGACCGCTCGCTCGCGATCGAAGGCCTGAGGCAGGACGGGATCGAGGCGCTTGCAGTCGCAAGCTACGTCGCTACGCTCGGGACGTCAGATCCGGTCGCCCCGCACGCAAGCCTCGACGAGCTGGTGCAGAGCTTCGACTTCTCCAAATTATCGCGGGCGCCTGCGCGCTTCGACCCAGCCGAGCTCCGCGCACTGAATGCGAAGCTTCTCCACAGCCTGCCGTTCAGCGCCGTAGCTCCGAGGCTTCGCGCGATGGGTGTTGACGGCGGCGAGGAATTCTGGGAGGCGGTGCGTGGCAATCTCGCGCGGCTTGACGAGGCAAAACTCTGGTGGCGGGTCGCGCAAGGTCCGCTCAAGCCGGTGATCGAAGACCGCGAGCTTTGTCATATGGCCGCAGGACTCTTGCCTGCCGAGCCGTGGGACGACGCCACTTGGTCCGCCTGGTCGTCTGCGGTCAAGGCTGCAACCGGCGCCAAGGGCAAAGCGCTGTTTCAGCCGCTTCGCCTGGCACTGACAGGGGAGGAGCAAGGGCCGGAGCTCAAGCATCTCCTGCCGCTGATCGGAAGGCGCCGCGCGGCGGCGCGGCTCGAGGGCCACACGGCGTAGAAGATTATTGCGCGGTTGGTGCGGTTGCCGGCTTGGCGGTTTTCTTGATGACGCTCGACGAGGCCGTTTGACCCGTCGTGGGCTGGCCTGCCGGAGGTTGCGCCGCTGAAGCGGAAGCTGCTGCGGGCGGGGGAGGCGGAGCCGAAGCCGCCGCAGCCGGAGGCGCCGCAGGCTTCTGTGCCGGAGGCACTGTCTGAGGTGCAGCAGCCGCAGGAGCAGGATTGGCCGGCGGGTTACTTCCCGTTACATCGAGATCAAGTTGCGGCGCAGGCTGTGTGTCTTGCGCTGCCGGAGGCGCGGCCGTCTCGCCGGCGGGCGCCGGTGTCGGCGGCTTTGCAGCAACCTTGCCCTTGCCTTTTCCCTTGCCGGGTTGCGAGGCGGCATCCGCTTCGGCTCGCTTGTTGGCCGCTTCGATCTCACTGGGATTGTATTCGGCCTGCTTGCACGAACAGCCCTGCACATATTCCTTGCGGAACCTGAGGGCCACCGGGAGATCCATATAGGCCGAGCCATTGAGCGATATCGCCTGCTCGATCTCCTGGCCGGGATTGCGATAGACGTAGAGCTCTGCGGGCGCCGCGCAGCTCGATTGGCATTGCTGGGCTTCGTCCGCCAAACGGCTGGCATAGGTGGCCCAGCTAATCGGATAGAAGAAACCATCGCACAACCTCACGCAGACCGAGCGATAGCGGCCGTTCGGGTCGATGCTGCGAGAGATCGGAGTCTGCGGAAGCTCTTCCGGTTGCTCCTCGTCCTGGCCGCCGCCGAAGATGTCGAACAGGCCGCCGCGCCGGGCCGTCTGCCGGGGCTGGCCGCCGCAGCCGGCACGCGCCATGGCATCTTGAAGCTCGGCCTGGCGCCGCCGGTTTCCGCCGCCGCCGGACAGAGCCTCGCGCTGCTCCTGGAGCTGGCTCAATTGACGCCGCGCGTCCTCGACCCGGTCGTTCATCTTCAGGCATTGCGGACTTCTGACCAGCCCGCGGCCGAAGATGAAGAAGCTTTGGAAGCAGCCGGCATCCTCCATGGCCGCTTGCGTGCCCTGGAACACGCGGTCTGCCGCGGCAATCTGCTGATCGATACGAGCGAGGTCGCCGCTATTGGCTCCTCCTCCGCCTTGCGCGGCAGCGAGGTCCTGCTGGAGCTGCATGCAACGAATCTGCTGATCACTCTGTGCAAGAGCTAGGCTAGCCCCACCCGCAAGCGCCCCGCCGCATAAGAGGAGCGCGACGAGCCGCGCGCGGCCGATCGACCGCACCGGCGACGCGATCAGGCGCCGAAAATTGCGTTTGCCGCTCACGAAGTTGTTTCCACTCCCCAGGCCCAGCGACGCATTATGCGCGGCTAAAATCGAGGGTCAATGCGGCATCAATAAGATGATTTCCGGCACGGTTGCTTGACGCTACTGGCGATTACCGCCATAAGCAGTCCCAAGATGATGCAAAAGCAACCCATCTTTATGATTTCGTGCGGCATCATTCCGGGCTAGCAAACAAGCTCGCCCGGGTCGTTCTCCTTTAATCATCGTCTCCATTAAATCCGAACACTAGGGCGGGCCTCGAGCCGAAGGGGCTTGTCAGTGGCGCTTAAGCTTTACAACACACTTACCCGCAAGAAGGAGGTGTTCGAGCCGCTCGATCCCTCCAATGTGCAAATGTATGTGTGCGGGCCGACGGTCTACGACTTCGCCCATATCGGCAATGCGCGGCCAGTGATCGTTTTCGATGTGCTGTTCAGGCTGCTGCGGCACATCTATGGACCCGAGCACGTCACCTATGTGCGCAACATCACCGACGTTGACGACAAGATCAATGCGCGGGCGGCGGAGGAATACCCCGATCTTCCGCTGAACGAGGCGATCAGGCGCGTCACCGAGAAGACCGAGGCGCAGTTTCACAAAGACATGGCTGCGCTCGGAGCGCTTCCGCCCTCGGTTCAACCGCGCGCAACCGAGCACATCGCACAGATGAAGGCGATGATCGAGCGGCTGGTCCAGAAGGGCTGCGCCTATGTCGCGGAGGATCATGTCCTGTTCCATGTCGCGTCGATGCCGGACTACGGCAAGCTTTCAGGCCGTTCGCTCGATGAGATGATCGCCGGCGCGCGCGTCGAGGTCGCGCCGTTCAAGAGGGATCCAATGGATTTCGTGCTGTGGAAGCCGTCGAAGCCCGGCGAGCCGTCATGGCCATCGCCGGCGGACATCACCGCGCGCGGGCGTCCCGGCTGGCATATCGAGTGCTCGGCCATGGCCGAGGCGCATCTCGGCGACGTGTTCGACATCCACGGCGGCGGCATCGACCTCGTCTTCCCGCATCATGAGAACGAGATCGCGCAATCCCGCTGCGCCCATGACACCAAGATCATGGCGCAGGTCTGGATGCATAACGGCTTCCTTCAGGTCGAGGGGGAGAAGATGGCGAAGAGCTTCGGCAACTTCGTCACTGTCCACGAGTTGCTTGAAGAATGGCACAGCTACGCCTGGCCGGGAGAGGCACTTCGCTTCAACATGCTCCGCACGCAATACAGACAACCGCTCGACTGGACTCTTGCCGGCCTCGATGAGGCGCATAAGACATTATGGGAATGGTATGGGGACCTCGAAGGGAAGGGATCTGCGACCGGTCTCCCGGGCCCCATGCTTGACGCGCTGCTGGATGACCTGAATACGCCGAAAGCCATCGCCGAGATGCACAAGCTGCACAGCGCAGGTCATTGGGGCGGCCTTCGCGCCACACTCGAGTTTCTTGGTTTCTCCGGCGACCGGGCGAAGATCGAGCGCGTTAAGGTTCGCGACGAACAAGGGGTCTCGGTCGCGCCGAAGGCAAAAGTCGATGCTTTGATCAGCGCGCGAAACACGGCGCGTGCAGCGAAAAATTTCAAGGAGGCTGACCGCATCCGCGACGAGCTTGAAGCCATGGGCATCACTCTGAAAGATGCCAAAGACCCCAAGACCGGCAAGCTCGTCACCACCTGGGAAGTCGCCCGATGAAGCGCGAACGCATCTCGCTCTACGACACGACGCTGCGTGACGGCGCGCAGACGCACGGCGTCGACTTCTCGGTCGAGGACAAATGGCTGATCGCGCAGCAGCTCGACGTGCTCGGGCTCGATTACATCGAGGGGGGTTATCCGGGCGCGAACCCGACCGACACGCGCCTGTTCGCCGAGGCTAAGCCGCTGGGCCACGCCCGGCTGACGGCCTTCGGCATGACCAAGCGGCCAGGCCGCTCGCTATCAGACGACACCGGTTTTCAGGCGCTGCTCGCGACCAAGGCCGATGCCATCTGCCTCGTGGCCAAGAGCTGGGACTTCCATGTCGATGTCGCACTCGGCACGAGCCTCGAGGAGAATCTCGCGGCCATCAAGGAGTCGACCGCAGCGGTGGTAGCGAGCGGCCGCGAGGCGCTGATCGACTGCGAGCATTTCTTCGACGGTTACAAGGCCAACCCGAGCTACGCGCTCGACTGCGCCAAGACTGCCTATGAGGCGGGCGCACGCTGGGTCGTGTTGTGCGACACCAATGGCGGCACCTTGCCCGAGGAGACCGAGGCGATTGTTGCTGAGGCGGTGAAGGTGATCCCCGGCGATCATCTCGGCATCCACGTCCATAACGACACCGACAACGGCGTCGCAAATTCGCTTGCCGCAATTCGCGCCGGAGCGCGCCAGATTCAGGGCACGCTGAACGGACTTGGCGAGCGCTGCGGCAACGCGAATCTCACCTCGATCATTCCGACCCTCATGCTGAAGTCGGACTACGCCGAGCGCTTCGAGACGAGCGTCACACCGGACAAGCTCAGGACGCTCACCCACGCCTCGCGCATCCTCGACGAGGTGCTGAACCGCGCGCCCAACCGGCACGCGCCCTATGTGGGGGAGTCGGCCTTCGCCCATAAAGGCGGCATCCATGTCTCCGCCGTGCAGAAGGACCCGCGTACCTACGAGCATGTGCCGCCTGAGTCCGTCGGCAATCGCCGCAAGCTGCTGGTCTCAGACCAGGCGGGCCGCTCCAACATCCTCGCCGAGCTCGACCGCATCGGCATCCCGATCCCTAAGGACGATCCGCGTATCGGCAAGCTGCTCGACGAGATGAAGGAGCGCGAAGCCGCCGGCTACGCCTACGAGGCTGCCGACGCCTCATTCGAGCTTCTCGCACGGCGCATGCTTGGCAACGTGCCGCAATTCTTCGAGGTGGACTCGTTCCGCGTCATGGTCGAACGCCGGCACAACGCCGTCGGCCAGCTTGTCACCGTATCGGAGGCGACGGTGAAGGTGCGCATCGACGGCGAGACCGTGCTGTCGGTAGGCGAGGGGAACGGCCCGGTCAACGCGCTGGACAAGGCTCTGCGCAAGGACCTCGGCCCCTATCAAAGCTTCATCAATGATCTCGAGCTGGTCGACTATAAGGTGCGTATCCTTACGGGAGGCACCGATGCCGTCACCCGCGTTCTGATCGAGAGCCGCGACGGCGTGGGCAACCGCTGGTTCACGGTCGGCGTCTCGCCGAACATCGTCGATGCATCGTTCGAGGCGCTGTTAGACTCTATCAATTACAAGCTGATCCGCGACGGCGCGCCGACGCCCTAAATTTCCCGGCGGAGCAAAACATGGCCCCTATCGCCGAACGTATCGCGAAGTGCAGTTGCGGGAATTTGACCGTCACAGCGCGCGGCGAACCGCTCGATGTCTATCTGTGCAGTTGCACCGCCTGCCAGCGCGGCACCGGAACCGCATTTTCCTACGCGGCTATCTCCCGAGTCAGCGGTGAGCAGCGCCGGCGAAAGGCGGGCGTATAGGCAACAGGGCAATTCCGGGCGCTTCGTAGAGAGCTTCTTCTGCCCGATCTGCGGGACGGCTGTGCTGTTTCGCGCAGAGGGATTGCCGGGGACGGTCGGTGTGCCGGTCGGCTGCTTCGCAGATCCGAGATTCACGAAGCCGTCGAAGCTGTTCTGGGCCTCGCGACGCCATCACTGGCTCGATCTTCCCGACGACATCGCACTGGTTGACACGCAATAAGCTAGAACTTCGCCGAGACTTCGCCCTCGGCGCCCGCTTCGGCGGGATAGGTTCGGAGCACCTTATCGATCGCCGGGACCACGTCGCCGACGCGATCAACGACGAGCATATTGAGCTCAAGGCCCGGGCGGACAAAAAGCTCCCCGCTCATCTTGTCGAACAGTTTGAGCAGTGGGTTCCAGAATTCTTCGATATTCACCAGCACAATCGGCTTCGAATGCCGGCCGAGCTGCGACCACGTGAGCTGCTCGACGAACTCCTCGAGTGTGCCAATGCCCCCCGGCAGCGCAACAAAAGCGTCAGACTTCACGAACATCAAGTGCTTGCGCTGATGCATGTCGTCGACCACGATCAACTCCTGGGCTTCGGTGAGCATGTGCTCGCGCTCGCTCAAGAAGTCTGGGATGATGCCGGTGACGTGGCCGCCATGGCGAAGCGTGGCATGAGCAATCTCGCCCATCAGCCCGAGGCTGCCCCCGCCATAGACGAGGCCGATGCGGTTCTCTGCCAGGATGCATCCGAAGTCGCGCGCCGCCTTGGCAAAGGCGGGATTGCGGCCCGAGCCCGAGCCGCAATAGACGCAGATATTCCTGATGCCCGAGGCGAGCGGGACGTCATTCATGGGGGTCATGTGGCATTCGGTTTCGGCGTGCGTCAAGGAAGGCATTCGGGGTGGCAGGAACTTGCGTGATCCATTAGGGTTCCCGCCGTCACCAAGGGTTCACGATTGAGCCATCAGGCGTCGCGTGACGAACAAAACGTGCTAAAGGAACGATGGGATGACCAAGAAGCGTATCGTGTGGAGTCTAGGGATTGGAGCTGCGCTTTGCGTTGGTCTTGGATTCTTTGCTGGTCTTGGATTCAATGTTGCGCCTGCCGCCGCTCGAATGGCCGGATACCGGCTTGCCGCCGATGAAACACCTGGTGACAAGAGTTTGATCGCGCCTGAAGGCGCGCAAGATGAGTCATCGGGCGAGCCGCCGCGTCACGAGCCGCCCATCAGATTCACCACGGTCGACTATCAGGACGTCGGCGATGCCGGGGGCAAGGTGACACTGGCGGGAACCGCGCCCGCCGGCACCGTGCTCTATATCTTTTTTGACGATAACCCTTTCGCCAAGCTCGATGTCGACGACCAGGGCAAGTGGAGCGTGGAGAAGGAGGTCAAACTCGAGAACGGCAACCACGCGATCCGCGCCGATCAATATGACGAGACCACGCGTCTACTGTCGGGGCGGGCCATGGTCACGATCGCCCGCGTGCCGCCTGGCGAGATGCCGAAGGATCAGGGCGCAGGGCCCGCGGGGGCGCCGATGCCCCAGCCCTCGCAACCCTAGTCTTTGCTGTCAGCTAGGGGCGAAAGCTGACGTTTTTTGGCCTTTTCAGCACCGTAAAATTCTGCTCGACATGAGGGGACGCGGGCCGCGCATCGCCGAGGGCTGTTCGGGATGAAGCGCAGCAAGAGGTCCACTGGCTGGCTAGCAGCCATTTTGGTTGGTGTCGGTGCCGGCGCCGCCGCGCTCTATCTCTATTCGCAAGGGCTCATCCCGACTCTACCCACGGGGCAAGGGGCTGGAACGGACAACGCCCCCGTGGCGTCTTCTGCGCCGGCGAAACCAGAAGCGTCGGCCCGTGCCGAGGTGCCGTCGCAGCCGCAAATTGCAGCGACAGGCGAGGTAGCGCCGCACGCCAAGCCCATGACCGTGCCGAGCTTCGATGTCGTGCTGGTCGAGCCGAACGGCGAGGGCGTGCTGGCGGGGCGCGCCCAGCCGGGCTGGACCGTTACCCTTGAAAGCGGCGGCACCAAGGTCGCCATGGCCACGGCCGACGCGCAAGGCGAGTGGAGCATCGTTCTGGAGAAGCCACTTCCCCAGGGCAACCATTCGCTATCGCTCAAGACCATATCGCCGGATGGGACGAGAGCGCTTTCCTCGCAGCAAACCGTGTCCGTGGCCGTCGCCAAGGTCGGAGAGGACACCGCCCCTCTCGCTGGCGCGAGCGAGGCGGCAAATGGGCCGGCGGGAAGTGTTCCGGTCCCGAGAGACACGGTCGCGGCTGATGCCGCTCAATCCAAGACGCAAGTCGCATCAATCGAGCCAACCATTCAAGCGACCGTGGGTGGCGGGCAGGGGGCGCAGCAGCCCAGGCCTGGGATCACGCTCAGCACCGTCGACTATCAGGACACCGGCGCCGAGGATGGCAAGCTCACTGTAACTGGGACCGCCGATCCAGGTGCTCAGCTCTCGCTTTATTTCGACGACGTCCCGGTCGCCAAGGTGACCGCCGATAGCCTGGGAATGTGGCGAATCGAAACCGACAAGAAGCTCGGACTCGGAGCTCACACCTTTCGCGCCGAGCGTTATGACCAGGCCACCCAGAAGGTCGCGGCGCGCGCGACGGTTACCTTCGAGCGCGCCAATCCTGTGCCTCCTCCTGCGGTGGCCGAGACGGGCAAGTCTCAAGTTGCCGCCGCCGAACCGGGTCAGCAGCAAACGTCAACTCAAGATGCTTCGACCAATGAGAAGGGCAAGATTTACGTCATCAAACGCGGCGACACGCTGTGGGACATCGCCAGGCGTTATCTCGGCAGCGGCTTTCTCTACAGCTCGATCTTCCAAGACAATCGCGAAGTGATCAGAAATCCCGACCTAATCCTTCCCCAGCAACAGGTGAAGATGCCGAAGCCCTGACGCGCTTGGCGCAGGAGCGCCCGAGGACTATATCTTTGAAAGATAAGGGCAGCTCGTGATGCTGCCCTTTTTCCGCGCCTTGACGCGCCGAAGAGACCGAATTTCCGGATGCAAGACCTGCCAGAATCTAGAGCCGACGCGGTGCTGAAGGCGCGCACCGGGCACGTCGCGGTCTTACGCGAGCTGCTGCCTTATATCTGGCCAGCCAACCGGCCCGATTTGCGTTGGCGCGTCATCTTTGCGCTCGCCGCGCTAGTTGCCGCCAAGGCTATCACGCTCGCAGTACCCATCGCCTACAAGCAGGTTGTGGACTGGCTCACAGGTCACACGAGCGGAGCCGAGGTCGGCGGAGTGTCTGCATTAGGCCTAGCCGCGGTCCCCGCCATGCTCATCATCGCCTACGGCGTCGGCCGCGTGCTGATGGTGCTGTTCACGCAGTTCCGTGACATCTGGTTTACCGTGGTGGCTCAGCATGCGGTGCGCGAGCTTGCCATCAGGACGTTCCGCCATCTGCATCAACTTTCGCTGCGCTTTCATCTGGAGCGCCGCACCGGAGGGTTAAGCCGCGTCATCGAGCGCGGCGTGAACGGGGTCGACACCATCGTGCGCATGGCGGTGTTGAACTCGATCCCAACCGCGGTCGAGCTTCTCATGATCTCAGGTTTGGTCGCCTATTATTTCGGTTGGATCTACGTCGTGGTCGTGCTGGCGACTGTCATTCTCTATGTGTGGTTCACCTTCGCCGCGAGCGAGCGGCGCATCGCCATTCGTCGCGACATGAACGACTCGGACACCGAGGCGCACTCGAAGGCAGTGGACAGTCTGCTCAATTACGAGACCGTCAAATATTTCGGCAATGAGGAGCTGGAGGCCAGGCGCTTCGATGCCTCGATGGCACGCTACGTGAAGGCTGCCATCCGCACCTACACTTCGCTCGGCGTGCTCAACACCGGGCAGGCGATCATCTTCACGGCCGGCACCGTGATCTGCATGCTGCTGGCGGCGCGCGACGTGACGCGCGGCACGCTCACCATCGGCGAGTTCGTCATGATCAATTCGATCCTGATGCAGCTCTATGTCCCACTTAACTTCATGGGCATGGTCTACCGCGAGATCAAGCAAGGGCTGATCGACATCGAGACCATGTTCGCGTTGCTGCATGAGCCTGCCGAGATTGTCGACCGGCCGGGCGCCAAGCCCCTTCGCGTGAAGAAGGGCGACATCAAGTTCGAGAATGTGTCATTCGCCTATGACCCCGAGCGCCCTATCCTGAAAAATGTCAGCTTCGAGGTCCCGGCGGGAAAGATGGTGGCCATCGTCGGGCCGTCAGGCGCAGGCAAGTCCACCGTCTCCCGTATCCTATTCCGCTTCTACGATATTTCGCGCGGGAGGGTGCTGATCGACGGCCAGAACATCAAGGACGTGACGCAAGCCTCGCTTCGGGCCGCCATCGGCATGGTCCCGCAGGACACCGTGCTGTTCAACGACACCATCGAGTACAACATCCGCTACGGTAAGCCTGACGCAAGCCCTGCCGAGGTGCGCGAAGCTGCCCGCCTGGCCCAGATCCACGAGCTTATCGTGACGCTGCCGCAAGGCTACGACGCGCTCGTCGGCGAGCGCGGCCTCAAGCTCTCAGGCGGAGAGAAGCAGCGCGTGGCGATCGCCCGCACCATCCTCAAGTCACCGCTGATCCTGATGCTCGATGAGGCGACCTCCGCGCTCGATTCCCATACCGAGAAGGAAATCCAGGACGCGCTCGAGCGCGTGGCGCAGAACCGCACCAGTCTGGTCATCGCGCACAGGCTTTCGACCGTGGTCCACGCCGACAACATCATTGTGCTAGACCATGGCGAGATCGTCGAACAGGGCACGCATCTCGAGCTTTTGGCGAAGGGCGGTCTCTATGCCAGCCTGTGGGCCCGTCAGCGCGAGGCCGACGAGGCGCGCGAACGTCTCGCGCAGGCCCTCGAAGAGGAGGAGCTGCCGCCGTCGCGTGCGGCAGAGCGCCTCGAGGACGAGGCTCTTGCCTCGACTTAGCACAAGCTATTTATCTGCATGAGTAACAGTCACAGCATCCTCGACAGCATCACCAATGCGTTAGTTCCCATCCACCGGGATGGCTACAAGTTCGTGTTCGCGGCGGCTCTCGCCACGCTCGTCCTCTTCCTCCTTGCGCCTCCGCTTGGCTGGCTTGCGGCGATCGCGACCGCCTGGTGCGCCTATTTCTTTCGTGACCCGGACCGGGTCACGCCGGCGCGCAAAGGTCTCGTCGTGAGCGCAGCCGACGGCAAGATCACCGGCAACACCGATGTGGTCACGCCGCGCGAGCTTGAATTCGGGGGAGAGAAGCGCACCCGCATCTCCGTATTCCTGTCAATTTTCGACGTTCATATCGTCCGCGCCCCGGTCGCGGGCCGCGTTGTGAGAAGCCATTATGTGCCGGGGGCTTTCCTTAACGCCGAGCTGGACAAGGCGAGCGAAGACAACGAGCGTCGTGCCCTTGTCATCGAGACCGATGCCGGTGAGAAGGTCGGCGTAGTGCTGATTGCCGGTTTGATTGCGAGGCGGATCGTGACTTTCGTGGGTGAGGGGGCTAGCGTAGCGAGGGGCGAGCGCATCGGGCTAATCCGCTTCGGGAGCCGCGTCGATGTCTACCTTCCGGCGAACTGTTCCGTCCTGGTGGCCGCTGGCCAGACCGCGATCGGCGGAGAGACAGTTCTCGCGGAGCTTGCACCGACTGAAGTCGCGCGGCAGTCCGAAATCGCGGCGAAGTCAGAATTGATCAGGGGCTAGTGGCGCGTATGTTTCCACCCTTCGATCCGGAACGTGACGAACGGAAACGCCGGCCGCTTGTCTTCGCCCGCGGCCAGGTGCCGGTTAGGGTGCTGATCCCGAGCATCTTCACGTTGGTCGGATTATGCGCAGGTCTCACTGCTATCCGCATGGGCATCGAGTCACGTTGGGATCTCGCAGTGGCTGCGCTCGTGTTCGCGGCTTTTCTCGACGGCATAGACGGCCGCGTGGCCCGTCTGCTCAAGGCCTCCTCGCGCTTCGGCGCCGAGCTCGACAGCCTGGCGGATTTCGTGAATTTCGGCGTGGCCCCCGCCATCATCATGTTCAACTGGGCGCTTGAGGACCTGCACAGCCTCGGCTGGATTGCCGTGCTCGTGTTTGCGGTGTGCTCGGCGCTGCGGCTTGCCCGCTTCAATGTATCGCTCGACCGCACCGACCTCCCGGCCTGGAAGAGCAACTATTTTGTCGGCGTGCCGGCGCCGGCGGGGGCAATCCTCCTGCTGCTCCCGATCTACGCGCAGGATCTTGGGCTCCACCTCCCGCGCCTCACGCCGCTCGTGTTCTTCTACACCCTCGGCATCGCGCTGCTTATGGTGAGCAACGTGCCGACCTTCTCGGGCAAGCTGATAGGCCAAAAGATCGCGCGCGAATATGTGCCGCCGGTGTTCGTGGCGGCGGCGCTGTTCATGGCCTTGCTTCTGACCTACCCCTCGCTCACGCTCGCCGTGGGCTCCCTGACCTATCTCGCGCTTATCCCCGTCTCCGCCTATCGCTATCTCGCCGAAGAGCGCAAAACCGTGCAGGCTGCCAAAGCCAAGAACGGCAAGGGTCGTGACCAGCATGCTGAGGAGCAGGAGTCGGCGGCGGGAGAGGGAAGCGCCAGAGCCAAGCCATGAAGCAGTGCCTCTCTAGCTATCTCCGCCAGCTCGAGGCCGAGAGCATTCACATCATGCGCGAGGTCGCGGCCGAGTTCCGCAATCCGGTGATGCTCTATTCGATCGGCAAAGACTCGTCCGTGATGCTGCATCTCGCGCTCAAGGCCTTCTATCCCTCGAAGCCGCCATTCCCGCTGCTGCATGTCGATACGACCTGGAAGTTCCGCGAGATGATCGCGTTCCGCGACAAGGAGGCTCGCCGGCTCGGGCTCGACCTGATCGTCCATACCAACGAGCAGGGCGTGAAGGACGGCATCTCGCCTATCACCCATGGCAGCGCGCTTTACACCGACATCATGAAGACCGAGGCGCTGAAGCAGGCGCTCACGACCCACAGCTTCGACGCAGCGTTCGGCGGGGCACGCCGCGATGAGGAAAAGTCACGCGCCAAGGAGCGCGTATTTTCCTTCCGCAACGTTTCCCACAACTGGGACCCGAAGCGGCAGCGGCCTGAGCTGTGGCAGCTCGCCAACACCAAGATCAGACCGGGCGAGAGCATGCGCGTGTTCCCGCTCTCCAATTGGACCGAGCTCGACGTGTGGACCTACATCTATCTCGAGGATATCCCGGTGGTACCGCTTTATTTCGCAGCGGAACGTTCAGTGATCGAACGCGGCGGTGTGCTGATCATGGTTGACGACGAGCGTCTGCCGATCGATCCCGGCGAGAAGACGGAGATGGTGCGCGTCAGATTCCGCACGCTTGGTTGCTATCCGCTGACTGGCGCGATCAGGTCTAACGCCGCCACCGTGCCTGAGGTCATCGAGGAGCTGGTGGAGACCCGCTACTCGGAACGTCAGGGCCGGGTCATCGACCACGATCAGTCAGGCTCGATGGAGAAGAAGAAGCATGAGGGTTATTTCTGATGGCCCACCTCAGCGTTGTCGAAACCGAGCGGCAAACCGCCGCCGAGCGGGTCGCCGCTCGGATTGCGGCGGAAGAGGATCGCGGCCTGCTGCGCTTCCTTACCTGCGGCAGTGTCGATGATGGCAAGTCGACGCTGATCGGGCGGCTGCTCTACGATTCGTCACTGGTATACGAAGATCAGATGCGGAGCGTCGAGCATGACTCGCGCCGTCCTGGCGGAGGCAGAGGAGGTGCGCTCGATCTCTCGCTCCTCATCGATGGGCTACAGGCCGAGCGCGAGCAGAAGATCACCATCGACGTCGCCTACCGCTACTTCTCGACACCGCGGCGCAAGTTCATCGTCGCGGATACGCCAGGGCACGTGCAGTACACGCGCAACATGGCGACTGGCGCGTCGAATTGCGATTTCGCCGTGCTCCTTGTCGATGCGCGAAGCGGCGTGCTCACCCAGACGCGACGCCACGCCTGCATCCTGTCGCTGCTCGGCATCAAGAAGGTCGCGCTCGCTGTCAACAAGATGGATCTCATCGATTTCGACCAAGCGCGCTTCGAGGCGATCGCCGAGGAGTTCGCCAACTTCGCGGCACCGCTCGGCTTCGAGCACATCACCGCGCTACCGGTTTCCGCGTTGAAGGGCGATAACGTGATCAGCCCCAGCATGCATATGCACTGGTACCACGGGCCGACGCTGCTCGGACATTTAGAAACCGTGGATATCGGCAGGGTGCCCGGGGAGCGGCCCTTTCGCTTTCCAGTCCAGTGGGTTAACCGGCCGCACCTCGACTTCCGCGGTTATGCCGGCACAGTGGCGAGCGGCATCGTGAGGCGCGGCGACGAGGTGGTGATCAGCCCCTCCGGCAAGTGCGCCCATGTAGCGCGCATCGTCACCGCCGATGGCGATCTCGAGACAGCGCAGGAAGGCGACGCAGTGACGCTTACCTTCACCGAGGAGGTCGATGTGAGCCGCGGCGACCTGGTCACGCTTCCAGGCTCGGCGCCTTCGATCGCCGACCAGATCGCGGCAAGGCTCATCTGGTTCGACGATGAGCCGATGCTGCCCGGCCGCGCCTATACGCTGAAATGCGGCAGCCAGACCACGACCGCCACAGTCTCGAACCTCAAGCACAAGCTCAATGTCGACAACCTCGATCACGTCGCGGGCAAGACGCTCGAGCTCAATGAGGTCGGTTCCTGCAATATCAGCACCGCGAAGGCGCTGGTATTCGATCCTTACGCCGAGAACGTCGACACCGGCTCATTCATCCTAATCGACCGCTTCACCAATGCGACGGTCGCTGCCGGCATGATCGAGTTCGGGCTGCGCCGCGCCACCAATATCCAATGGCAGGAGCTGTTCATCGACAAGGCGGCACGCGCGAGCCTGAAAGAGCAGAAGCCTTGCGTGTTGTGGTTCACGGGCCTATCGGGCGCCGGCAAGTCGACCATCGCAAATACGCTTGAGAGGCGACTCCATTCCATGGGGCGCCACACTTACATGCTCGACGGCGACAATATCCGCCACGGTCTCAATAAGGATCTCGGCTTCACCGACGCCGACCGCGTGGAGAACATCCGCCGCGTGGCCGAGGCAGCGCGGCTGTTCGTCGATGCTGGGCTCATCGTCATGGTCTCGTTCATCTCGCCGTTCCGCTCAGAGCGGCGCATGGCACGCGATCTATTCCAGGAGGGAGAGTTCATCGAGATCTATATCGATACGCCGCTTGAAGTGTGCGAGGAGCGCGATCCCAAGGGCCTCTACCGCAAGGCCCGCGCCGGCCTCATCGCCAATTTCACTGGCATCGATTCGCTGTACGAGCCGCCCGAGAATGCCGAGCTCAAGCTCGACACCAGCGAGACCTCACCAGAGACCCTCGCCGAGGTGGTGCTCAAGGAGCTCAGGAAGCGGCACGTCATCTAGACTGCCGGGCTGCAGCCGCACAAGTCCCGCTAGATCGCAAGGAGATGAGATATGCCATCAGACAAGCGGCAGAGCCGGCTGGTTGCGTCGCTGGCCGTCATTGCGGTGATCTGTGGCGTGCTGCTGCCGTGCAAGAGCGGCGCGGCCGACGACAACAGTCTGTGGGGCGTCTATAGCAGGCGCGAGCGAAATACGTCGACCTGACCCACACAATCACGCCGAACATTCCCGTGTGGGCCGGGTTTGCCGACTCCACCTTCGCTCCTGCCAAAGCCGGTGCAGACATTGAGGGATTTGCCAAGATCGGCGAGGTCTACACCTACGCGAAGCATGGCTTTGAGGCGACGGAATACACTCTGAGGACAGATCAGCTCGGCACGCAGCTCGACCCGCCGGCGCATTGGGCGCCGGAGTATCCGGCAATCGATGAGCTACCCGCAACCTACGCGATCCGGCCGCTCGTGGTCATCTCGATCGTCGAGCAGTTAAAGACCAACCCAAACTACGCCCTCCAGGTGTCCGACATCGAGGCGTGGGAAAAGGAGCATGGCCGCATACCGGAGGGCTCCGTCGTCTTCGTGCGCTCCGATTGGTCGAAGGCGTGGCCCGATCGCAAGCTTGCCACCTTAAAGGAGTTCCCCGGCGTCGGACTCGATGCGCTCAAGTTCCTACATGAGCAGCGCAAGATCCTCTTCCACGGACACGAGCCCCTCGACACGGACTCGACGCCGAACCTCGAAGGCGAACACTGGCTGATGCATAACGGATATGCGCAAGCCGAGGGCGTCACCAATCTCGACAAGGTGCCCGAAGCCGGCGCGCTCGTTATCATTGGCTATCCGAAATTCGGCGGCGGTCTTGGCGGCTATGCGCGTTACATTGCCGTCTGCCCAGCGGACTGGCCATACGGCGTCGCCATTGGCCCAGACGACGCGCCGCTGCCGAAATCCGACAAGCCGTTGCACTATGACGCAGCCGCGGGCATGCGCGTCCGGTAAGTTTCGCAACAAGCACGCAATTCGAGTAAGGCCGCAGCCGCCTCTTCCCGATGAGGTCTTCCTCGGATGAGCGGCTGCGGCCTCTTCCTGACGCTAGTCGGACGGGCCTGAAACCGAAAGACTAGCGAGGATCTTCAAGCGCTCGGCGGCCTTCGCATTGCCATAAAGCGAAGCCTGCTCATACCACCGATGGGCCATCGCGCGGTCTGCCCCGACACCTCGTGCGCCGAGCCCCTTCAGCGCGTCGCGATCGTAGGTGCGCGCGAGTTCGCAGGCGGCGTCGGCTTCACCGCGTTCGGCAAGATGCTGGAGAATGAGCCTTGCCCCGGCGATATCTCCCTCCTCGAGCAGACTTTTCGTCCTCTTGAGCAGGACCGTGGAGTTGGCCGGCACGACTGGGTCAAGCACGGCACTTGGGCTCGGCATCAGGTCGAGAAGGGCAGAGGCCCAGTCTGTGCTCGCGGTCGGCTGGTAGGCCTGCTGTTCGGTCTCGACGCGCAGCACGAGACTTCGCCGCCTCGGCGCATCGCCGGATTCGAGCGTGTGGATGTCGATGGGATAATCGCCCTTGGCGGCGTCACCGACGGACAGCGCGAGGTCTTTGGCGTTCTCGTCCTTTACGAACCAAGCGCTGCTGCTGCTCCGACGCCCGCCCGACAGCTCTGCCTCGGCGGGGAGTCCGCGGATGAAGAGGTAGCGGGCGTGGCTCGGCGGCAAGAGCGGGCCAAGAGCAAGCGGCCGTCCGGCCGTGGCGAGAATGACCTGGGTACCCGGCGACGTCTCCCCGAAAGATGGCTCGGTCGCGTGAGCGACGGCGGGGATGAGCAGGGGCTCGCCCTTCGCCGCACGGTTTGCCGCCACGGACGCGAGCTGCAATTGCGCCGGCACGAAGTTTAAGGGCCTTTGCCAGGCAACCGAGGTCGAATGCGAGGGAGGCCGGTTGTCGCCTGTCTTCGCTCCATGAGCCACAAGGCTGCCGACAAGCAAGAAGCCCCCGAAGGTGAGCACCACGGCCGCTGCGAGCGAACCTGCCACGAGTAAAGTCGCCCGGCGCTGCCGACGGTAAAATTCATGCACGAGGGCTTCGACATGGGCCTGCGGTGCGGCGGTGAAGGCGTGATCGAGCAGCATGCCGGCAGCGAAGGCTTCTGCGTCGCCATTCGCCTCGGGGTCGTCCCACGCTCCTGCAAGATCGTGCAGGCGTATACCGGCGGCGTCGGGCCTGAGTTCTGCTGGGCCGCTCCCCTCGCGTACCGAGACGGCAGTGGCCTCTTCCCTGACTGCCAGCGCGTTGAATCTCTCGGAAAGCGATCCTGGATAGGTGATTCCCGCCGGCTCAATGGCAATGCCGCCCCAGGGTGCGTCGAGACTTATCCGTCGGAGCTCCTGCGAGAGCGTGGCAGATGGCCCGCCAGAGTTGAGGAGTGCCGAGCGCAACAATGCATTGGCGCGATGCACCGGATGCCAACCCGGCTGCTCGGCCGAGGGCGTAGTGGAACTGAACATGAACTGGCTCCCTCCTTCGCCCGCACGAGTGCCCTTCGTGCGGTCACGCCCCCGTTCCCCACTCGCGAAACGCGCTACCCTTGAAGCGCGCCCAACCCAAACAAACTTCCGAACTCCTGCTTCGTTCCCTCTGCTTTCGTGCGCTAATGTGCCTTCGAGCGCTGCCACTCGATGAATCGCTGGAACAGCGCCTCTCTATCGCCATTGCTCATCGCGCCGTCAGGCATCGAAGCGGGCTGAACGGCGCCAGGACCTGCCGCAATCGGCTTTGCCCCGGTCTCGACCGTGCGCGCATTGAGCCATGCGGCTGCGGCAGGCGTGCGGCTGAAACCCGGCAGGCTTGCAGCAAGGTTGACCTCGAGCCACTTCGGATGCCGGTCCGAAGTCTGTAGCTCCGCAAAGCGCGGGAACAACACTTCGACAAAATGCGCGACGCGCTCGGCCGAGCGCGGATCGCCCTTTGCAGCGAGCAGCACCATGCCAGTCGCGACCGTCGGCACCTCGCCGCCCGGTTGAATGAGGTTGGGATAATCGTGTTGCTCGATACGCGTCGGCAGATAGGCCGCTTCGAGAGAAGCGCCGAACGGAACGGGCAGGAGATGGATGCCGGAATTTGCCGGAACGGTGCTGACGAGAGGATAGGGCTTGCCCCCAACGATTACGGCAGCGTCGATCGTCTCTTGCTTCAGCCGCTCGATAGCTGTGCTTGCATCGAGGTGCTGAGGTTCGACCATGATGCCGAGCGCCTTGAACAAGGCAGCTGCGGTGGCGGCTGAGCTGCTACCTTGCGGCCCGACGCTCACTTTCTTGCCGGCAAGCTCGGCGAGGCTGCCGATCTCGGTGCGCGCCAAGACGTGAACCTCCTGAGGTGGGAGCCTCGCCACTCGAGGTGATCTGACAGTGTCGCGCCTGGCGCTGCGGCGGCGGCAAGAGCGTCCGTCGAGACGAAAGCGATATCGACGCCTGGGTCATTGAGCAGGAGCCTGAGGTTGCCGGTCCCCACATCCCCAAGCATGGGCACGACGCGGAAGGCTTGGTCCTGCTCGAATAGGCTTGCGATGTCGGCCGCTTGCACGGCCTCGGAGCCTGCGGCGGGGCCCGTGACCAAGCCAAGCCAAGCGGTTTCCGCTTTGGCCTTAGGCGCGGCCACCGCTGCGACGGCGATCAGGACGAGACCAGAAAGGAATGAGTTTGTACGCAACACGACACCCCCGCAAACCCCGCATCGTTCTTATGAGCGCAGCACGTCGATGCTCGACGAGCCTCAACTCAAAACCGGAACCGAAGTTCCTGTTTGTTTGCGTTCGTTATGCGTGCCCGGATCAGGGCGAAAGTTTTTTTATTGTTGACGAGACGTTATGCGTGCACTGGGGCGCTAATTCGGCGGAGATCGCGCGAAAGCTCGTCCATCATGCGCGCATAGAGCCGATAGGCGAGCGCATTGAGGCCGAGAGAAGCGGCAAGCGCGCTCGGAAGGATGTAGCGCGCATAGATTGAGAGCAGGCGCCTTGCTCGCGTTGCGTCGGGGAGCTGCGCTAGGATCAAGGGCGCAAGCTCATAATAGCGCACGATCGCCGCGGGACCGTCGGGACACTTGGCGAGGACTTCATCGCGATAGCGCCGAAGCGCGCGGAGCTCGAAGCAATCGTCGCCGAGGCCAAGCGTTTCGCAACATGCCGATGTGATGAAACAGCCCTCCGGTGGGTTGCATTTGTCGTCGGCCGCGAGCTCGGCCAGCGCCGTCTGGCGTCCCTTCGCCCACTCGAGTCCGGCCCGCAAACTCTCGCACTCGACCTTGAAGCGGCATTCCTCCTTGTCGCCAAGCTTGACCGCGAGCTCGCAAGCCTTGTCGTCGCGAAAGAGCGGGGCGGTTGCAAGCGGAAGCACGATGCTTGCCTTGTTGTCGAAAATGTCGGTGCAGTTGCCGCATAGCGGCTCGTTGACGACTTCTTTGCCGTCAGTATCGCGCGCGATGAAGCGGTTCTCAGGCGCAATCAAAAATTTCTTGGGCAGCTTGGTCTTATCGGGACTGCCATACACCACGATCTTGGCATCAAAACTCGCGGCGACCTGAAGATCGATGCGGAGGTCGCAAGATTGCCCGCCCACGAATTTGACCTCAGCCATGCGCACTCCGGCTTGCGCGTCCGTCGCTTGCGCTTTCCACGGACCAAAGTCCTTCGAGTCGTAGCAGTCGCCCCTGGCCGCAAAGGCACGTGGCACCCGCGGGAGAAGCCTCAAGCCCGCGGCGGCGGCAAGGAGAAGGGCGAGCGCCCTGCGGCGCGTGTTCAACATCATGAGTGTCTGTTCCGCTGCGCTAAGGTCGGACCTTGCCTAGCCCATAATCGTCTCTTGGCGCAAACGCTTAGCCTCAGTAGCGGCCGTGCTATATCGGTTCAACCGCACCGGGAAAGTTAGGGTCTCACATGATTTGCGTGGACGTGGCGCTTGCCCTCGGCAGCTTCCATCTCGATGTCGCCTTCGAGAACGACGAGGGAATCACTGCGCTCTTCGGCCGCTCAGGCGCCGGCAAGTCGACCACCATCAACCTGATCGCAGGTCTCGCGCGGCCCGACCGCGGGCGTATCGCACTTGACGGCACGGCGCTGGTCGACACTGAGCGCGGGATCTTCGTGCCGCCCTATCGGCGCCATGTCGGCCTCGTGTTTCAAGACGCCCAGCTCTTCCCGCACCTCACAGTGAGACAGAATCTCCAGTTCGGACGCTGGTTCGCCTCGCGCAAGGAGGAGAGCGTGTCCTACTCATCTGTGGTCGAGACGCTTGGCATCTCTCATCTCCTGCAGCGCAAGCCGAACGGACTTTCCGGCGGCGAAAAGCAACGCATTGCACTTGGCAGAGCTCTTCTCGCTGCGCCAAAGCTCCTGCTCATGGATGAGCCGCTCGCCTCGCTCGATATGGAGCGGAAGCTCGAGATCCTGCCTTTGATCGAAAGGCTGCGTGATGAGTTCCGCGTGCCCATCGTCTATGTGTCGCATTCTGTCGACGAGGTGGCCCGGCTCGCCTCGCGCGTGGTGGTGATGGAGCAAGGCCGCGTCATTGCCATCGGCGGTGCCGATGACGCGCTCGGACCAGGTTTGCGCGGTACCGGCATCAGCCGCTTCGAGCGCTCTTCGGTCATTACCGGACGTCTCAAGGGCACCGATGCGTATGGTCTTACCCAGATCTCCCATCCCGCCGGAACCATCTGGCTCACCGGGCATGCAGGCCCTGTCGGCCGCGAGGCGCGCGTCGTCGTCAAGGCGACGGATATCACGCTGGCAAAGGCGCGCAGCGAGGGCTTGAGCGTCCAGACCACGCTTGCCGGTAAGATCGCCGAGATCGAAATGGACGATGGGCCGATTGCGGGGGTGTCGATCGCGCTCGACGGGCATGGCCAGCTCTTCGCGCTGGCCACCCGCAAGGCGATCGACGCGCTAGGCCTCGGGAAAGGCGACCGCGTATTTGCGCTGGTGAAGGCTGTGGCGTTGGACGAGCGGACCGTGGCTAAGCCGGACTCCTCATGACGTCCACGTGACACCGCTGATTTTACGGCTGTGACAGCGTCGGTATCGTCGGCAGAGTCGCCCCATTCGCCCTCTCGGAAATCCTTGAACGAGACGGCTTCCGAGGTTAGGAATTTCTGCGGCGGGGCCACGCGCATAAGAGGGAGGGCAGCATGACATTACGGGGTAGAATTTTGCTGGCAGGCGTCATGGCACTTGGCTGTGGCGCAATCGTTGGAGCGAACGGAGCTCAAGCCTGTGGCAATGGAAAGGTCCGGGCTTGCAAACGTCACCAATAAGATGAGAGTGCGGTCCGCACACGCGCAGCGATCTTGTGACTTCGGATCGCTGATGTGCGGTGCTCGGCATCGTAGTGACGAGTGCAACCGCGAGAGCAAAAGCAACTGATTAATCACAGCGCTGGATAGGTGGTATCCACGCGCCGCCAGTTCCAGACGAACCGGCAAAGTTCTAGCGCAGCAGAGGATCCATGGGTGGACGAGTCATCGACTGGTCCCCCCGTTCTCCGCAGGCTTGATCACAGTTGTCCAAATCGATGATCGGCAGGCCTCCAAGGCTGCGTTGTGAGCATCCGCGCGCTTGTTCGACTTGATTAGGTTCACTCCGCAGTCGTCAATTTTTTGATCGCAAGCTTGCGCCGCTTGAAGTCGGCCACTCTTCATGAACGTAGCGCACTGGTCGTAATCGCCGCACTTCTCCGTGATCTCATAAGTCGGCCAAGATGAATCATCCCCATCAGGCGGACATGGGGACCCTGCTTGGGCCATCTTGGGAAGCACCAGTATTGTTGCCACGGCGAAACACCGCGCCATCTTGTGGGGCATGGTGAATATTGTCAAAGAACGGGTCCGGCGAAGAGGGCGGCCTTGTCGCACCCTACGCGCGTCGGTCGGCGCACGCGCAGGCCGGGGAGTTTTGGTACCTGCCGGACGGCTACTTCAGTGAATGCACGGACCAGCGGGTTTTCCGCTGAACGCACTCGCCGCAGAAATGCCTCTTCACCACCTTCCTCTTCGGTAAACCAGCCGGAGTATCAGGAGCAGCAGGATCGCTCCAATCGTCGCCGATACGATCGCGGCAACGAGGCTACTGCCAAGTTGGATATGAAGGTGTGGCAGAAGCCAGTCCCCTATCAGGGCGCCCACGATTCCAATTGCAATGTCAGCGACCAAGCCGAGTCCAGTACCTTGAACTAATTCGCCAGCAAGCCAACCCGCGATCAAGCTCACGAGCAAAATGATGAGTAATGTTTGACCCGACATCGATCCCCCCGTCCACTTGATTAGGCCTTGAGCACCGACACATATAGGCCATTCCTCGTGAAGTCGCTATGGAGCTGGGCCACGTTAGGTGAAGTGCGCTCTATCCTCGATGCCCATTGCCTGCATCGGCACCGCGAGTTTGTCGAGCAAGCGATTAGGAAGCTCGAAGCGGGAACAGATTCTTCCAGCCGCACTCCAAACTGGCGCGAGTCGTTCAATCAGGATAGGGCGAAAAGCTAAATGGATTGAGGTGGCTGGGGGACTTGGATTCGAACCAAGACTGGCGGAGTCAGAGTCCGCTGTCCTACCGTTAGACGATCCCCCAGCATTCTCCCTTCGGGATCAGTAACTTGCGGTTTCCAGAAAAGGCCGTGTTTTCCAGTTTGGCCTCTGGCAGTTCGCGGGCCGTTCGCCCCCTTCTAGGCGACGAACTGCTGCCCTGGCAAGGCGCTTCTGGTTGGCGAAGCGAAGGTATCGCCGGATCATCGCTGCCGACATGCCAGTGATCGAGCTGATTTCCTCTCCGCTGCATCCAGCTTCGTAGAGCTTCTCGCAGCTCGACGCGCGCAATCCATGGAACGTGAAGCCTTCTTGCCTGATCCTACCCGCAGGCGTGTCGTTCATCATCCTTGTCCAGGCGGCTCGGAACTGCATAGGCGTGTAGGCAACGCCCTTTTGGGTTCGCACATAGGGACTGCCTTCCCACGTCTCAAGTGAAGTCTTCAGTGCGGCATGTAGAGGCACCCACAGTTCCTTGCCGGTCTTCTGCTGCACGACGTTGCGAGGGGGGTATGCCAGCTTCAGGTACTTGCCCATTCTGGAAGTGACTGTCCCCACTTCGTTTGCACAAGCTCAGTTCGATGCCCGCGCAAAAAATTTTAT
>DASSLP010000156.1:0-3324 GCA_035689365.1 Methyloceanibacter sp.
GGAGCAGGATCCACCTGCAGCAGCGGCCTTCCACAAGCTCATCATCAGGCTGCTGTCCGACCGGCTCGAATTCGCCAACCGCGAAATTTCGGCCCTGCTCTAATCCTGCCGACTTCGCTCAGCTTGCTGCGACCAGCGCGGCGACGATCGCAACATAGGTTAGCCCATGCACGAGCTGATCGGTGCCGAGCGCGTACCAAAACCCCCGATCCTGCGAAGTCCAGCCATTGCGCTGCGTGACCTGCTCCTTCAACCAATCGACGTGATAGTGCACAGCGAACTCCGCCAACGTGATACCGACAACAAGCAGGAGCGAGCTCGGCACCAGCACGAGATAGACGAACGGCGTGAGCGCGGCATGGATTCCAGCATGAAGGAAACCGCCGGGATGGCCGTAAGTGCCCTTGTTCAAATATTGGTACGGCGACTGCAGATAGAAATCGGCGACGGCATGCTTGAACATCAAGACCGCGACAGCGGCGAGGGTAAGGATCACGAGTTTCGGCATTTGCTCTATTTCGACAAGGCTTCGGCAGTGCCGTCCCAATTGGGCGGTGGTGGATTGACGCGGAAATAGGCAATGCGCTCGCGATAGAGAAGATAGAGCCGCTCGAGATGTGAACTGTTCATCGCCTCGCACTCGCGGCTCAATGCTTCCGCCGTGTTCCAATCTTGAGCGCGGTAGCGGGCGAGAAATTCTCCGTGCCGGGCGGCAAGGTCGATGAATTTACTGCTTTGCTTGAAGGCGCTGTCCCCGAGCAGAGCAAAGGCGCGCGTTGCCTCGGTCTTGCCCTTCACCTTCAAGAGGTCGAGCTCGAGGAAGGCGAAATCCGGTGCGCGCGAGGTGGTGCTCTCGCCTACAACCGTGCCGACGTCATACGTCTTGGATTGTCCTTCGAGCCTAGAAGCGACATTGACGTTGTCGCCGATCACCGAATAGTCGAAGCGCGTCTCCGAACCTAGATTGCCGACGCAACACACGCCGGTGTTAAGCCCGATGCCGAGCTTGACCGATCTGAATGGCCTTCCCTCCGCTTCGGACTCCTCCCGCCAGCGCTCATTCAGATCATCCATCTCGCGCATGATCCTGAGCGCGGCGCTGCAGGCGTGACTGGCATGCGCGCTGTCGTCGAGCGGCGCGTTCCAGAAGGCCATCACCGCGTCGCCCATGAATTTGTCGATGGTGCCTTGCTCCTCGAGAATGATATTGCTCAGCGGGGTGAACAGGCTGTTCAAGAAATGCGTGAGCTCCTCGGCATTCAGGCCCTCAGAGATGGTGGTGAAGCCGCGCACGTCGCTGAATAGCAGCGTCATGTCGCGTGTCTCTCCGCCGAGCTTAAGCCGCGAGGGATCGTCTGCCAGCCGCTCGACCAGCGCCGGTGCCATATAATGCGAAAAGGCGTGACGCACCTGGTTTCGCTCCCGTTCGGTGCGCAGGAACATGAACAGCGTGCCGGCGAGATAAATCGCGGTGAGCGCAATCGCGGGATAAATCGGATCGACCAGCCAGCCGAAAGCATCGAAGGCGTACCACGAGACCCCGATCACCGCGGCAATAGCAAGGCCGCCGAGCACGGCGCTGCCGGCGGCGCCAAGTCGATAGATGAGGATTGCTATAAGCGTGCCGATGGCAAGGATGTAGAACAGCTCGGCGGGAGTGGCGAAATCCGGCCGCTGCAGGAAGACGCCTCGCAGAATCTGCTCCATGGCCTGAGCGTGCAGCTCGACACCTGGCACCGAGGCCTCGAGCGGCGTCGCGCGGAGGTCGAGCAAGCCTGCGGCGCTGGTTCCGATCAACAGGATGCGCCCCTCGATCTCGCCCCTGCCGACCTCGCCGTTGAGCACCTTGTAGGCGGGGATGTACCGTGCCTTGGCCTGAGGTGTGAACCTAATCCACATCTGGCCGTTCGCCTCGGTCGGGACCTCGAAGTCGCCGATTTTGACGCCGACGATTCCAGTCTTGGCCCCGAAGGACTTTTCTCCGCTCGCGCCGGAACTCTTGATGAAATAGCTGCTCGCTCCTTGCGCGAGCCGTAGCAAGTCGATGGCCAAAGACGGATAGAGCTTGTCGCCGATCCGCACCATCATGGGCATGCGGCGGATGATCTGGTCGTGCTCTGGGATCCAGTTGAGTGAGCCACCGCCTTTGGCCTGATCTTGCAACTCTTTGAGGCTAGCGGCGGCGCCGGGATAATATGGCGCGAAGAGCTTAGGATCGTCGCCGCCGAAACTGATGCCGGCCTTGGACGCCGGAATGGAGGTTCCCTGCGGTGCGGCGATGAAGCCGAGCGCAACGGGCGCTTTGCCGATCGCCTCGGCGAACACCCGATCATTGGACGGAAGCTTTTCGACCTGCTCTTTTAAGCTTGCTAACGTCTCGGACTGAGGCCAGAAGCGTAGCGCGTTGGCCGGCGACATGCGATCAGGCTCGGGGAACACCATGTCGAAACCGATCGCCGCCGCGCCATCGGCGGCGAGCTTGTCAACGAGATCGGCGAGAATGGTGCGAGGCCAAGGCCATTGCCCGACCTGCTTCAGCGATTCTTCATCGATATCGACGATGCGGACCGGCAGATCGGGGTTGAAGGCGAGGGGACTTATCCGCTGATAAGCGTCGAACACGAGCGCGCGCAGCGTCGCGACCGGGCTTGGGTCCCAGACGCGCAAAGCGAGCGAGGCGAAAATGACAGCCCCCACAATGAGGACGTAGAGGAAGCGTGGGCCCATCCCGTGTTGATCTTGGCATTTCCCCAGGAAGCCGCGCCGGCCGGCGCAGGCGGGAAACTAACCAATGACGTTGGCTCACTCCAGTGTCATCTTGCACCGCGAACTCCATGTTTTCCGGGGGTTGCGGATTGAACGGCGCGGCGGAATGAACTAGGAAGCTGCGACGCCAGGGACGCAACATTCTCAAGGGCACAGTTCGTGAACATCTGCATGATCGGGGCGGGCTATGTCGGCCTGGTCTCCGCTGCCTGTTTTTCCGAGTTCGGCTGGAACGTCACCTGCACCGATAAGGATGCGGACAAGATCGAGCAATTGCGTCGCGGGTCGGTGCCGATCTACGAACCGCGCCTCGAGGAGCTGCTCGAGCGCAATCTGCGTAATGGCCGCATCAGCTTCTCGACCGAGCTCGCGCCTGCGGTGGGCAAGGCCGATCTCGTATTCCTTGCCGTCGGCACGCCCATGCGTCGCGGCGACGGCCATGCCGATCTCTCCTTTGTGTTCAAAGCAGTCGAGGAGCTTGCGTCCCATCTCGACGGCTTCACCGTAATCGCGACCAAATCGACCGTGCCGGTCGGCACCAGCCGCGAGATCGAGCGG
>DASSLP010000157.1:0-2684 GCA_035689365.1 Methyloceanibacter sp.
AGAACCGCACCAATCTTGATACGCTTGCGTGGTACACCGGTCGGCTTGTAATCGGCGTCTTTGATGACGCTATACCCGGTGGGCCGATCGAGCTTCTCGAAGTCCACGGTGAGCCGTTTAAGAACATTCTCTATCGGCAGACGGTCGAGATCGCGTCGTGCCACAATGTGGCGCGCTGACGATCGAATAGCGCCAATCTCCGCTGCAGCGCAGATGTCTGCTTGTGGCACTTAGCGGACGTTAGAGCCGCAACAGCTGATATCCGCTTTCGGGGGTAAAGCGGACATCACCTTTGCTCTGACTGCTCACTTCGCTTGACTTCCTGCGGCGGTGCGACGTTCTCAATGCCGTGTGGTTGGCCGGCGTTGACCTTACTCACGCGCATGGTTGCCCGCGACCTCGAGCGTCTGCATCTCGGCCTCGGCCTTCTCGAACCAGAATCGCATGCCCATTTCATTAAAGAGGCTCATCGCCGTTGTGAGATGCTCCGCCGCCCGCTGATCGCCTACTCGGCCGCGAAGCTTGCCGAGGCTGAAATGGCAATGCGCGACCAGCGGGCGCATACCGAGCTCGGACGCCAAAGCCATGGAAGTCTCGTAGTGGCCTTCAGCCGCCGCCAAATCCGGAGAATGGTGATGTGACACCACCTCGCCGAGTAGGCGGTGCCCCCAAGCTTCGTGACCGCGTTCTCCGCGCTCGCCGGCGAGCGCTACGGCACGAGTGCCAAACTCCCATGCCTGGTCCACGCGACCGGCAAGAAGATGCGCCTCGCCGAGCTGCACCATGCTCATCGAGTGCAGATAGCCGATGCTGGCCGACGCATAGCCCGCCAGGGCTTGCTGCAGCCGCCAGACGCCTTCCTCGACGCGTCCCAACCGCGCGTAAATGTGCCCCAGAGCGGCCAGAGCGAGCGGCGTCAAATACACGATGTTCCATTCGCTTGAGAGAGCGACCGCGCGCTCAAGCAGGATGCTAGCCCTGACGAATTCTCCGCGCAGACCTTCGAGGCGTGCGAGGTTCAAGCAGGCCCAAATCAGGCTGAACGGGTGATCGAGCAATTCAGCAAGCCGGATAGCCTCGTGCCCATGGTGGCGTCCCTCCTCGAATTCTCCAAGTTCGCCGAGCGCGCGCGCGAGAAAGGCGCGGGCCACCACCGCCGGATAGGCCACCAGGCCAAAACGATTGCGAGCCAGATCGCCCGACAGAGATTCAATTAGAGTCCGGCAGCGGCGTTCGATTCCGCGGTAGTCGCCCGCGAGAGCGCCAAGCCAGACGTGGTAATACTCGCCAGCAACCTGGAGCGGGACATCGCCGAGAGACGCGCCGATGGCCTCGACTTCATCAGCGAACGCGCGCACTTCGCTCGCGCGACCACCGATGTTCAGGTGAAGACCGCTCATGTAACCCGACACCGATGCCAGTCGGCGCTGATCGTTGAGCTTCCTAGCGAGGGTTTCGGCTTCACGGAGATACCCTTCGATCCTTCTCCATTCCACCAACGGGAGCAGAGCGTTGCGAAGGTCAAAGCGAAGATCGATGGCCTGCTCAAGGCTCTCGCGAGTCTCGGGTAGGTGGGCCAGCGCCGTCAGAGCTTCCTCAAAGTGCCTAACCGCTTCCAGGTGGACCGAGCGACCGAGGGCCCTGGCACCGGCTTGCTGAAGGTAGGTGACCGCCTTCGCCCAGTCCTCGCCCAGAAACGTATGGTGGGCCAGCCGGTCGATGTGCTCGGCCAACCGGTCCGAATAGATCCGCTCGATGGTCTCCACGATTCGCACGTGGAGGGCACGACGCCGGTCCTGGAGCAGGCTGCCGTAGGCCACTTCGTGGGTCAGTGCGTGCTTGAAGGTGTACTCGATATCCGGCAAGAACTCGAACTTGTGCAGGAATTCCGCCGCCTGGAGGCGTTCGATTGCGGCGTGCAACTCGTCCCCGGCGATCTCGGAAATAGCCTGCAGCAAGCCAAGCGGCACGTCTTTCCCGAGCACCGAAGCCATCTGCAGGAGCGTCTTGTCCGTGGCGGAAAGCCGGTCGATACGGGCGGCGATCACGGCCTGAACCGTCGCGGGGACCTGAATGACCGATAAAGGGCGCGCCAGCTGGTAGGCACCATGTTCACCGGTGAGGGCTCCCATCTCGACGAGTGTTCGCACGCTCTCTTCCAGGAAGAACGGGTTGCCCCCAGTTCGCGCGATGAGCATGTGCGTGAGCGGCTCAAGGCCCGCGTTGGATCCCAACAACGCAACGAGCAACTGTTCGGCACCCTCGGCGGGCAGGGGATCCAAAAAAACCTGCCGGTAGTACGTACGGGTCGCCCAAGCGTGCTGATACTCCAGCCGGTAGCTAACGAGTAGCAGGAGTCGTGCGACGGGGAGGCTCTCAACCAGCTCATCGAGGACGGACTGGGTCTCGGAGTCGATCCAGTGGAGATCCTCGAAGACGAGCAGCAGTGGCTGGACTTGGCTTTCCCGGAGCAGGAGCCGCCTGATCGAGTCCAATGTGCGCCGGCGCCGCTGGGGCGGATCGATTGTCGACCACTGCAAGTCATCGGTCGGCAAGTCGAGTAGCGAAAGGAGCGCGAGTAAATCGCTTCCTAGCGTGCGGTCCAGTGTCAAAAGTCTCCCCGTCAGCTTCTCGCGCGCAGTCCGCGGCTCGTCACGGTCTTCGATGCCGAAGTACCCCTTGAG
>DASSLP010000158.1:0-8533 GCA_035689365.1 Methyloceanibacter sp.
GCGCGTCGCGCGCTGATCGCTCGAGCTTCGCCCAAGACGAGACGGCAGCCTCTCTCCAAGCTTCGCTCAGCGCTGCCGCGTCCTTGCTTAAGGCGTCGAGGCTCTCTTTGTGGTCGGCTTAAGGCTGCTCCGAGCTCGGCCAGGGCCGCGTCGACAGGAGCCTTAGCCGCGTCAATGTCATCCTTGTGCTCGCGGGCGAGCCGCGCAACCCCAGTCATCGCGGCGTTCGTCTCGGTTTTGAGATAGGCGACGATGCTATCGACAGCCGATTGTAGCGAATTGGCTTGTGGATCAATGGGCTCGGCTGAAACACGAGGCACGGGCGCGAGCAGAAATGCGCCGAGCAGCCCAGCCAGGAGCGGCAATCTCGAGGATTGCAAACGACGGTGCACCATTGTCGGCCGCTTCTTCAGAAACTCCCCAGGACAAATACATTTGCTTTCCTGGTCGTCCGGTCAAGAGGCGGCGCCCCAAGGCCCGCGATCACGGCGAGCGTCAGCGAGCTGATAAGCACCCAGAACATTGCGCGTGGTCCCGTCCCTTGCCGTGCTTCAGTCGTGGTTTTGGTCGGCATCAGGTCAGTCCTTTCTCTAGGTGTCTTATGGTGTTGGGACATGCCAAAGCACGCCGACTTTCCGGCGGGGCACTTGGGACTTCCTAGTCCGGCTACGAACGCGCCCCCGCTGCTTCGTCGAGCGATTGGATGGCCCCATGTACGGCACGGAGCAACTCGGCAGGGCTGCGGTGGCTCTCGGACGGCGGCATGCCTTCGCCGGTCGCCCGAAGCAAGGCGTCGAGGTCGGCCTCCCAGCGGACCAGGATCGCCTTCTTGTCGTCGGGCGAGAGGCCTGGCGCGCTGATCACGTCGTGCGGGGTGCTGAACACCGACTGCGGGTCGAGCTTGGCTTGGTCGAGATCGATCACTGCGACATTCATCGTATCACGTCCCGAATCTTTGCCGGAAAAACGGCATGAGAACGTGAATCGTTCCGTTGCAACGATTATCCGAGGCAGAAACGCTCGCTAAGCTGTCTTGATGATGCCGAGAGTTTCGTTCGCCTCTCCGGCCTCGAACTCAGACAGCCCGAGCATATCGGCGAGACGGTTGCGCGCGCGGTTGACGCGGCTCTTGATCGTGCCCACGGCGCAGCCGCAAATCTCGGCAGCCTCCTCGTAGGAAAAACCTGCAGCGCCGACCAGTATCAACGCCTCGCGCTGGTCGTCGGGCAAGCGGACGAGGACAGCGCGGAAGTCCTGCATGTCCATATGGCCGTGCTGCTCCGGATGGGTGGCAAGCCGTCCAGCATAGGTGCCGTCAGCATCCTCGACCTCGCGCCGACGCTTGCGTCGCTCGGAGAAATAGGTGTTGCGCAGGATAGTGAACAGCCAAGCTTTGAGGTTGGTGCCCTCCTTGAACGAGTCGAGATGATTCCACGCCTTGAACAGCGTCTCTTGCACGAGGTCGTCCGCGCGCTCCTTGTCGCCGCACAGCGACACGGCGAAGGCTCGCAAACTCCCCATTTCGGCCACGAGGGAGTCTCGTAGGCTGGCAGACACTTTGCGTGGCAACCTATTTGTCTCCGCGTCGCTCGAGATCCTTCAAGAGTCGCAGCAAGTGCTCCGGTATGGGCTCGCGCGCGACTTCATCGAAGACCGCCCTGACGTGGCGGCCGATGTGAGCTTGCAGGCTAGGGGACAGTCCATCAGACTCGGTCCCGGGCGGATTACCCGACATGTGGGGCTCGCTGCTCCTTGCTTGGTCCATTTTGTCCGCGCCAGGCATTTTTCGCCGGCGATCCTTCTTGTTCGAGTCGCGGTCCACAATCCGTCCCCTATCACCCGCTGAAAGGCGACCCCAAGATAAATTCTCTGGACCCTAGGGGGTCAAAAACGCTTCGCGGCTCAATTGGTTCCATGCGCGCGGAACCAGAGCGGCGGATAGAACGTTATCGCAAGCCATGGTATGGTTTCGGGGTTAGTTCGCTTTAACCCGGCTCGCGAGCAATGGCCTCCAGCCGGCTCCACAAAGAAAGCTATAATCGGATGCCGATGTCGAAAGAGATTGCTCCGCACCTGCCCTATCTCAGGCGCTTCGCCCGGGCGCTAGCCGGGACGCAAAGCGCCGGAGACGCTTATGTCGCCGAAACGCTCGAAGTCTTGATCGAGGATCCATCTCTGTTGGACAACAGCCTCGATCCGCGCGTAGCCCTTTACAAGACCTTCCTCGAGCTGTGGAATTCGGTCGACGTCAATCTCAAGCCTGAATTCCCAGGCGAGAGCGGAACGCCGGTCGACCGCAAGCTTGAATCGATCACGCCTCTGCCGCGCCAGGCCTTCCTGCTGTGCGCGGTCGAAGGGTTCCCGGTGGCCGACGCAGCGCGCATCCTCGGCGTCGACGCCGACAAGGTCGACGAGCTGATCGACGTGGCCGGCCGCGAGATCGCCGCGCAAGTCGCGACCGATGTTCTCATCATCGAGGACGAGCCGATGATCGCCATGGACCTCGAGGGAATCGTCGAAGGCCTTGGCCATCGCGTCACCGCCGTGGCACGTACCCATTCCGAGGCAGTCACGGCCACGAATAAGGAGAAGCCAGGCCTCGTGCTTGCCGACATCCAGCTTGCCGACGGAAGTTCTGGGCTGGACGCCGTCAACGAGATGCTCGGCTCCTTCGCCGTGCCGGTAATCTTCATCACCGCCTATCCAGACCGGCTGCTCACGGGCGAGCGGCCCGAGCCAGCCTTCCTCATCACCAAGCCCTATCAGCCCGATACAGTGAAGGCGATCGTGTCGCAGGCGCTGTTCTTCGAGCGCCGGGCGCAACTGCGCGACCGCCGGCTGAGCGCATAGGCAATCCAAGCTACGCAACTTCGACCACCATGCCTGGACTTGATCGAGGCATGATGAGTCGTCTCGCGCGCGCCTAGATCTTTCCGAGCAGAAGCAGGATGAGAAGAATGATGAGGATCAGCCCGACTACGCCTGATGGCCCGTATCCCCAGCCGCGGCTATAGGGCCAGGACGGGAAGGCGCCGAGCAGGAGCAAGATCAGAATGATGATAAGGACGGTCGTCAGCATGTTGCCTCTCTTTGGGCTCGGGCGCTTGGGCTAATCGGCACCCGCACCCGAATAATGGGCGCAAAGAGCATCAGCCACGCCCCGCGCCTCGTTTCCTCACGCTAAGCTCGAGCGCCGATCACGCTCGCTACTCAATCCACGAATTCGGCTGGAACATAAGGTGAGAACGCCGCGGCCTGACGAAGGATTGTCGCCGCCTCCGAGCCTGCCGTGGTGGATCGTTTGCGGGATCACATATTGCGGATCCAGGCGTCAACCTGCCGTTCGGCCTCGTCTTTGGCAATTCCGTATCTCTCTTGGATCTTGCCGACCAACTCGACTCTGCGGCCCTCGACGCGCTCAAGGTCATCGTTGGTGAGCTTGCCCCACTGCTGCTGAACCTTGCCGCGGAACTGCTTCCAATTACCTTCGATTCGGTCCCAATTCATGGAAAGACTACTCCTTTCGTTTGCCTCCCACTAGCGTGGGCGGATTTTGTTTGTTTGCAGACTTGATGTTCACCTGTTTGCAGATTGGATCTTCTGGGATGGGTTTCTGCTTGCGGATGAACGCATATCGGTAGAGCGGGTTCCTTGGCCGCCACCCCCGGGGCGGGAAAGGGCTTGATCACACTGCCCAATTCAAATCAACTTCACCGCCGAACATGATGCGGGTCTTGGCCGCGGCGGAAAGGCGGAACAGGGATGGCAGCAAAGCGCGTCCTCGTTGTTGAAGACGAGTTCCTCATAGCCCTCGACATCGCCGGAGTGCTGGAGCAGGCAGGCATCGCCGTGATCGGGCCGGCCGGCACCGTCGGAGACGCGCTCCACGCGCTCGAAGGCGAGGTGGTCCACGGCGCTCTGCTCGACGCCCATCTTGCCGGCGAGCCGGTCACCCGCATTGCCGATGCGCTCAAGGCGCGTGGCATCCCCTTCGCCTTCGTCAGCGGCTATGGGCGCGAGCAGCTCCCGCCGGCCCATCGCGGTGCGCTCTTGGTGAAAAAGCCTTTCACTGGCCGGGACCTCCTCGCCGCAGTCGCTCATTTCTGATGAAGAAAGTCCGCCATGGCCTTGTGGAGCTGCAACAAAGGCAGGCAACCAAAGGTTTGGCGCTTGCTAAGCCGTCATCGGACGGAGAGCTGAAGCATAGGAGACCTAAATGCTTTATTGGGCGCTCGTTTTTGCTGTGATTGCACTGGTTGCCGGGGTGTTTGGATTTGGAGGCATTGCTTCGGCCGCTGCGGGAATAGCCCGCATTCTCTTCTTTATTTTCCTGGTTGTTTTTCTCGTCGCCTTGATTGCCGCCATTCTTTAATCCGGACCGGAGGCTGTCCTGTGCCAAAAGGAAACGCCCGCAACCGGGGGAGGTCGGTTACGGGCGTTGATGGTTCGAGTGCAGCTGGGGAGGGGCGGGGGTGATGGTTCGCGTGCCCTCGAACACCCTTACAACGCGACCCTCCAGGAATGGTTCCGAAAAGAAATCGTAAGGCATGGAAAAGGCCGGACCGCTTGCAGAACCGGGCCTTTCCACCCAAATGTTCGGTGGGGATTCCTGAGCCTTGCCAGAACCATCGGCGCTCATAGTTGTTTTAGCCGAGGGAAGCTTGCGCCGCGGGCGACGCGCGTTTGCCGTCGCTCGCCCTGCGATTGACCGACCACATGACGAGCTGGCTGACATTTGGCGGGGAGGGGCTTCACGGGCTCGTGCTACTCAATGCCGTAGCTGACGGCGTCATCGCGCTATCGTTCTTCGCCATTCCAGCAGCTCTTGTCTTCATTCAGAGGCGGCGCAGCGACCGAAGCCCTGGGGAGATGGCGCTCATCACGCTGTTCGCCCTCTTTATCTTTATCGTCGGCCTCGCGCATCTCGCGGCGATGATCGGCGCATGGACCCCCACGCTTGGCCTCCAAGGCCTCTTCAAGGCGGTGGGAGCGCTGGCTGCACTGACCGCTGCCGTTGTGTTCTGGAAGCTGGTGCCGCAGCTCTTGCGGCTGCCCTCGCGCGACCGGTTGCAGGCGGAAGTCGCTGCGCATCTGCGCACCTTCGAGGAGCTCAAGGATGCCCGCCATCAGCTCGAGGAGCGGGTTGAGGCACGCACCAAAGAATTGGCCGAAGCGAAGCAGCGCTTCGAGATCGTATTGCGCGGCTCCCCCATCTCGGTGTTCAGCCAGGACAAGGACATGCGCTACACCTGGGCACACAATGCGCCCCCCGGCCTCATGCCGGAGTCTCTCATCGGCAGGACGGACGAAGACGTGCTACCGGCGGAAGCCGCCAAGGCCATCACCGCCGCTAAGCGCAAGGCGATGGAGACCGGCGCGTCCCAGGAGCTCGAGACCAATTTCGAGTTATTCGGGCGCAAGCGCTCATTCTATTTCCTCATCGAGGCTCTTAGGGACGAGCAAGGCGCTGTCCTCGGCACCACCTCGGTCGCGGTCGATATCAGCGAGCGCAAGGCGAACGAGGATCAACTCCGGCTCCTCCTCAGGGAGCTAACCCATCGCTCGAAGAATCTTCTGGCCGTGATTCATGCCATTGCGCGGCAAACCGCCTCGCGCACGCGATCGGTCGATGATTTCCTTGAGCGCTTCAGCGCGCGGCTGGTCGCCATCGGCGCCTCCCACGACCTCCTCATCGCCGACAATTGGCATGGCGCCTCGTTGCGCATGCTCATCGAGCAGCAGCTCGGCAACCATGCCGACCGCTTCGGCGAGCAGATCGCAATCGAAGGCGAGGACGTGATGCTGAAGCCCGAAGCCGTTCAGAACCTCGGTCTTGCGCTGCACGAGCTCGCCACCAACGCGCACAAATACGGCTCGCTGTCCGATCCGCGGGGCCAGGTTCGCATTCAATGGCAGTTCTGCGACGACGCGTCGAAGCTCAAGCTGGTCTGGCAGGAGCGCGGCGGCCCTCCGGTCACGCCGCCGCAGCGCTCCGGCTTCGGCAGAGCGATGATCGAGACCGTCGTAGGCAAGGCGCTCGAGGGCAATGTCAGGCTCTCCTTCCCGCCCAAGGGCGTACGGTGCGAGATCGTCATCCCCTCTGCACAGGTCACCTCGCGAGGCTGATTGCCGACACCTGGACGTGATCGTCCGTGCGCGCGAGTTGAATTGCCGCGCGCGAGCAAACGCATAGATTCCAAATAGAAGCGCTGAGGAGTCATCATGGTTACGCGACGCGAGATTGCCTTAGGGGCCCTCGGTCTCTCCGCTCTGGGAGCCGCCGGCCTTACCGGCCTGAGGTGGCGCGGCCGCGCGAACGCCGCCGCCGAGACGTTCGAGGTCACCCATACTCCTGAGGAATGGAGGAAGCTGCTCACGCCAGAGCAATACGCCGTACTGCGTGAGCAGGACACAGAACGTCCGTTCACCAGCCCGCTCAACAACGAGCACCGCAAAGGCACCTTCACTTGCGCGGGCTGCGATCTGCCGCTGTTTGCCTCCGAGACCAAGTTCGACTCGGGAACGGGCTGGCCGAGCTTCTACGCTCCGATCGACGGCGCGGTGAAGACCAACACCGACTACACGTTCGGCATGGTCCGGGAGGAAGTGCATTGCCGCCGTTGCGGCGGGCATCTCGGGCACGTGTTCGACGATGGCCCGAAGCCGACTGGCTTGCGTTATTGCATCAACGGTGTGGCCTTGAAATTCGTCCCGGCATAACCGCTGGCAGGTTGCAGGAAGCCTGCACCTTGCCGATAAAATATTGAAAAGGCTCGGGTCTGTCGGCCTGGGCGTTGGCTGCTCCGGCGGGAGTGAGTTCTGCGTCGTCCGCCCAGCCGTGTACGGGGGTGAGAGGGTCGGGTCCGGCCCTTTCGCTCAATCCTCTCCTCTCCGACCCAGACCGACCATGCGGCCATAGTCCGCAGGCCGCGGGTCATTGACACGTCAAAATCGGGAGACACGGTCCGGCCCGCACGATCGGAAAGAGGAGAGAGGTCATGGCACAGGCAGCAACCGAGGCTCTCCAGCCTCAAGCCGTGATGATGCAGCTGCTGTTCGGCAAGCAGGTCTGTTATTCGCTGTCGGGGGTGGCGAGGCTTGGCATCGCCGATCACATGGACGCGACGGCGAGACCAGTAGAGGAGATCGCCGTGAAGGCCGGCGCACACGCGCCTTCCCTCTACCGGGTCATGCGCATGCTTGCGAGCCTCGGCGTTTTCAAGGAGGGCCCGTCGCGCCAGTTCGCGCTGACCCCTGTGGGCGAGGTGCTCAAGACCGATACGCCGGGTTCGCTCCGCTATATAGCGATGATGTTTGGGGAGGAATTTTCTGTGCGCGCCTATCAGCATGTCGACGAGTGCCTTCGCACCGGCGGCGATGGCGTGACCGACGCCTTCGGCCAAAACATCCGGCAGGTCCTCGCCGAGCGCCCGGACCAACTCGAAACCTTCCAGCGCGCGATGACGAACTCGACGTCAAATTCGGCCGAGGCCATCGTCGAGGCTTACGACTTTTCCGGCATCGAGCGCATCGCGGACGTCGGCGGTGGCCATGGCCTCATGCTCGCCTCGATCGTGCGTCGATTCCCGAACCTGAAGGGCGTGCTGTTCGATCGTCCCGAAGTGGTGTCGACTCTGCCCGCGTCGGCACTAGCAGGCTGCGACGGCCGCGTCTCGGTCGAGGCGGGCAGCTTCTTCGAGCGCGTGCCCGACGGCTGCGACGCCTACATCATGAAGTCCATCATTCACGACTGGAGCGACGAGTACTGCCAAACCATCCTGCGCCTCATGCGCGAGAAGCTGCCAAAGAGCGGTCGCGTGCTCGTCTGCGAGATGGTCGTGTCCGACGACCCGGCTCCGTCGCCAGCCAAGATGCTCGACATCGAGATGCTGGTCATGACGGTGGGCGGAAAGGAGCGCACGGCTCAGGATTTCAGTGAGCTGTTCGCATCGTCGGGTTTGCGGCTTGGCCGTATCGTGCCGACTTCCCGCCCAACCTGCGTGATCGAGGCGTTGCCGGCCTAGGCCCCCTCTCTGGTGATGAGACGGCGCGGCCTCTGAGGATCAAGGAGTTGGCTCCCCGGGCCGGACTCGAACCAGCGACCCAGCGGTTAACAGCCGCTTGCTCTACCAACTGAGCTACCGGGGAGCAGAGCGCGCTTCATCGCTAAGCGGCGCTGAAACTTAGATAGCAAAAGGGTGGGGGCCTTTCCAGAGTTACATGCGTGGCTTGGCTCTAGCCTGCGCTCGCGGTTGCTGTGATTGCTGCAACGGCCCGCAATCCCTATGTCCGGCTCGACCTCGATACCGCTCGGCACCCGCATGGCCCACAAAGTCCGCATCTTCGACCGCCACTGGCATTTGCCGCGGTCCAAGCCGATCCGCATCGGGCTCGGGATCCTGCTTATCGCCGGTGGACTGCTCGGCTTCCTGCCCGTGCTCGGCTTCTGGATGATCCCGCTCGGGCTGCTTGTGCTCTCGGTCGATATCCCAATCGTGCGCCGCTGGCGGCGTCAACTCGCAGTGTGGTGGCA
>DASSLP010000159.1:0-2095 GCA_035689365.1 Methyloceanibacter sp.
TGGACCGAGGACGACTGGAACCGGATCATCGGCGCCTATCCTTACGCCATGAAGCCGGATGTGTCGGCCTACAACACGGTGGCGTCAGTCACCAACACCTTGGTGGCCTGGATCAGAGGCGACTGGTTCGGCTTCACCCGCGTCGCGGCCGCCCCTCTATTACGATCTCTTGAAATTGCCCAAGACCTTCCCGGAGCTCGAGAAGACCGCCGACGTTGACGTCAAATCCGACATCGAGAAGTTTCTGGTCAAGCGGGCTGGCTTCCAGAACTCGGGTGTGTCCAAGCACAACCGGCTGATCGAGCGGCATGCGATTCCGACTGGATATTTTTGGACGTCTTATGATTTCAAAGGCGACAGACCCGAGCAGAGCCTGTTCATTCATCCGCTCGGCCCGGTCGGTCTTAACGACGATGCCTTCAGACATGACGGCGGCGAGACTATCTTCAGCCTGCCGAACGGCTTCCAGGCCTATTACCTGAACACCGCCAAGGGCAACCGGCTCGACAAAGGGCCGACCGAGATCGTGCTCGACGACAGTCAGCTCGACCGCGCCGTGACCGACGCCATCTCCTGCTTCGGGTGTCATAACCAAGGCATCCGCCAGGCGACCGACGAGATTCGCGCCCATGTGCTCCACGACCGCACTTTGTCCAAGGAAGTTCGTGAGCAGGTGGAAGCGCTCTATCCGGTGCCTGAGGAATTCAAGGCGCAGCTCGACGAGGATGCGACTCGTTTCCGCAACGCTATGATCCGTGCCGGCCTCGATCCCGAGCTCGACTCGCAGAAGGTCGGCGTGGAGAGCATCAACTTCCTGTCCAAGGCTTACGAGAAGTCGATCGACCTCAGCATCGCGGCGGCCGAGTTTGGGCTGGCCGCGGACGCCTTCGCTCAGGGTCTGGCGGACGCCGGCGGCGAGGCGGGTCACCTCAAGCGCAGGCTCGAGCAGGGCGTGCTTCCCCGCGAAATCATCGAGGCCGAGTTCAAGGACCTGATCGTCAAGGTGTCCGACAATGAGCCGATCGACATCGCGGCTGCCGGAGAGCTGGCCAAGGTCGGCGGCAAGACCAAGGAGGAGACCCACGACTTCGATCTCGCACTGACCTCCGACAGGACGGACTACAAGGTGAATGACCTTCCGGTCTTCACCATCAAGTCCAAGGAGGATTGCCACCTGACGCTGATCAACGTCGATGCGGAAGGCGATGGCACTGTGATCTTCCCCAACAAGTTCCAGCAGGACAACTTGTTGCCGGCTGGCAAGGAGGCGCAGTTCCCAGGCGCAAGCGCGCCGTTCCAGTTCCGGCTTAAAGATCCGGGCACCGAGACGGTGATCGCGATCTGCAATGCAACCGGCAAGGAAGCCGATGGCATCAAGCACGACTTCAAGAAGCGGCAGTTCACCGAGCTCGGCAACTATCGCGATTTCCTAACGAGGCAGATCGCGGTGGAGGGCGCCGAGAAGATCGCCGAGGGCAAGACCAGCGGGAAGGAGAGCGCTGGCGGCGCCACGCCAGCCGCGCCGACCTCCGATATCCTGTCACGCACCGCGATTAAGCTCGTGGTCAAATAGAACTGGGCACGGCGAGGCTAGGTTTATTGGCCCCGCCACCGCCTTTCTCTCGACAGGCCCGCCGGCGGGTTCCGCAATGAAGCCGTTTTGTGATGCGAAAGGCGGTGCACCATGCCTTGGCGCAGCGCAGCCTTTGGCGCTCGCAACGGTGGGTGTTAAAGTAAGCGCGCTTTTGGCGATGAGATGCGCGCCGGAGTATCGAGGTATCCCATGACGGGGAGACTGGGAGCCGCGCGAGTCCTGGCGTTAGGGCTTGTGCTTGCCGTTGTCACTTTGGTGGCCCTCTCGACATGGTCGGTGGCCGAGCCCAAGAAGCATGATCGGGCCGCACATGGCGCGCCCCCAGCGGCCGCGTCGCAACATAAGCAAAGCAAAAAAGCTAAGGCTGCGGCCGCTCCTCAGGACAAGAAACATTCCAAAGCGAAGGCCGCTGCCGTTCCGCAAAACAAGCAGCGCTCCAAGACAAAGGCCGTCAGTGAGCCCAATGTCACATGCAACTTCCCATGGGACTATTCGCGAGCC
>DASSLP010000160.1:0-5081 GCA_035689365.1 Methyloceanibacter sp.
GCCGAGCGAAACGTTGAGGTGGAGCGCAAGAATCAGGAAATCGAGCAAGCCCGGCGCGCCCTCGAAGAGAAGGCGAGCGAGCTCGCGCTGACTTCAAAATATAAGTCTGAGTTCCTGGCGAATATGAGCCATGAGCTGCGCACGCCGCTCAACAGCATACTTATTCTCGGCCAACAATTGACCGATAACCCCGAGGGCAACCTAACGCCGCGCCAAGTGGAGTTCGCGCGAACCATCCACGGTGCGGGAACCGACCTGCTCAACCTGATCAGCGACATTCTCGACCTGTCCAAGATCGAGTCTGGCACTGTGACGGTGGAAGCCGAGGAAATCGCCTTCACTAGCCTCATCGAGGCTGTGGCGCGGCCGTTCCGCCATGAAGCGGAATCGCGGAGCCTTTCATTCGACGTGCAAGTTGATCCGAATCTCGGGCGGAGTATCACCACCGACTCGAAGCGGGTCCAGCAGGTGCTGAAGAATCTCCTGTCGAACGCCTTCAAATTCACGCAGCAAGGCGGCGTGTGGCTCAAGGTCACCGCGGCAAATGACGGGTGGAGTGCCGACCATCCGGTTCTCAGCCAGTCGCCAATGGTGGCGGCCTTCGAGGTCTCGGATTCAGGCATCGGCATACCGCAGGACAAGCAGAGGATCATTTTCGAGGCCTTTCAACAGGCCGACGCCAGTACGAGCCGGAAATATGGCGGCACCGGCCTTGGGCTCGCCATCAGCCGCGAGCTTGCGAACCTACTCGGCGGCGAGATCGGTCTGCAAAGCACGCCGGGTATGGGAAGCACCTTCACCCTTTATTTGCCCTTGATCTATGGCGGGCCGTCGACGCTCAGGCCAGTGCCAAGCAATGGCAGTGGCTTGCACGAGGCGCGCGCTCAGATGCCGACCATCGTCTATGAGCGCGTGGCCCAGCCGATCCCCGATGATCGCATGTCGATCGAGCCTGGCGACGCCGTGTTGTTGATCGTCGAGGACGATCCGCACTACGCGCACATTCTCATTGACCTCGCCAAAGAGCATGGCTTCAAGGTCCTGGTCGCAGGCAAGGGCGCCGACGCGCTGACCCTAGCGCAGGAGTTCAGGCCGACCGCGATCTCGCTCGACGTGTTCCTCCCCGATATGCTGGGCTGGACCGTTCTCAGCCAGCTCAAGCAAAATCCGCTGACGCGTCATATACCGGTCCAGATCGTCACTTTGGATGAGGACCGCCAGCATGGGCTCTCGCGCGGCGCGTTTTGCTTCGTCACCAAACCGGCCTCGACCGAGAGCATCGACGCCGCGCTCTCGCGGATCAAGGACTATGCCGGCTCGCGCAGAAAGCGCCTGCTGGTCATCGAGGACAACGCCGCTGAGCAGCTCAGCATCACCACGCTGCTCGAGCACGACGACATCGAAATCGTCACGGCGGGAACCGGCGCTGAAGGCCTCGATTTCCTCAACGAGCAGCGCTTCGACTGCGTGGTGCTAGACCTCAGGCTTCCCGACATGTCGGGCTTCGAAGTCCTGGAAGCCCTGCGCGATGAGAACTCGTTGTCGGAGATTCCCGTTGTGGTGTTCACGGGCAGGGAGCTCTCGTCCGAGGAGGATGCTCAGCTGCACACCATGGCGCGCAGCATCGTAGTCAAGGGCGTGGAATCGCCGGAACGGCTGCTCGACGAGACCTCGCTCTTCCTGCACCGCGTGGTGACCGACCTTCCGCCCGACAAGCAGCAGATGATCGAGCGCTTGCACCGCTCGGACGAGGATCTGGTCGGGAAGATCGCCCTCCTGGTCGATGACGACACTCGCAACATCTTCGCGCTCTCAAGCATGCTTGAGCGCCGGGGCATGCGTGTGCTCACGGCGGCCAACGGCAGCGAGGCCATCCGCCTCGTTAATTCGACGCCGGACATCGCGATCGTGCTCATGGACATCATGATGCCCGAAATGGATGGGTATCAGACCATAGCCGCCATACGCGAGAATCCGTCGTTCCGGCGGCTCCCGATCATTGCCCTTACGGCAAAGGCGATGAAGGGCGACCGCGAGAAATCGCTCGAGGCCGGCGCCTCCGAATACCTGGCAAAGCCGGTGAATACCGAGCAACTGCTTTCGGCAATGCGCAGCTGGCTGCACCGTTAGGTGATGACCGCAATGGACGCCACCGATAAGGTCAATATCCTCCTCGTCGACGACCAGCCGGCCAAGCTCTTGAGCTACGAGGTCATCCTCCAGGAGCTCGGAGAAAACCTGCTCAAGGCATCGTCGGCAACCGAAGCGCTCAACCAACTCCTCAAGCATGACGTCGCCGTCATCCTAGTCGATGTCTGCATGCCAGATTTGGACGGCTTCGAACTCGCCGCCATGATTCGCGAGCATCCACGCTGCCGAGAAACCGCGATCATCTTCATCTCGGCGATCCACCTGACCGACATAGATCGACTGCGGGGCTACGCCATGGGCGCCGTGGACTACGTGCCGGTCCCGGTGATCGCGGAGGTGCTCCGCGCCAAGGTCAAGATCTTCACTGAGCTCTACCGCAAAACCCGGCAACTTGAGCAGTTCAACAAAGAGCTCGAATCGCGCGTTGCAGAGAGAACCGCGGAGCTGCAGTCTTATACTTGCATGCTGCTCGAAAGCGAGAAGCGCCGAAGCCTGGCGCTCGCCGTTGGGCAGATGGGCTCGTGGGACTGGGATCTCACGCGCGGCGAGTGCGTATGGGACGAAGGCCATTGCCGCATCTTTGGCGTCGATCCCGACAACTTCAAGGTGACGCCCGAGAGGATAAGGGCTTTCCTCGACCCCGAAGATTGGGAGCGCCTGACCCACGCCTGGTCGGAAGGCACGCTAGAGTCGTGTACCTACGAGACCGAATTTCGCGTGCACCGTCCGAATGGCGAAGTCAGGTGGTGCACCGGCACGGCTGTGGCGACGTTCGACGACCACAATCGCATTGTCCGGGTCTGCGGCGTCACCACTGACATCACCGAGCGGAGGCGGACGGAAGAGCGGCAGGCCTTCCTCGCCCGTGAAGTCGACCATCGGGCGCGAAACGTTCTCGCCGTAGTGCAGTCGATCCTGCGCTTGACCAAGACGCACAGCGTTGATGCCTACGTTGCGGCGGTGGAAGGCCGGATCAAAGCACTGTCGCATGCCCATATGCTGTTGTCCGAGAGCCGGTGGGAAGGCGCCGACCTCAGAAGACTCATCGCCGAGGAACTCGACCCCTACCGGATCGGCAATTCGGACGTAGTGAACGTCGAAGGACCGCAGACCATTCTCGACCCGCGGCGGGCGCAGACCCTAGCGCTCGCGGTTCACGAGCTTGCGACGAATGCGGCCAAATACGGCGCACTCACTACGCCCGCCGGAACGGTCAATCTGCGCTGGACGGTCGACGATGATGGCTTGACCATCAAGTGGCTGGAAACCAACGGCCCGCGCGTCGTCGCGCCGACCATTCAGGGCTATGGCACGAGGGTCATTCGCGCGAGCCTTGAGCAGCTTTCGGGCAAGGCCACGTTCGATTGGCATCCCTCGGGGCTCGCGTGCACGCTATCGCTTCCGCATTGCGAAGGACTGAAGCTTGGCAACGGCCGCGCGCTGCCGAAGCGCGCTGATAGAAACACTAGAGATCTGTCCCACCTCGAAGTCGGCAGCGCGGTCTTGCTCGTCGAGGACGAGTCGATGGTCGCCATGATGGTGGAGGAGACCCTAGCTGAGCTCGGGTTTTGCGTAATTGGTCCTTACGGAACACTTGCCGAGGCAATGCGCGCGGCAAGCAGCGCTCATCTCGATGCGGCCATCCTCGATATCAATCTTGGAGGTCAATTGGTTTATCCAGTCGCCGATCTCTTGTGCTCGAAGGGCGTGCCCGTCGTGTTTGTCACCGGTTACGGGATGGAAAGTATCGAGACCCGCTATACCGACATCCCGCTCCTGCAAAAGCCGCTCGACAGAAGGACGCTCCAAGATCTGTTCGATACCTCCGGTAACCCCGGGCCCGTCGCCGTGACGGACGAGCTGTCCCGAGCAAAAGCTGCCGGGCTGTGATGAGCGTTGCCAGGCATCCCGCGACGAGGCGCTAGCCCGGCCGCGCAGGCCTGCGCTCGAGAAAACGCATCAAGGCGCTCTCGATCCTGTTGAGGCCGCTCCGCAAGCGGCCGCGAAACAGCGAGGCTTCGAGCTTGCCGCTCTCGTAAGCTTTGATCACGCTCGAATGAATGTAGCTCAAACGCGCGACTGATCTCGTATTGACGAGAATCTCGCTCGCCTGGTCGGCAGCCGCGATAATCGCTTGCTTGCGCAGCCTTTCGGTCTCGTGGCCGTTATTTTCGGTTAGCAATGCGAGCGCCTCCGCCGACGCCCTGAAGGTGCGGAAATCTTTGGCGGTCACGTCCGTTCGGCCTGCTTCGGCGATAAAGGCGTTCACCTCGCGCGCGGTGATCGGCCGCGCCCGACCGTTGTCGTCACGCACGCTGAATAGGCGCCGGCCCCTTGAGCTTGACAGCTTCTTCAACACCCGCGCCAGGAGCTTGTCTTTCAGCTCTCGCCTCACTGGCTTCCCGGCTTTGCCCTCGAACTCGACAACGATAGTGTCGCCTTTGACCGCAACGTCGCTCTTGAGCAAGGTCGCCGCGCCGCGCGAGCCGTGCGCCGCTGCGTATTCGTCGTAGCCTGGCCTGAGCAATGCGCGGTCGATGAGCCGCACGACAGCGGCGATGACCTTGGTCCTAGTGAACTCAGGACCGGCTAGCGCCTTCCTAACCGCGCCGCGCAAGTGCGGCAGTGCCTCACCGAGACGCAGTAATCTCCGCGCTTTGGTTTCGCTGCGGGCCTTGTCCCAATCCGGGTGATAGCGATATTGCAGGCGCCCTTCGGCGTCCCGCCCGACGGCTTGGATATGGGCGCGGCCGTCCCTAGCGATGCACACCTCGGTCCAGGCCGGAGGGATGGCAAGCTGCTTGATGCGTGCCGTTAATGCCTTATTGCGGATGATGCGGCCATGGCTATCGATATAGGCGAAGCCCTTGCCGCAACGGCGGCGCCGTAAACGCAGATCCGTCGTCTCGATATAGGTGAGACCGTAGCGC
>DASSLP010000161.1:0-11161 GCA_035689365.1 Methyloceanibacter sp.
CTGCAACGCCCCGAAAACGTGCTCAACGGCCTCATTAGGTGGCCCGACTATCGTCCTCCCGACCATCCGAGCGCCGTCCAGATTGAGCATCACAAGACGGGCGTGATGGGATGGCACCCGCTCGAAGATGCAGAGGGTCGCTTCTATCCCGAAATCGAGGACTACCTCGCCGAGTTGCCGATGCTCGGCACTCCCATCGTGCTGACACCCGGAGAACGCGGCGCGGCGCGGCCTTATTCCTTTTCCTATGCGCGGCGGATTGTGCGGGAGGCGCGCAAGCACGCTGGCCTCGGCGAACACGTGACCCTGACCGCCTGCCGTCATGGCGGCATGACCGAACTCGGCGACGCCGAACTCACCGAACAGGGCGTGATGGCCCTATCGGCGCATAAGTCGCCCGATGCTGCACGACTCTACGTCAAGAGGACCGAGCGGCAACGGAAAGCGGCTGCACGCAAACGGCGGGCATGGCTCGAACAAGAACGAACCATGCCCAAGAGTCAGAATAGTAGTGGTTTGGAGAGTCAGAATAAGTCCGGCGAAGCGATGTAAGTCGTTGATTTGTTGGTGGGCGCAGTAGGACTCGAACCTACGACCCGCTGATTAAGAGTCAGCTGCTCTACCACCTGAGCTATGCGCCCTAAGATCACCGCCTCTGCCTTGGCAGGGCGCACTTAAGGGGGCACCCCTTACCATTGCGCCAGTTTGCCTGTCTAGAGTCGCACGTGCGGCCGCCAGGCGGCTCACCACAATGGGCCGTATTCCTCGCGCCTGATGCGGGTCGCCCGGTTGACATAGGCGTTCAGCACGAAGCCAAGCCCCGCCATCATGGTCAGCATCGAGGTGCCGCCGTAAGAGACGAGCGGCAGAGGCACGCCGACTACTGGCACGAGCCCCGTCACCATCGCGACGTTAATGAACACGTAGGTGAAGACGCAGAGCCCCATGCCGGCCGCGACCAGTCTCGGGAACGTGCTACGGCATCTCAGCGCCATATAGGTAATGAACAGGAGCACGAGAAGGTAGAGCGCAAGCAGAGAGGCGGCGCCAATGAAGCCCATCTCCTCGGCGAACATGGTGAAGATGAAATCGGTGTGCTTCTCGGGAAGGAAATTGAGTTGGGCTTGCGTGCCGTGCATGAAGCCTTTTCCAGTCAGGCCGCCAGAGCCGATGGCGATCTTGGATTGCAGGATGTGATAGCCCGAGCCGAGCGGATCGCGGTCCGGATCGATCAACGTCAGCACGCGCTCCTTCTGGTAATCGTGCAGCTTCTCCCAGACATGCGGCAGGACCACGATCACGCCCATCACGCCGCCGATGAAATAGAACCAGCTCACGCCAGCTAGGAATAGGAGGCCGCAGCCGACGATGGCGAACAACGCGGCGGTGCCAAGGTCTGGCTGACCGAGAGCAAGAATCGTCGGCACGCCGATCATGAGCACCGGCGGCAGCACGGCATCGGGGCGCCAGACTTTCTCAGGCGGCAGCCATTGGTAGTAGCGGGCGATCGCCAGCACGAGTGCGATCTTCATGATCTCGGACGGCTGGAAGCTGTATTCGCCGAAGCCAAGCCAGCGTTGCGCTCCGCCGCTCTCCACGCCGATCAACGGCACTAGGAGAAGTAGGAAAAGAACAATGAAATAAAAGGGATAGGCCACGCGCATCCATATCTCGAGATCGACCAAAACGATCGCGAAGATGAGCGCCAATCCGATCCACAGCCGCAAAATGTGCCGCGTCGCCCACGGCTCGAGCGAGCCGCCTGCCACCGAGTAGAGCGAGGCCACGCCAACGATCGCGATAGCGACGATGAGCACAACGAATGGCCAGTTGAGCAGCAGGAGCTTCTTGTTGAGCTGGAGCTGCGGCCGCTCGGAGGGTTCGGCGAAGAGCATGCTCATTGCGCGTTCCCCGCATCGGCCATCGCTGGCGCGGGCCCGGGTTGCCTGTCGGCGACAAACACAGGCTTTGACGCCGGGTCGCGCTGCAGAAGCTCAGTCATCACGTCGTGGACGACTGGCGCCGCGGCTTGCGCTCCGTAGCCGCCGTGCTCAACGACGCAGCAAATCGCGTAGCGCGGGGCACCGACCGGGGCAAAGGCGATGAACAAGGAGTGAGGTTGAGCCTCCCAGCCAGTGGGCTGGCGCGTTGCCCCCTTGCCGAAGGACTGAGCCGTTCCGGTCTTGCCGGCCATCAGTACTCCGGGAATCTTGAGAGCTGATCGGGTCGCGGTGCCACCCTCCTCGTTCACCACCCCGCTCATCCCGTCCCTGACCATTTGCAAATAACCAGGGTCGAGGGAAAGCGCCGCGGGAGGCACCTGCGTCTCGTTGGCATGCGAGCAGAGGAAGCTCGGCACGATCGACTTGCCTGAGGCAATCCGTGCTACCACCACGGCGAGCTGCAACGGCGTCGCCGAGACATAGCCTTGGCCGATGCCGCAGCTGATGGTCTCCCCGGGATACCAGGGCTGGTCGAGCGTTGCGCGCTTCCAGGCGGTGTCGGGCATGATGCCCTGCTTCAGACCGGCCAATCCGCAATCGTAGATCTGGCCGAGACCGAGCGCGCGGCCGGTCACCGCCAGCTTGTCGATGCCGAGCCGGTGCACCGTTTCATAGAAATAGCAGTCGCAGGACTTCTTGATGGCGTCATGCAGGGCGATGGGCCCGTGACCTGACGGCTTCCAGCAATGAAAGATGTGACCGCCAAAGGGGTAGGTTCCTTTGCAGACGATATGTTCCTCGGGTTTGATGACGCCCGCGGTGAGCCCGGCGAGCGCGGTTACTACCTTAAAGGTCGAGCCCGGCGGATAAAGCCCAGCCGCCGCGCGGTTGTTGAGCGGCTCGTCGGATCCTTTGACGAGATCGGTCCAGATCTTCGGATCGGCCTTGAAGGCGAGCTCGTTGGTGTCGAAGCTCGGATTGGAGACCATGATCAGCACGCCGCCGGTGGCGACATCGAGCGCCACCAGCGAGGCGCGGCGATAGCCGGCGAGGCGGTCGAGCGCGAACGCCTGCATGTCGCGGCCGAGGGTGAGGACCACGTCCCTACCCGGCTCGCTCGGCGTCGAGCCGAGCTTGCGGACGATGCGCCCATGGGCGTCGACCTCATATTGGATGGAGCCGGGCTTGCCGCGCAGCTCGGGATCGAGGCCCTTCTCGATGCCGGTCTTGCCGATGCGGAATCCCGGAATGCGCATGACCTTGTCCTGGTCGATCTCGCCTTTTCCGGCCATGCCGACATAGCCGACCACATGGGCCACGCTGCGAGGCTCAGTGTAGTGGCGGTACGACGCCCTGTCGGTCTGCACGCCGGGCAGTTGCGGGGCGAGCACATTGAGCAGGCCGAACTCGCGCCAGGAAAGACCTTCGCTGACGAGGATGGGGAAGTAGTGATTTTGCCGCCGCGCCGCCCGCAGCACGCGGTCTCTGTCCGCCGACGAGACGGGAGCGACGGTGGAGATCGCATCGAGGGTCGTTGCCAAATTCTTGCAGAAGACCGGCACTACGATGACACGAAGATTCTCCTGATCCTTTGCGATCTCGGCGCCGAAGCGGTCGTAAATCGTGCCCCGCATCGGGGCGACGAGCTGAAAGCTCAGCCGGTTCTCGTCCGATAGCAGCCGGTACTCGGAGGAGTCCTGGATCTGAAGCTCGCGGAGCCGCCAGGTGAGCAGGCCGAACAATCCCACCTGCCCCGCGCCGATAAGGAGTGCGCGGCGCGAGAAGCGATTGTGCAGCTTCTTGTCCTGATCGCGCGGCGTCGTGCTCGCGGAGCCGATGAGGAGAGTGCGCCACGAGACGCCGCGGCGCAGCCTGGGCCCAAAGTTGCGCGATTTCATGCTCGTCCCCGATAGGTCGCGCGCGCCCGCAAGCCGAGATTTCCGCGCTCAATCCATAAGAGGCCTTTGAGCACTAGGGGGAACAGCGCGACGGAGGCCACCGCGCCGACCAGGATTGGCCACCAATCGACCCAGCGCAGGAAAAAGGCGGAGGCGAGCAACCAACCAAACAGAGCAAGCCCCGATGCAAGCACAGTCCAGATAAACCAAAGCGGGGCCATTTCGCGACCAGCCCCCAAAGTCCGCGCATACGCCCCTGCGCTCGAGCCGATCAGGGCGAGGAGGGCCCAGAAGCCAAGCGGTCCGCCGCTCACGATGTCGGTGAGGAGGCCAAGCAGCATGGCGACCATAGGAGACAGGGTGACGCCGGGCAGCGCACGCCAGCAAAACACCATCATCACCACGACGAGAGGCAGGATGAACGTGGCGTCTGCCGGCAGGCCCCAAGGCACCGCGGTCGCTATCACCGCGAACAGCACCGAGAGGGCGGGCAGGAGCGTGCTCATTGCTGCGTCTGCACTTCGACTGGCGGTGAGCTTTCGGCTGGGCCGATGGTCTGCTTGACTGCGGTTTCGACCGGCGGCGCGGCTTCCGCTGCGCCGATTGCCTGCTTCACGGCGGCATCGACTGGCGGAGCAGCTTCCGCGGCGCCGATTGTCTGTTTCACGGCTTCGACCGGCGGCGCGACTTCGGCCGAGCCGATTGTCTGCTTAACGGTGGCTTCGACCGGCGCGGCCTCATTCGATACAGTCGGCTGCGGCGTCGGCGCCGGGGGTGTTTCATTAGGGCTCGCCGACAAAGCTCGGGAGTCGGCGACGCTCGGCGGATCGGTGGTGACTAAGGTGGGCGTGTCGAAGTAGAGCACGCTCACCACGTCGAGCGAGCTGAGCTCGGCGTGGGGGCGCACTTTGAAAGCGCCGGGGGAGCCTGTCACCGCGCCGACGTGCAGCCCGCGCGGAAAAACGCCGTCGCTGCCGGAGGTATAGACCTCATCGCCGGGATAAACTTGAGCGCCGTCAGGCAGGAAATCGAGCCTGAGCTCGGCGCTGTTGTCGCCGGAAGCGAGCGCGCGCACGCCGGCCGGGCCGACCAGCACCGGGATGCGGCTGTTCAAATCGTTGAGCAGGAGCACGCGGGCGACCGAAGCGCCAGCGTCCACGGTGCGGCCGACCAGGCCATCGCCATTGATCACCGCGTAGCCAATGCGCACGCCGTTGTCCCGCCCAAGATTGATGAGCGCGCTCCTGAGGAAGGGGCCGCGCGCATCGGCAATCACGCTGCCAGTGACGTAATGCAGCGCGGGCTCATCGACGGCATTCAACAGCACGCGGAGATGCTCGACCTTCTGCTCGAGCGACTTGGCGCGCCACTCCCACTGCTTGAGCTCCTTGTTTTCCGCCTTGAGGCGGTCAATCTCGGCGAAGGCGTCGGCATAGGAATTGGCGCGTTGCAAAGCATGGCGGCCGAAAATGGCCGGCATCGATGCCGCTTCGAGCAGCGGCGCAGACAGGTCGACAAAGTCGTCTCGCGCGTTGACCAGAAGGCCGTGCCCGATGCGGCTTAGGACCAACAGTACGGCACAGAGGAAGTAGAGGATGAAGGAAAGCAGCTCGACCGGCCCGCGCCATCGGCTAGGCCTCGGCCTGAACGGTGATCTCGCCCCGCGCATTCTTCACGTCTCGCGTCGAGGAAACGTCGCGACCCTCGCGTTTCCTTCACTCTTGTCGGGGATTGCGGCTCCGCAAGCCCTTGGTCGTTGCCTCCGCCTCACGGCTTGATCAGGAGATCAGCCATGTCGTCAATCTCTTCGAGCGCCTTTCCGGTTCCTCGCACCACGCAGCGCAGAGGATCCTCGGCGATCCGATATTTCACGCCGGTCTCATGGGTGAGCCTCGCATCGAGTCTCTCAAGCAGCGCCCCGCCGCCGGTTAGCCAAATTCCAGAATCGCAAACGTCGGCAGTGAGCTCGGGCGGCACGTCGGCGAGCGCAGCCCTGATGCCGCCTACGATCTGCTGAATGGGCAACGTCAAGGCCTCGGCGATGTCGTGCGGCTCGAGTGTCATCTCGGTAGGAAAGCCGCGCTGTAGGTCGCGTCCCTTGATGTGGATCGAGACGCGCTCGCCGTTGGCCTTGGCGATAGCGCAGCCCGACTCTTTCTTGATGGTCTCGGCGATGGTTGCGCCGATCAGCACGTTATATTTGAAGCGCACGTAGTTGACGATCGCCTCATCGAACGCGTTGCCCGCCGCCCTTACCGAGCGCGAATAGAGCACGCTTCCCATGGAGAGCACGGCGATGTCGGTAGTGCCGCCGCCGATATCCACGATCATCGAGCCGCGCGGCTCGGAGATCGGGAGGCCCGCGCCGATCGCGGCCGCGACTGGCTCCTCGATGAGAAACACTTTGCGAGCGCCGGCCGATAATCCCGCTTCATGCACGGCGCGGCGCTCAACCGGCGTCGCGCTCGCCGGCACGCAGATCATGATGCGCGGGCCGGTGAAGCCTCTCCGCCTGCTCACGCGGCGGATGAAGAGCTTGATCATCTCCTCTGCCGCGGCGAAGTCGGCGATCACGCCGTCGCGCAGCGGCTGGATGGTCTCGATCTTGCTCGGCGTGCGCCCGAGCATGCCCTTGGCTTCGTGACCTACGGCGATGACCTTGCGCTCGCCGCCGCGCTCGGTAACTGCGACGACTGACGGCTCGTCGAGAACGATGCCACGTCCCGGCACGTAAACCAGCGTGTTCGCTGTGCCCAAATCGATGGCCATGTCGCTTGAGACAAGGCCCAAGGCTGAGAACATCTCTCGCCCCAAAAATCGGCTCACCCATGCGGGCAGCCATCAACGCCACGTCACTTGCGAGCGACAGATGGCACTGCCGATCCACCGGTTTTTTGGCTGTCTGTCGAGCGCGCCGCTGCGGCGTACTTTGCTGCAAATTGCGATTGCAAGCAATGCGTCTGAGGCCTGTTTTACAAAAACAATTCGCTTGCCTCGGCCTGCCGGCTGGAGCCGCCTGGGGGGCAACCCGACCCAAGTCGAGAGGCCCCGACCGGCAGTCCGTTAAAGGGCCCCCTTAAGCTTTCAGGGCAATAGGCGGCCCCGCCATCAGATTCCGATGGGGTGGCAAAGACGGCCACCAGATTGCCGGCCGTTCTAACCTTGAGTCGTACTTGCCCAAGAGCCCGATTTCTGGCCCCGCAGCGTCAGAGATACCCGCATTTGGGCTACCGTATTTCAGCGACAGGCCTCAGGACGCGAGCATCGTCTCTGGCTTCCGCCGCGCCTCGCGAGCGAGGAGTTTATTCAGTGCACTGACGTAGGCCCTGGCAGACGCGACCAGCGTGTCGGTATCTGAGCCGCGCCCAGTGACCGTCTTGCCGTCGGCCTCCAGCCTCACCGCCACCTCGGCCTGCGCGTCGGTTCCTTCCGTCACCGCGCTCACCTGATAGAGCGGCATCCGCGCCTCGTGCGGCACGATGGCCTTGATCGCCCTGAAGGTGGCATCAACCGGCCCGTCGCCGGTCGACTCATGAGTCTGCTGTCTGCCGTCGACGTCGAGCGTGAGCGTCGCCCGTTGCGGCCCGCCGGTGCCAGCAATCACCGTCAGCGCCACGACCTTGATGCGGTCATGCGCGGATGCGATCTCCTGATCGACCAGAGCCTCGAGGTCCTCGTCATAGACGTGCTTCTTGCGGTCGGCGAGCGCCTTGAAGCGTACGAAGGCATCCTCGAAGGCATTGTCGCCGAGCTCATAGCCGAGCTCCTTCAACTTCTCGCGGAAGGCATGGCGTCCAGAATGCTTGCCCATCACGAGGGACGATTCCTTCAGACCGACGCTTTCCGGCGTCATGATCTCAAAAGTCTGGGCATGCTTGAGCACGCCGTCCTGATGGATGCCGCTCTCATGCGCGAACGCGTTCCGCCCGACGATCGCCTTGTTGTACTGAACCGGGAATGCGGTCACGCGCGACACAAGCTTCGACGCACGAGTCAGCATGGTGGTGTCGATGCCGGTCCAATACGGCATCACGTCGGCCCGCGTCCTGATGGCCATGACGATCTCTTCCAGCGCGGCATTGCCGGCGCGCTCGCCGAGACCGTTGATTGCGCATTCGACCTGCCGCGCTCCTCCGCCAACACCAGCGAGCGAGTTGGCAACAGCAAGACCTAGGTCGTTATGGCAGTGCGTTGAGAACACGACGGTGTCGGCGCCGGGCACGCGCTCGACGATCTTGCGGATTAGTGCAGCAAACTCATCTGGCGTGGCGTAGCCTACGGTATCGGGAATGTTGACGGTGGTGGCGCCGGCCTTGATTGCGGCCTCGACGCAGCGGCAGAGGAAATCATCCTCGGTGCGGGTCGCGTCCATCGCCGACCATTCCACATTGTCGGTATAGCCACGGGCGCGCGTCACCGACTGGGTGACCCGCTCGAGCACCTCGGCCTCGTCGATGCCCATCTGATATTTGCGATGCAGCGGCGAGGTGCCGATGAAGGTGTGGATGCGCCCCCGCTTCGCTGGCTTGATCGCGTCGGCGCAGATGTCGATGTCCTTCATTTGTGCGCGGGCTAGCCCGCAGATCACCGAGTTCTTGGCGCGACGAGAAATCTCCTGCACGCTGTCAAAATCCCCTTGGCTCGCGATAGGGAAGCCTGCCTCGATGATGTCGACGTCCATCTCGTCGAGCACTTCCGCCACCTCGAGCTTCTCCTCGAAGGTCATGGTGGCGCCGGGGCATTGCTCGCCGTCGCGCAAGGTGGTGTCGAAGATGACGACGCGGTCGCGCTCTTTGCGCTGCTTCGCGGTCTCGTTCTGATTGGACTCCATCAGTCTTGTCCTTAGGCTTTGCGACCAATCTAGCATGACTGGCCAGTGAATTGAATTTTCCCGGATTTATCTTGCCATCCCCTGAACGCCCGACCCGCCCGAGCGGGTCCGCCGGAGCTCAGGGGCGTCTAAGGACGAGTTTCAGCAGCGCAGGCGCGACCGCGGGCTCAGCCATCAAGGCGCCCGTCTCAAGTCTAACCTGGTCTTCCAACCGCTGCATGTTTCACCTGTGCGGGCGGAAAATAATGCGAACTGCGGCCTCGAGCAAGCTGCCCGATGCCGCGCGGTACGCCCTAACTAGATCAGGACCGTTCCTCAGTGGTGAGCACTGAAGCTGCCGTGTCGCGCCGTGGCCGTCAGGCCGGCGAACTGAGCGCCGGTCATGTGGACGAGGGTCGCGTGATCTCCGCCTTCGAAATAGACGTCCGGCTGATCGTCAATGCTGGCATCGACAACCACGTCGAGGCCGTAACACTCGCCGACGGCGGGTATGGCGCCTCGCGCGCAGTCCTGGAATAGCTCCGCGACCTCGTGCTCGCTCGCGAGCCCCACGTCATCGCCGAATTGCCGTCTAAGCTCAGCGAGCCGGATGTGGTGCGAAGCCGGCAACACAGCAAGCGCATAGCCAACCTCATCGCGCAGCAAAACCGCCTTGGCGAGGCAGTCGCCCGGAATCCGGCAGGTCTTCGCCGTCTCGATCGACGAGTTGGTTGGCTCGTGCGCAATCACGTCATACTTGACGCTTTTTGCATCCAGATAACGTTCCAATGTCAGGGCAATGCTCATGTTCTAGCCTCCTAACGCGAATGGAAACCTCGCAGTCCGTCGGCCGCAGCCCCCCGACGCCTTACGACGCGCGGCTGCTCGAACATGGGCTTGATAATAAGCCGCTCGCCCTCGTGCGACAATCCTCGTTCAAGCCTGCGCGGCTAGAGATCGACGTCGGGCTGGTTGACGAAGATCAGCACGCCCAAGACGGCAACATAGAAGCGGAAGGCAGCCTCTTGCCCGTTCCAGGTCGCTGACTGCCACATGGCGAACCACTCGCCGGCAACCACCATGAAGCCGAAGAACCAGACGAGGAAGGCGAGCAGGCAGGCGCCGATGACGTAGGCCTTGCCCGGGTTGAACTCGGCAGCCTCCGCCTTGCGTAGCTGAAAAAGGCGGAAGGCGCCGAACAGGAACAGGAGACCGGTAATTCCTTCGGCGGCAATGATGGCTGCGTATGCCGCCCGCCACACCGCAGGATTGGTGATCGACCGGTACATCAGCGCGTTGCCGGGGAAGGTCGTGTCCATGCTCATCACGTGCTGCACGAAGAGATAGTTCGTGCCGTAATCGGTGATGTTGTCGAAAGTGACGAGCAGGCAGAAGGAGGCGAGCACAAGGCTCATCACCATCTTAGCGTAGCGCGTGATCAGCATAATGAGACACTCGTTCCCCTGCCCTAAGGTCAGTTCTTGCTTTTGTCGACCATCTTGAGGTCAGTTACGATCGCCGTGCAACGCTTGCCGCTGACCAAATACGTTAACAAAGGTGTCGGTTAGCATTGTCGCTCCCTCAGTGGAGAGATGGTCTCCATCGAAAAACAACAACCACCCCCGGCCTGCCGCTGCAAAACCGGGAAGCGCATCGATCAGCGAGACTATTGAGACGTTTGGAGAGCGCGCGACCGCCGCAAAGATAGGTCGGTAAGAAGCGAGCTCGTCTTCGTAGCGTTGTCGCTCAATACCAAACCTCAGATCGCCCAATTTTGGGTTTTCTCCGAACACGTTCTGAATATGCATGGCGCGCGCGGCGTTAGAAATGCTCAGCTCTGCCCCGACAGGAATGTCTTCCACAAGGATGAAGCGGCGGTCGGGAAAGGCATCGACGAGACGCTGCAGGCTGTTCTGGAAGGACACCTTGTTGTTGTATGCGAGAGCCATCATAGCCACTGTTCAAAAAAAATGTGGGACGATTGCGATAGGAAACCCCGAGTAAATAGCGTCGACCTAGAATCAGCACAAACGGATAGACGAGGGTAAAACTGCTCCTCGACGGACAAAGACCACGTGTGCAACAGAGGCTTTAGGTCTCGGGGCCCTTCGAAATAGCCCGTCTCCTGCCAGAACAGGCTGTTCGATGAAAAGAGTGTAGTGGCCGCAACACTCTTGCAGAAAGCCACGAAATCGTCCGGCAAAAAGAAAATGTAGGCCAAGACAGAGCTGGCAACCACGACGGCCGCCAGCGCCGGCAAAATCCGCCGCGCTCGTCATAAAAAGCCAGTAGTGAAATTTCGCGACCGCTGAGAAGGACCTTCGTGGTTAGAAACCCAGAGATTACGAAAAAGACGTCAAAGCCAACGAAGCCTCCACCAAAGCCCGTAAATTCGGCGTGGTAAAAAACGACCGAGAGCACCACGACAGCGCGCAGGCCATCTATGTCTTTCCTGTACGAAGTGGAGGCACCATCCCCCTTTCACCAGGGGCCTAGTATAGCGCGGCCCG
>DASSLP010000162.1:0-2210 GCA_035689365.1 Methyloceanibacter sp.
GTTGGCGGCATCGCCTTGGCGGCCCTTGAGATGGCAGCGGCCGAGGTGACCGTCGGTCTTCATGTGTCCGATCACGGCCTCGATGGCGCAGCGGCGTCGCAGTTCGCGCTTGATGACGCCGAAGACGCCGCGCTTTTGGCCGGAGATGAAGACGCGGCGTGGATTGGCCGCGCGGTGACCACGATATCCCTTGTCGACATAGGCACGCTCGACCTCGCAGCCGGTAAGCCTTTCGGTGTCTTCGATCACGACACCCAGCGTGTGGCCATCATAGGGGCTGCCCGGCAGCGTTTTGGCGTGCAGCACGAACTGGCCGCCTGGCGCGCGGGCATTGGTGGTGGCGATCGAGGCCTTGACGCCGAACTCGTAGGGTGCGCTGGCCTTGCCCTTGCCGATGCACTCGACCTCGGGAGCGTGGAAGGAATACAGCTTCCAGCCGCGCTGGCGCTGCTGCTGGGAACGGATCTGGTTGGCGCGCGTGAGCGGCCATTCCAACAGCGCCTCGAGGTCGGCCTTGCTGGCGATCTTACGGCGGATGTCGCGGATGATCCGCCCGAGCCGAATGCGCAGGAGGCGCAACTGGCGGTGATGCCGGTTGAACTGCTTGGCGTGGGCGTAGCGCCCCGCCATCATCGCGGCCCGCTTAGCGATGCGCAGATAGGACTGTCGCAGTCGTATTCCGTGCCTGCGGGCGAGGCGATTGAGCCCCTGGATCGCGGCATGCAGCAACTTGGCGTCGGTCGGAAACGTAATGGCCTTGGGCTGCACGGTGGTGTCGACCGTGACCCGCTTGAGGTCCCTCGTGCGCAGCGCGCCGGTCTCGTGCGCGACCCGCAGGCTCTCGGCCAGCAGAAGCTCGAGCTTCTCGCCGAGGCGCTTCCTCCAATGGCTCAGGTCGGAGCGTTCGTGCGGGAAGGCGTGTTGGAAGAACTCCTCGCCGGTGAAGTACTGGAAATAGGGGTCATAGACCCAACGTTCACACACCTCCTCATCGGATAGCGCGAAAATGTGCTTGAGCAACAGCAGCCCAATGACGAAGCGAGTCTCGATCCCGGGCCGGCCTTTGTCGCTGTAGAGCGGCGCGATCTCGCCGTCGAGCCAGTCCCAATCGAGCTTGCCCGCGAGCTGCACCAGCTCATGCTTCATGTGGATGATCTGATCGAGCCGCGCCCGGAACAGATCCTCTTCTCCCGTCGTCTCGTGCTTCTTCGGCCGCATCGTCCCCTCCGATGCGGCAGGGGAATCACTGTTCGTCCTCAAAGGGAATCCCAAAAATGAAATTGCAAGCTTCCGAGCCTTCAGACCCCAAATCCTTGCAATCTCAAACCCGACCTTGGCCGAAAAAGCGACTCTCAATCAGCCGCTTAGGCGTTGTTCACAGGCGACGGATTGATTCAGGTAGGCGAGACAGAGACAGTCGTAGATGCGTGACCGAGTACACTACGCGGGTGACTCCAAGTGGTCGTACTATTCGCGAAAAGAAGACCGTGTGTCGCGGCGGTGGCCGCGGAGACTTGTCAGAGCGCCTCAGGAGCGTACCGGTCATGCAGCGGCGCGGCCGATGTCCGAGCCGCAGTGCTTGCACCTCGTCGCGGCGGGGTTCAGGTCGTCGGATAGGCACGCTGGGCAGGTCTTGGTCGGGGGCGGGTCGCCAAAGACCTTCTTGCCCTGTCGAGCCATGACCGCTTTGTAAGGCAAGACGATCAGGAAATAGATGACAGCCATGAAGACGATGAAGTAGACGATCGCCGAGATGAAGCCGCCAACGTTAAGGAAGGTGCCTTCGCCGCCGCCGTTGACAAGCTGCCACCCTAGCCCAGGGCCCATATTGCCGGGCTGAACCGCGGCGATCAGCGGGTTGACGATGTTGTCGGTGAACGCCTTGACCAGATTGCTGAACGCCAACGCCACGACCAAGCCGATGGCGACAACGATGACGTCGCCTCGCATCAAAAAATTCTTGAAGCCCTTCAGCATGTTCCATCCCTCCCGACGCTAGGAGCCACATGTTCGCGTTGACTTACGCGCGATCGGCCTAACGCGCGGGCCGCGATGGCGCGTTCGCCAAGAGCTGGTGGCCATGAGCGATCGCACCTCATGTTAGTCGCGCACCTGCTTCTGCTGGCGTTCGATGGCCTCGGCGACCTGCTCGTGCTCCTCGGCCATTTTGGTGAAGCCGTTTGCCCTTAGTCTCCTCGCGCGCGCCCGGT
>DASSLP010000163.1:0-8565 GCA_035689365.1 Methyloceanibacter sp.
CCGCGCGCTCTGGAACTGGAAGCGATAGTCGTCGATTGCCGCAGGGCCTGCGAATTCCTGCGTCAGAGACGGTGGTGCCGAATTCATGCCGGCGGTGATGGCGGGCTTGGCAGCAAGATATTTGTCATACAGCGCACGCCATGTCCCGCGTCCTTGGGCGAGAATTGTGCGAAGCTTTTGATGGTGGTCTCGACATCGAGCCCGATCGCAAGGACCCTACCGTCGGGATAGACCTGTGCCCAGTTCAGGTCTGGCGTGATCAGTTCGAGCCCGTGCGCGGCAAGATCGAGCTCTTGCGGCGCAGGCGTCAGCTTGGCGACGAGATAGCCCGAGGCGTGAATGTCGGAGAGGAAGCCAGGTGCGGCGATCTCCTCTGAGATCGTTATGCCGCCGATCTCGGAATATTGCTCGAGCATGAGGACCTTGAGCCCGGCCTTGACGAGATCGCAGGCGCAGGTCAGCCCGTTATTGCCAGCGCCGACAATGACCGCCTCATAACCGCCCGCCATGATCCGACGCCGGCAGTCCCGTCCGAAACTCGCGACCTATTAGTCGCCCTCGAAGGTCATTAGCGTGTGACACTCGATCCCGTGTCTTGCGAGCCGCGCCGAACCGCCGAGATCGGGAAGATCGATCACGAAAGCGGCTCCAACGACATCGGCGTTAATCTTGCGCAATAGCTTGACCGCGGCCTCCGCCGTCCCGCCGGTGGCGATCAGGTCGTCGACCAGGAGGACGGGAGCGCCCGCACTGAGCGCATCTTCATGAATCTCGATGACATCGATGCCGTATTCGAGCTCGTAGTCCTGGCCGATTGCCTTCCCCGGCAGTTTGCCCTTCTTGCGGATTGGCACGAAGCCGCAGCGCAAGCGGTCGGCCACCGCGCCGCCCAGGATGAAGCCGCGCGCCTCGATGCCGGCAACGGCTTGCACCCTTCGATTGGTGAAAGGGCGGGCGAGCTGCTCGACGCAGGCGCGGAAGCCGTTGGCATGGCCGAGCAAGGTGGTGATGTCGCGGAACATGATGCCGGGCTTCGGGTAGTCGGGTATCGTGCGCACGAGGTCCTTGAGATCAATGTCGGCGATCAAGCTCATCCAGGACCTCCGTCTTAAAGGCTGCATCGCGCCCGCGCGCGGCGAGAGAGCCTATAGTCGAACAGAGCGGCTGACTAGCTGGCGAATGTGCCAGCAATGCGAAGGGGGACAATTCCATGGCAGACGGTTCGAACCTCGTCACCATCAGGGACATCGATGTTCCGTTTTGGCGGATTCTGCTGATCCCGGTGAAATGGTCCATCGCGGCAATCCCGGCGATGATCTTTCTCACGCTCCTTGTCTTCCTCCTCGGTGCGCTGATGGCTGAGGTGCTCGGCTTGTTCGGCCTGGACTTTTCGGGTACGCCGACCTCGCCGCATTAGCCCTTCAGCACGCGGCCGGCGACTGCATCGAGCTTCTTGAGGAGCTCTGGGTCGCGCGCCTCAGGTGCGGTGATGATGGCGGTGTCGAGCGCGCGGTCCGAGCCGATCGGACAAGGCTCGTGCTCGCGCGGGAAGTCGCGGGCAAGACGCGCAACGAGCCGCGCGCCCTTGTCGGCGTTGTCCATCAGCACTTTGATGATGTCGCTCACCTGAACGGCGTCATGGTCTGGATGCCAGCAGTCAAAGTCAGTCACCATGGCGACCGTCGCGTAGCAAATCTCCGCCTCACGGGCGAGCTTGGCCTCGGGCAGGTTAGTCATGCCGATCACCGAATAGCCGAGGTTCTTGTAGGTGAGGCTTTCGGCGAGGGTGGAGAATTGTGGGCCCTCGATGCAGACATAGGTACCATCGCGCACCACCTGGATGCCTTCGGCGCGCGCCGCTTCCGCGAGATGGATGCGCAAGCGAGGGCTGACCGGGTGCGCCATCGACACATGGGCGACGCAGCCTTTGCCGAAGAATGAGTTGGCGCGGGTGTGGGTGCGGTCGACGAACTGGTCGATCAGAACGAAGGTGCCGGGCGGCAGCTCCTCTTTGAACGAGCCGCAGGCCGAGAGAGAGATGAGGTCGGTGACCCCTGCCCGCTTCAGCACGTCGATATTGGCGCGATAGTTGATGTCGGTGGGCGAAAGCCTGTGGCCCTTGTCGTGGCGCGACAGGAAGATGATGGGGAGCCCACCGATGTCGCCGATCCTGAGCGGCGCCGACGGCTCGCCCCACGGGCTTTTGATGCGATCCTCGCGCACATTCTTGAGTCCCGGTAGCTCGTAGAGCCCCGAGCCGCCGATCACGCCAAGCACCGCTTTGGTCATTCAACAGAATTCCTTCTCGAACGAGCTCACTCGCCGACCTTGATATAGAACACGCTCCACACCCAGTGCGCGTGATGGGTTTCGTCAGGCTTGAAGTCTGGCGCGCGCGTGTTGAGCAGCCATATGGGGCCTTGCTGACCCAATCCAAGCGGCACGCCGTCGGCCGAGAGCGCGAGGATCCAGTCAGACGACTTGATGTCGTCCGGGTCCAGCCACCCGGTATAGCCATTGACCGCGACGAAGGTGGTCTTGACTTGCGCCGCCTCGAGATAGCCGAGCACCTCGCGCAGCAGAGGGCCACTGAAGGTCGCGGGCTTGTCGAACTCGCGCGGCTGCACCGTCACCGTGCCTTGCGGCAGGGACAGCAGCGTGGCGCGGTCGAAGGCGAACGCCTGTTTGAAGTCGATCTTTTGCAGGGCAAGCAGACTGTCGCGCTTCGCATCGAGCGGGCCGCGATTGGTCTTGCCGATCATGCCGCCCACCGTGAGCACGACCATGTCGCGCGGCGGCGCGGGCTCATCCGCAGCAAGGACTGGCGACATGCACAAACAAAGACAGAGAGTGAGGAGAGCACGTGTCATGATCTTCCCCGACCGGCAAGATGCGGTGAGCGAATGCGATTCAAGCGGCGTGGGTCGCGTCGCGGTGGTGGAGCCTGGCCCACACCGCACGCTTGGCGAGATACATGATCACGGCAAAGACGATGAGATAGATCATCACCCGCGTGCCGGTCTTGTGGCGCTCTTCAAGCTTGGGCTCGGCAGCCCACATCAGATAAGCCGCCACATCGCGCGCATAATTGTCCAGCGTTGGCTTGGTGCCGTCGCTATAGGTTATCACTCCATCGCTGAGCGGCGGCGGCATGGCGAGCTGATGCCCGGGGAAGGCCTTGTTGTAGTGCATGCCGGGAGCGAGCTGAAAGCCCTGCGGCGGGTCCGTGTAGCCGGTGAGGATCGCAAAAATATAGTCGGGGCCGCCTTCGCGCGCCTTGGCCATCACCGAGAGGTCCGGCGGTAGCGCGCCGTTATTTGCGTTGCGCGCCTGCTGCTCGTTGGCAAAAGGCGAGCGGAAATGGTCCGACGGACGCGCCGGGCGCTGGAACATCTCGCCCTTGTTGTTAGGGCCGTCGGTCACCTGCACCTGCGAAGCAATCTCCTCGACCTTCTTCGGCGGGAACTCGGGACCGCCCGGCTCGCCGAGATTGCGATAGGACAGAAGCCGCATCGAATGGCAGTTGGAGCAGACCTGGCGATAGACCTCGAAGCCGCGCTGGAGCTGGGCGTCGTCGTAAGTGCCGAACGGGGACGAGAAGCTCCAGCTTTGATGGGCGATCTCTGGCGCCTGATTGACACTGTCCTGCGCCGATGCCGCGCCTGGAACAACCAGCGCGAGGATCAGTGCGAGAAGGGAGGAGCGCATCACAGGACCTCCTCGCGCGCTCGTGCCCGCGCCGGAGGGTTTGGCGGCGTCTTCGCCTCCACTGATCGCTCCGCGTCCGGGCCGAGCACCGACTCGGTGATGCTGCCGGGCAAAGCACGCGGGCGCTCGATCAGGCCGACGCCGGGCAAGACCACGAGGAAGAAAGCGAAATAATAGAAGGTGCAGATGCGGCCGAAGACGAGATACCAGCCTTCAGGCGGCTGCGAGCCGAAATAGCCGAGCGCGATGCTGGTCACTACAAAGGCCCAGAAGAACCATTTGTAGATCGGGCGGTAGCGCGTGGACCGTACCTTGGACGTGTCGAGCCAGGGCACGAAGAACAGGATCGCGATCGAGGAGAACAGCGCGATCACGCCGAGCAGCTTGTTCGGGATCGCGCGCAGGATGGCGTAGAACGGCAGGAAGTACCATTCCGGCACGATATGCGGCGGAGTCTGCAGGGGGTTGGCGGGAATGTAGTTGTCCGGGTGGCCGAGCAGGTTCGGCGCGTAGAATACGAGCGCCGCGAACAGCAGCACGAAGGCTACCAACGCAAAGCCATCCTTGATCGTGTAGTACGGGTGGAATGGCACGACATCGCGCGTGGACTTCACCTCGATTCCGGCTGGATTGTTGTTGCCCGGAATGTGCAGCGCCCAGATATGCAGGACCACGACGCCGGCGATGACGAACGGCAAGAGGTAATGCAAGCTGTATAGCCGGTTCAGCGTCGGCGCCCCGACCGAAAAGCCGCCCCAGATCCACTGCACCAGCGTGGTGCCGAGCCCTGGGATCACCATATCGAGCGATGAGAACAGGTTGGTGATCACGGTCACCGCCCAGAAGCTCATCTGCCCCCATACCAGCGAATAGCCCATGAAGGCGGTGGCGATCATCAGCAAGAGAATGAGCACGCCCAAGATCCACAACACCTCGCGCGGCGCCTTGTAGGAGCCGTAATAGAGGCCGCGGAAGGTGTGGATGTATACGGCGAGGAAGAACATCGAGGCGCCGACTGCGTGGGTGTAGCGCAGCAGCCATCCCCAATTCACGTCGCGCATGATCTTCTCGACGCTGTCGAACGCGCCGTCGGCGGTCGGCACGTAGTGCATCGCGAGCACGATGCCGGTGGCGATCTGCACGCCGAGCATGAAGGCGAGGATGCCGCCGAAGGTCCACCAGTAATTAAGGTTGCGCGGCGTGGGGAACGCCAGGAACTGATCGTGCACTACTCGAACGACCGGAAGCCTCGCATCGAGCCAGGCTTCGAAGCGGCTGCCCGGTTTATAGGTCGAAGGATGCGCCATGACGGGCCCCTATCCGATCTTGAACTTGGTATCCGACGTGAAGGCGTAGGGCGGGATGGCGAGGTTCTGCGGCGCGGGGCCTTTGCGGATGCGGCCGGCAGTATCGTATTGCGATCCATGGCACGGGCAGAACCAGCCGCCGAACTCTCCCTTATAGTCGCCGACCGCCTGGCCCTTAGGAATACAGCCGAGATGGGTGCAGATGCCGATCATCACGAGCCACGGCTCACGGTCCTTGGCGGCGCGGTTCGCGTCATCGGCCGGCGCATCCTCGGGGAGATTGGCGTTGCGGGCGAGCCGGTCGGGCAGATCGGCGAGCGGCGTGTCCTTCGCCTTGGCAATCTCGGCATCGGTGCGGTGGCGAATAAAGATCGGCTTGCCGCGCCACATCACGGTGATCGCCTGGCCCGTATCGACATGGGAGATGTCGACCTCGGTGGTGGCGAGAGAGAGGGCCGAAGCGTCGGGATTCATCTGATCGAGCAGAGGCCAAAGCGCCGCCGCAGCACCGATCGCGGCAAAGCCTCCCGCCGCGATAAGAATAACGTCGCGTCGCGTCGGCTCTTCTTCCATCAGTGAAGGATCGAAGGGAGTTTCGTTGTTGGCCATTGGGCCAAAAGCTCCTAAGTCAGAGCTTGGGAGAAAAGCGCTCCCAAGCGACAACCGCATGTCAAAACAGCCGCGAGCGGGAGGCAAAGTCTCCAGCCCCCCAGCCTTGCGGCCGTGCCCAAACCCAACGCGCCTTGGGGTTTGCCTCCACCCGTGCCGCTATCCGGCCTTGCGTTGCTTTCTTGCATCAGGGACTAGTGTTGTCCAGCCCGCGTTTTGGTCAAATTGGCGCATTCGCTAAACTCGGCAACGGCCGTGACGTAGCAGAGATTTGCAGGCCGCGTTTGATCCTCATCAAAGCTTGGGCGGGCGTGGAAGCCGACTGCATTGACCACAGGCCCATAAGCACGTAAGCGCCAGGCAGCATGGATTTGAAAGCCCCGAACCAGCCAAATGTGCCGGAGCCTCCGAGCGCCGGGCTTGAAGCGAAACGGCAGCGCGCCAGCGCCTGGTTCGAGGAGCTGCGCAACCTGATCTGCGCAAGCCTCGAAGCAATCGAGGATTCCGCCGAAGGACTTCCCGGTTGCGAAGGCAAGAAAGCCGGCCGTTTCGCGCGCAAGCCGTGGGACCGGACCGATCACGCCGGTGGCCACGGAGGCGGCGGCGTCATGGCGCTGATGTCAGGCCGCGTGTTCGAGAAGGCCGGCTGCCACATCTCGACCGTGCATGGCACCTTCGCGCCCGAATTTGCGAAGCACATCCCCGGCGCAGATCAGGACCCGCGCTTTTGGGCGAGCGGCATCTCCTTCATCGCCCATCCCGTCAATCCGAACGCGCCGACCGCGCATATGAACACGCGCATGGTGGCGACCTCGAAGGGCTGGTTCGGCGGCGGCGGCGATCTCACGCCGGTGCTTGCGCGCCGGCGCATGCAAGAGGACCGAGATTCACGCGACTTCCACGCGGCGATGAAGGCTGCCTGCGACGGCGAGACGTCGGCCGACTACGCGCGCTTCAAGCGCTGGTGCGATGAGTATTTCTATCTGCCGCATCGCGGCGAGATGCGCGGCATCGGCGGCATCTTCTTCGACTACCTCGATACGGAAGACTGGGAGGCCGACTTCGCCTTCACGCAGAAGGTCGGCCGGGCCTTTCTTGGCGTCTATCCCGAGATTGTCAGGCGCAATATCGGAACGCCGTGGACCGAGGCTGACCGCGAGGAGCAGCTCGTGCGGCGCGGCCGGTATGTCGAGTTCAACCTGCTCTACGACCGCGGCACCATCTTCGGGCTGAAGACCGGCGGCAATGTCGAGGCGATCCTCTCCTCCCTCCCGCCATTGGTCCGGTGGCCCTAGCCGCGGATGCCGGCGTACATCATGGACGGCGCGAGGACCGGAACCGAGCTCTCATCCGCCGTCTTGACGACACGGGTCGCGATCACCGGCGCGTCGAAGGCAAGCCGCGCCACGAGCATGGCGAGAGCGGCGAGAAGCAGGACAAGGACGATCTTTCTCAACATTTGCGAAGCCTCCAAGCAGGAAGCGCGTTTTGCGCGCGTCATGCCGCCTGCTTAGGACTTCGCGGCTGAACTCACTCTGAGCCCTCCGTTCATCTGCGGTTTAGCTGCCGGTAAGATTGTGATTGGCCTAGCCCAATTCAGGCTTGCCAAGGGCCCCTACTTCGCCCATGCTTCCAGGACCGGGCGCCCAAGGCTTTGGGCGCGGACTTGGACGACGGCAAGTGACTATCGCGCCTCAACAGAGCACGACCCTTTCCTGACATCTCAAGACGCCGAAGGATCCCCCTTTCGGGGGGGCCTATGGCCCGTTTCTGTAACTTCAACGGGAAAGGAAATTCCCCATGGCTCGTGTCAACGGCACAGTGAAATTCTTCAATCATGCGCGCGGCTTCGGCTTCATTCAGCCTGACGACGGCGGCAAGGACGTATTCGTGCATGCTTCCGCTCTCGAGCGGAGCGGCGTGCCCGCCCTCAACGAGGGCGACAAGGTCTCCTTCGAGATCGAGGACGACCGCCGCGGCCGCGGCAAGCAGGCCGCCAACGTTCAGCTCGCGAACTAGCGCGCTTGACTGACTCCGAAACCGCCGGGCGTCCGCGCCCGGCGGTTTTTTATTGCCGAGGCGGAGACTGTTCAGCACACCGGCGAATTACTTAACCGGTGATTCACTCTGACGGCTCTATTTTGCCAAAAAGCAGGTGCAAAACGTAATAATCCCAAATCACTGGGGCACCTCGACCGCGTTTTCGCGGGCTCTCTTCGGCTAACGGGACAAGACAATGACCAAAGGACTCTTGAAAGCCATCGCCGCCGCGGCGCTGGTCGGCGCGCTTGCGTTGGCGGTGCCCGCCCCGGCAGAGGCCGGCCATGGCAATGACATCGGCGCCGGCCTGCTCGGTTTCGGCATCGGTGCGGTGGTCGGCAGCGCGCTGACGCCATCGACCGTCTATGTGGCGCCTCCGCCGCCACCCGCCTATTACGGCCCGGCGGCCTACGGGCCGCCGCCATGGAGCCCGGCTTGGTACAGCTATTGCCGCCATATCCACGGCCCGTATTTCAACCCGAACACGGGCTACTTCCAGGCGGCTGACGGCGGCTGGTACTTCTGCCGCTAGGGCTAATTGGCGATAGGCAATTTGATCTCTCGGGCGCCGGCCCGGGGTGATTTTTTGGCTACGCCCTCGCGCGACATAAGTGCCCGCGCCAATCCGGTGGGCCCAACCTATTCTCCCGTAAAGTTTTAGTTATTTTGACGCTTGCGTTTACCCCTGCGGCAACTCGACCGCGGGGGCTGGCCCGATTGTGTGTTGATTGGGGCAGCCTCCTGGGCGAAATAAACCACTCCGGATTGAGTCCGAAACAAGAAGGCTGGGCCCGCGCAGGCTTTGGAACGCTCGGGTCCGCAATGGATTGGGGACAAAGAGAAGGACTCTTGGACGATGAATTTTGTTGCCGCCGTCGGCCCCGAGATCGACAAACCCCGC
>DASSLP010000164.1:0-14441 GCA_035689365.1 Methyloceanibacter sp.
GTCTTCCCCGCCAAGCTTCCGACCGGCGCGGACTACGCCAAGCTTATCGACCAAGTCCGCAACAATGAGATCATCAAGGGCAAGCTGCTTTCCGATGATGGTACCCTAACGCTCATCCTGCTCGCGCTCGATCGCCAGGTCGTCGAGGAGAAGGGACTGAACTCGGTCGTTCAGCAGATTCACGACACGGCTGCTGAGGAGCTGAAGGGCACGGACCTCAAGATGCAGCTTTCCGGCGCGCCGGTGATGCAACTCGAGATCAGGAACGCGGTCGAGCGAGACCGCTTCAAGTACAACGTGCTCGGCTTCCTATTCGGCGCGGTTATCGCCTACGCCTTCTTCCGGCGCTTCTCCTTGATGATCATCGCCGCGCTCCCTCCTGTGATCGCCATCATCTGGTCGCTTGGCCTGTGCGGCTGGCTTGGCTTCAAGCTCAATCTGTTTCTCAACGTCATGATCCCGCTGATCATGGTGCTCGGATTCTCGGACTCGATGCAGCTCACGGTTGCCATGCGCAACCGGCTGCTTGAGGGAGACCGCCGCATCAAGTCTGCGCGCTATGCGGTGCTCGTGGTGGGCCCGGCTTGTGTGCTCGCCACCGCCACGGCGGCAGCCTCGTTTATCGCGCTGCTATTCTCGGATTCAGCGCTGATCAGGACCTTCGGCATCGCCGGCGCCTTGTCCACGGTTATCGCCTTCATTGTCGGTATCTCGCTCGTTCCGCTGCTCACCCGTGCGCTCATCCCGCGCAATGCGCGGGCCTATGCCGCTAATCTCAAGCGCCACGACCGGGCGATGAATGCGCTGAAGGTGTTCTGTGGAAAAATCGCCGAGTTTGGCGTTCGCTATCCGCGTCTCGTCGTCACATTCGGCCTCCTGGTGGTGGTCGGTTTTGGCGCCATCTATGTGACGCTGCCGCCACGCTATCGCCTCGCGGACCAGGTCCCCGACCGCGAGCAGGCCGTTGCCGCAAGCGAGCAATTGGACGCCAAGCTAACCGGCGCCAATCCGCTGCATGTGATGATCGACTATCCCAAGGGCAAATCCCTCTACGATCCCGACGTGCTTAAGGTCATCGGGGATGTCCACTCCATCGTCGAGACGCAGTCGGGCGTGGGCAATGTCTGGTCCATCGAGACGCTTCGCCGCTGGCTCGCCAAGACGCAAGAGGACACGCCGGAAAGGCTCAAGGAATATGTCGATATCCTGCCCGACTATCTGACCAAGCGCTTTCTCGATCCGGCCGACAATTCCGTGGTCGTTACCGGGCGCATCCCCGATATCGACGTGAGCAACCTCCTGCCCGTCATCGAAAAGCTCGACGGCAAGCTGAATGTCGTGCGCGATGCCCATCCTGATTATCGCATCGTCGTCACGGGGCTGTCGGCCATCGCCGCGCGCAACAGCGCGACGATGATCGGCAAGCTCAATGCCGGCCTCACCACAGAAATTGTATTTATTTGCATCTTTTTGGGGCTCGCCTTCCGCTCGATCATGGTGTCGATCGTCACTGTGCTGCCGACCCTGTTCCCTGTGTTCACTGCCGGCGCCGTGCTCGCCGCCTCGGGCGAAGGTCTGCAATTCGCAAGCATCGTGGCTCTGATCGTGGCTTTCGGCCTGTCACTCAACGCCGCCGTGCACTACCTCAATCGTTTGCGGCTTGAGGACCGGCCGGGGGAGAACCCCGCTATCGGTGTCGAGCGTGCCACAGTGCTTATCGGCCCCGCGCTCGTTTTGACCTCACTGATTCTTGCCTTTGGCCTCGGCGTCACGATCCTCTCGGACCTGCCATCGTTGCGGCTGTTCGGCAAACTTTCGGCGCTGACCCTGGTGGCCGCTCTGATAGGCGACCTTCTACTTCTGCCTGCTAGCGTTCTGCTCTATCGCCGCTTCATACGACGTCTACGGCCGGCCCCGGCTCACAAGAGGGCGCGCGCCTGAGACCGTCCTGCTCAGTCGAGCAGCGTGGCTAGTTCCCTGATTACGCGCTCATAGACATCGCGCTTGAACGGCACCACAAGCGCGGGGAGCTCCGCAAGCGGAGCCCAGCGCCAGGCGTCGAATTCCTGCTCATGACCTTTGCGCGGACTGAGGTCGATTTCGCTCTCAGGACCCTCGAAGCGAGCGGCAAACCACATCTGCTTCTGACCGCGATAGCGCCCTTCCCAGGCAATGCCGAGAAGCTCGTCGGGAATATCGTAGGTTAGCCAATCGCGGGTGCGCGCGAGGATGCGAATCGAGCGTACGCCGGTCTCTTCCTCAAGCTCGCGGCGTGCGGCATCTTCGGGGTTCTCGCCTTGATTGAGACCGCCTTGCGGCATTTGCCACCAAGTCCCGGGGCCTTCAGGCTCTTCCGGGTGATCCGTGCGCCGACCGATAAACACGTGATTGTTGCCGTTTAGCAGCATCACGCCGACGCAAGGCCTATAGGGCAGCGCCTCTCGATCGATCATGGGATATAAATCAGCTTTGCCGCTGTGACCGCACCACGGCGCTTACGGGCACGAGCACGATGCCTTTGCTTTGCAGTTTTGCTGCCCAGTCCGCGAGTTGCTTGGCGGTGCCAAGTTTGACCTTCACCACGGCGATTGCGGCCCCTCGCTCCTTGGCAGTCGCTTCGAGCTTAGCCAACTGCTTGGCGATATCGCTGCCGTCACTCTGGACGGTGGCGACGGCATAATCGAGGCCGATCGTGCTGCCAATTTGACTCGTGGTCGATGCATGCACGCTGCCGTCATCAACATAGAGGAGGCCACGCTTCTTGAGTTCCTCGAGCACCGGCGTGAGCGCTTCCTGCGACGCCTCGAATTTGGCTCCCATAAGATTGGTGACGCCGACATAGCCCGTGTAGCGCGACATCATCCATTGCAATCGCTTCATGTTCTCTTCGGGTGGAAGGCTCGTGAGCAGCGTGTGCGCGCCAGGATTCTCCGTGGGATAATTGTTCGGCTCGAGCGGGATTTGCAGCAGTACTTCATGGCCGTCGGCGCGGGCATACTTCACTGCGTCCTGTAAAGACCGGCCATAGGCGCCGTAGGCTATGCTCACCGGACCGGGCAATCCCTTGATCACGCTCGCAGGCGGGCTGTCCGGAAGGCCGAGGCCGACGAGGAGTACGGCAACGCGCGGCGGCGCTCCAGTCCCGTTGCCAGCATAGGACGACGGGCGGGCGTAGACCTCAACAGGGCGCCTGCCATCTGTGGCAACCTTGGGCAGCGGACCGTACTGAGACTCTTCGACCAACTCCGCGACCGGCACCTCAGGAAGCGTAACCGCGCCGGCCTCGTTTGCCGGGGGCGAGGGCAGTCCCGTTGCCGGCTTCGCGGCATCGGCGGCCGGCGGAGTGGCTTCATTCCCGAGCGCTGCTTGCTTCTCCTCGGGATTTGTTGCCGGCGTCTCCTGTGAACCCGGGGCCGAGGCTTGCTCTTCTGGAGATTCTGACGGCGGTGCAGCCGGTGTAGCCTGCGGGGAAGGCGCCGAGGTGTCTTGGCCAGCTCCAGGCTCGGTGGCGGGAGCTTGCGGCTGACCAGACGGCCCGGCGACCGCAAAGCCCGGCGGGAGGTCCACGTTGGAACCGGAGGTTTGCGCGCCAGGAGCCGGCGGCTGAGCTTCTGCTGCTGGAGGAGTGCCCTCCGCAGCAGGCTCCTGGCTCGCCTCTGATGGCGGAGTTGGTGCCGACTCGGGCGTAGAGGCTGAACCCTCAGCGGACTCACCTGCGCCTGGCGCTGTCGCCGGTTCGATTTGCAGGACAGCCACAGGTCCGCTCGACTCGCTTCCCGGAAAGAACGCGAGCCACGCGATGCCAAGCACGAGCGTCCAAAACACGATGCCAGCGGTTACGGCCAGCGCTTTCATCTTGACTTTACCTCCCCGCACGCCGGCCCAGTCGTAGGGCTAAGCCTCCTCTCTCCGGCGGCTATTATCATTGTGACGGCCGGTCCTTCCGACCTTGTCGGCCGAGGCGACGTATCTAGTTGGCCTCAGCCTTCTTCTTAGCCTCCGAGTCGACTGACTTGATGCCGTGCAACAGATCGATTGCGTAGTTGAGCTGCGTGTCTTTCGCCTTGTCCGGCGACACATAGGACGAGCTTCCAGACTCCTCCTGATCGGCTTTGGCGTTGTCGGCCTCGTCGTGGCCCTTGAGATGGCCGCGCAGGTTGGCCTCGCCGCGGGTGTTTTGGGCTTCGGCCTTCTGCTTCAGATCGTCGGGTAGCTCCTCCTCGACCACAGCCTCTGGCTCGATTCCCTTGGCCTGAATCGAGCGGCCTGACGGCGTGTAGTAGCGCGCAGTGGTGAGCCTCAGCGCGCCGTTAGAGCCGAGAGGAATGATGGTCTGCACCGAGCCTTTGCCAAACGACCGGGTGCCGACGATGGTCGCCCTATGGTGGTCCTGGAGCGCACCGGCCACGATCTCGGATGCCGAGGCCGAGCCGCCATTGATCAGCACCACGAGCTGCTTCCCGTCAGCAAGGTCGCCCGCCCGGGCATTCGACCGCTGCGTCTCCTCGAGATTGCGCCCGCGGGTCAGCACGATCGCGCCTTGATCGAGGAATGCATCCGAAACCGAGATGGCCTGGTCAAGCAGACCACCTGGATTGTTGCGGAGATCGATGACGTACCCTTTGAGATTCGGACCGAGCTGTTTCTTCAGATCCTCGATCGCCTTCTGCAAATTGGCGGTGGTCTGCTCATTGAAAGTGGTAATGCGGATATAACCGATGTCACCACCTTCGACGTCGTATTTCACCGGGTTGATGTGAATCACGTCGCGCACGACCTTCACATCGAAGGGATCATCTACGCCCTTGCGCACAACGGTGAGCGTGATCGGCGAGTTGACCGGACCGCGCATCTTCTCGACCGCCTCTTGTAGAGTGAGGCCGAGAATCTGTTCCTTGTTGAGATGGGTAATCAGGTCGCCGCTCATCAGCCCGGCGCGCGCGGCTGGCGTATCCTCGATAGGGGACACGACCTTGACTACGCCGTTCTCCATGGTGACCTCGATGCCAAGCCCGCCAAACTCGCCACGGGTTTGCACCTGCATGTCCCGGAAATGCTTGGGATTGAGATAGGCCGAATGCGGGTCGAGAGCGGTCAGCATGCCGTTAATGGCGGCCTCGATCAGCTTGGCGTCGTCTGGTTTCTCAACATAGTCGGAGCGCACGCGCTCAAGGACTTCGCCGAATAGATCGAGCTGGCGATAAATCTCCGAATTGGCGGCCGATGCTGACTGGCTTCGCGCCAAGCTCACCATCGTCGAACCGGCAGCGAGCACGGCCAACACCAGAAGCGCCCACAGCGCGTATTCGGATTTCCGCATCATCCTTGCACCTTTTCGGAAGCCTCGGCCCACCATGGGTCAGGGTCTATTGGCCTGCCGTCCTTCCTGAATTCGACATAGAGGACGGGGCGCAGACTATCGCCGCCTTGGCCCGGTGTTGCCGAGTTCCCCATCACCGCGATGGGCTCGCCGGCAAGGACAAACTGGCCGAGGCTTACGTCTATACGGCTCATCCCCGCAAGCAAAACATGATAGCCTCCGCCTGCATTGATGATCAAGAGTTGCCCATAAGAGCGGAACTCGCCCGCATATACCACCCAGCCGTCCGCCGGCGCCGTAATTCGCGCTTCGGGCCGCGTTTGTAGCGAAATCCCCTTGACCGTGCCTCCGGAGGCGTCGGCATCGCCGAAGCGCTTGACCCGCCGTCCCTGGGCAGGCAGCCGCAGGGTGCCTTTCGCCGCCTCGAATGGCATCGCCGGCTTGAGGCGGTCGGGGCTGGCGAAGGCGACTTTGGTCGACTCGGGCTTGATCTCGACCACGCTCTCATTAGCCGGCGTGGCGAGAGCCTGCTGCTGCTCCCGCGCGCGAAGCGCCTTCTCCGCCGCAATCTCGGCATCGTACTGGGCGACCTCGACCTTGGCGATCTGGGCATCGAGGCGATCGATGAGCTCGCTCAGGTCGGTAACGGTTTGTGCCTGGTCGGCAACGGCCTGTTTGATCGATGCAAGCTCGGCCTCGCCTTGGGCCAGGGCGCGGCGCTTCTCTTCCAACAGGCGATCGAGCCGGGCCTGCTCGGTGGCAAGCCTATCCCGCTCGCTCTTCTCCGCGTCGCGCTGCTCCCTGATGCCATTCTCGAGCGTCACCATTCCCTCAAGCTCGTGCGACAGATTGTCGGCCTGATATTTCAGCTCGGGGAACACGTCGGCGAGCAGCATGGCACTGCGCACGACAGCAAGGGCATCGTCACGTCGGGTCACGAGCGCAGGCGGGGGTGTCCGTCCGATCCTCTGCATGGCGCTCAGCATTTTGACGATGGTTTCCTTTCGCTCGGTGATCGAGTTTTTGATGAGATTCACCTGATCGGTGAGCTCGGCGAGTTTTGCCTCGGTCTCGGAAAGTTTCGCCTCGCTTGCCTGCACGTTCTTGCCGGAGTTGATCAGATCGTTGTTCAGCTTCGCCCGCTCGACTGCGAGAGTGGCCAAATCCTGGGTAAGACCCTGTTCCTTGGCCCTGTTCGACTGAAGCTGCTGCTCGGTCTGATTGAGCTTCTCCCTGGCTTCCTCCCGGGACACGTCGTCTTCGGCCTCGGCAAGCCACGGCAAAGCGCAAACCAGGCCGATAACGAGGAGCGCTGATCGAAATCTACACAGTGAGGAAATCAATCGACCGGATTGCGCCATGCGCCTTGGCCGTTCAGCCGATGGCAACGACAACGGAGCGGTACGGCAGAATCAAGGCAAAACGCTTAGCAATGCTTAACCTTGGGGGCATTCAGCCACGGTGGTAGGGGTGACCGCTAAGAATCGTCCCGGCGCGGTAGATCTGCTCGGCCAGAACGATGCGGGCGAGCCCATGCGGCAGGATCATGTGGCCGAGGGAAAGAACCCGATCGGCCTTGAACAGGGCCGCGAGCCCGAGGCCGTCCGCGCCTCCAATGAAGAGGGCAAGCCCCTGAGCGCCGCCATCCCGGAACTTCGCGAGGAGTTGCGCGAACTCTTCGCTCCCGAGTTGGTCGCCGCCCCGATCGAGGCAAATCAGCTTATGCGAGGAGGGAAGCTTGGTGAGAAGGCTCTTGGCTTCGGCTTCCATGCGCGCCTGCGCGGTGGCAGCTTTGGCTTCCGCAATCTCGATGGCACTGAGCGGCGCAAGACTGATCTTCCGGCCGATCGATTGGGCGCGGTCGAGATAATGCGCGAACAGCTCGCGTTCAGGCCCCTGCTTGAGCTTGCCAACGGCAGCGATCAGGAGCCGCATGACTCGCCCTCAGACCTTGCGGCCGAGGCGGCTGATCAGATCACAAGCCGCTCCATCGGCCGGTCGGCAGACCACATCTTCTCGAGGTTATAGAACTCACGCACCTCGGGCCGAAAGATATGGACGATGACGTCGCCGGTGTCGATCAGCACCCAATCGCAATGGGGCTGCCCTTCGACGCGGGCGCGGCCATAGCCTTCATCTTTGAGCTTCCTGATGAGTTGGTCCGCGACGGCCCCTACGTGCCGCTGCGAGCGTCCCGATGCGAGCACCATATGGTCGCCGATCGAGGTCTTCCCCTGGAGGTCGATGGTGACGACGTCTTCGGCCTTTGCGGCGTCGAGCGCGTCGAGCACGACATCGAGGAGAGTGTTCGGACTGGCGCGAAATGACGCAAGTCCGGAGGGAGGTGTGCCGGTTCTGGCACCCTCTCTAGCTGAGCGCATGTTGTGGTGAGTGTCCTTCTACCATTGCTCCTTGCGGAAGCGGTTTGAGGATCAAGCCTCGCCTAAACGCGCATTAGGCACGTTGGTTGCCGCTTCGCCCCATAAACATAGTATGGTCGCCGTTAAGCTTTCAATAGCTAGTGCTTTTTGCCCTTTTTGTCGTTCTTCCTGTTCTTGCCTTTCCCCTTCTCCTTCTTGGGCTTGCTGGCTCGGAGCGTTGTCGACGAAAGCGGCGAGAGCCTGTGCGTGAGAATGGTCCAGGCCGGCGGCGGGAGCTGCGCGAGGCCGGATGCATCTGATTCGTCGACATGAAACTCCGAGAATCGGTGCGCAGCTTTGCTGGCGCGGGCCTTGAGCCGAAAGGTCGGGCGATCAAGCACGGCAATCGGCGTCAACCTGAAGATTTGTTCCCAGGCGCGCCAACGATGGAAGTCAGCGAGGTTGTCGGCCCCCATTAGCCAAACGAACTTCACAGCGGGAAAGCGGCGCTTCAACTCGGCAAGCACGTCAATTGTATACGGGGAGGCTTTTTGTCCGGCGAAGCCTGTGACCGCGATGCCGGGGTGCCTGGCGGCCAGATTCTTGGCAGCTTGCACGCGCTCTGCGAGCCTCGGAAGGTCTGAGCCATTCTTTAGCGGGTTGCCCGGGGTGACGAGCCACCACACCCGGTCGAGATCAAGCCGTTTCAGTGCCGCGAGGCTGATTTCGACATGAGCTTGGTGCGGCGGATTGAATGAGCCTCCCAAGAGACCGATGCGCATGTTCGGTGCCGCCATCGGCAGTTGCGTAATATCCCGCAGGGACGCGTGAGCGCTCTCTTTCTCTTTTCGATCGGGCTTTTTGCTCCGCTTTGGAGAGCGCTTCACCGCGCCGGCCGCCTTTTTGGCGCGCTTTGCCTGCTTCTTTTCGCTGCGCTTGACTTGCTTCGCCTGCTTCTTCTCGGCGCGCTCTAGTTGCTTTGCGAGTTTTGCAGGTTTCCGGGCATTGTTCGCCTTGGCCCGCTTCTCCTGTTTCGCCTGCTTCTTGAGTTTCTTCGATTTCTGCTTAGGCAAATTCGCCCCTCCCCCGAAAATCAACCGCAAAGACGAAAAGGCTCAGGGCCGCGTCTGGCCCGAGCCGCGTAAGACATATTTGAAGGTCGTGAGTTGCTCCAGGCCGACCGGACCGCGCGCATGGAAGCGTCCTGTGGCGATGCCGATCTCCGCTCCCATGCCGAACTCGCCGCCGTCCGCGAACTGAGTCGAGGCGTTGTGCAGCACTATTGCGCTGTCGACTCGGGCGAGGAATTTTTCTGCCTCCGCGCGGTCGTCGGTAACTATGGCGTCGGTATGTTGCGAGCCGTAGCGGGCGATGTGATCGATAGCCTCGTCGAGGTCATCGACAACTCTCACCGCGATGATGGCGTCGAGAAATTCCGTGGGCCAATCGTCGTCGCTCGCTGGCCTGACGCGCGTGTCGGCACGCTGCGTCTCGGGATCACCCCTCACCTCGCAGCCTGCCTCGATCAGCATCTCGACGAGCGGGGCAAGATGGGTAGGCCCAGCCCGACGGTCGACGAGCAGCGTCTCAGCGGCGCCGCATACGCCAGTGCGCCGCATCTTGGCGTTGAGCACAATCCGTTTTGCCATGTCGAGATCGGCAGAGGCCTGCACATAGACGTGGCAGACGCCTTCGAGATGCGCAAACACCGGCACACGCGCCTCGGCCTGCACGCGGGCGACGAGGTCCTTGCCGCCACGCGGCACGATCACGTCGACGGCGCCACCAAGACCGTTGAGCATGTAGCCGACCGCGGCACGGTCGGTTGTCGGCACGAACTGGATTGCCGACGCCGGGAGTCCTGCTGCAGTCACCGCTTCGTTCAACAGATTCGCGATGACGAGTGAGGTGAGGAAGCTGTCCGAGCCGCTTCTCAGGATCACCGCGTTGCCGGACTTGAGGCAGAGCGCCGCGGCATCTACCGTCACGTTCGGCCTCGACTCGTAGATGATGCCGATGACGCCGAGAGGCACGCGCACGCGCGAGATTTCGAGTCCGTTCGGCCGCGTCCATTTGGCAATGGTCTGTCCCACGGGATCGGGAAGCGCTGCAACCTCGCGCAAGCCGCGCGCCATGCCCGCCACGCGCAATCCGTCCAGCATTAGCCGGTCGAGGAAGGCGAGATCGCGGCCCTTGCTGCGCGCGGCTTCGAGGTCCCGGCGGTTGGCTTCGATGACCTGCTCGCTTCCAGCTTCGAGGCGCGCGGCCATCCGTTCGAGCGCTTCGTTCTTCTGCGCGGTCGAGGCGAGCGCAAGAGCGCGCGCTGCCTCGCGGGCAAGCCGCCCCATATAGAGCATCATCGGCTCGATGCTCGCTTCGGGTCTGTCGGCGACGGCGCTCAACTCACATCTTCCGTTGCAGGACCATGTCGTCCCGGTGAATCAGCTCGGGGCGGCCAAAATAGCCGAGAATGTCAGAAATTTCACTGCTCTTGCGGCCGATGATGGCTTTCGCCTCCTCGTGGTCGTAAGCGGCGAGGCCGCGGCCAAGCTCGGCGCCCTGGCCGTTCCTGATCACCACCGCATCGCCGCGCTCGAAGCTCCCCTCGACGCGCGTGACGCCGGCCGGAAGCAGACTCTTCCCAGCGGCGAGCGCCGCCGCAGCTCCCCCGTCTACGATGAAGGCGCCCTTTGGCTCGAGTGTGCCAGCGATCCACCGTTTCCGCGCTGTCACCGGGTCCGAGCGTGCCAGGAACCAGGTGCCGGTTCCTTTCTTGGCGAGCGCCTGTAGCGGGCTCAGCACCTTGCCGCTGGCGATGACCATGTCAGTGCCGCCATGGACCGCGATCTTGGCCGCCTCGATCTTGGTGACCATGCCACCTTTGGAGAGCTCCGAGCCGACATCGCCGGCCATGGCTTCGATCTCAGGCGTGATCTCTGCCACCTCGTCTAGCTTGCACGCATTGGGATTTGTATCGGGTGGCGCGGTGTAAAAGCCATCCACGTCAGACAAGAGCACGAGGCAATCGGCGCTCATCATCGAGGCGACGCGCGCGGCGAGCCTGTCGTTGTCGCCGTAGCGGATTTCGGTCGTCGCCACCGTATCGTTCTCGTTGACCACTGGCACCGCGCCGAGCTTGAGCAGCGTGGTCATGGTGTTGCGCGCATTGAGGTAGCGCCTGCGCTCCTCGGTATCGCTGAGCGTCAGAAGAATTTGCGCTGCGACGAGGCCGCGGGCGCGGAAGGTATCCTCATAAGCATGAGCAAGGTCGATTTGGCCGACCGCCGCTGCGGCCTGGCTGTCCTCGAGCTTGAGCGATCCTTTGGGCAGCTTGAGCGCGTTGCGGCCAAGCGCAATCGCTCCAGAGGAGACTACGATCACATCCTTGCCGCCTTTGCGAAGCGCGGTGACGTCGTCGGCAAGCGAGGCGAGCCAGGTGCCCCTGAGCATGCCGGTCGCAGCGTCAACCAGAAGCGAGGAGCCGATCTTGACGACGACGCGCTTCGCTTTCGTCCATTCCTCTCTCATGGCCGCCACCTTTGCGATGGCGAAGCCGCAGCCGCTGTCTCTTGTTTCGTCGCCGCGCGCACGGACTTGATCTCTGCGGCGAGCGCGCGAAGCACTTGCGGCACGCCCTCGCCGGTCGCGGCAGAGACGAGGAGCGGCTCGGCGGCCGCCGCCTTTTTCAAAGCCCGCGCCTTCTTCTTGAGCTCGTCCTTGGGCACGGCGTCGGACTTCGACAGCGCGACAACCTCAGGCTTGTCCTCGAGCCCTCCGCCATAGGCTTCCACTTCGCCGCGCACGACGGCGTAAGCCTCTGCGACCTCGGGAAGCGTGGCATCGATGAGATGGAGCAGCACGGCGGTGCGCTCGACATGGCCAAGGAAGCGGTCGCCGATGCCGGCCCCCTCATGCGCACCCTCGATCAAGCCGGGAATATCGGCGAGCACGAAGTCGAAACCGTCGATTCGCACCGCGCCGAGGTTAGGATGAAGCGTGGTGAAGGGATAGTCGGCGATCTTGGGCTTGGCCGCGCTGACCGCGGCGAGGAAGGTCGACTTGCCGGCGTTAGGAAGGCCAATGATGCCCGCATCGGCAATGAGCTTCAGCCTGAGCCAGATATTCAGTTCCTCGCCGGGCTGCCCGGGATTGGCGTGCCGCGGCGCCTGGTTGGTCGATGACTTGAAATGGGCGTTGCCGAAGCCGCCATTGCCCCCGCGCAGCAGCACGAGGCGGTCGCCGGGATTAACCAGGTCGGCAATCAGAGCCTCGCCGTCCTCATCGAGGATTTGTGTGCCTGGCGGCACTTTCAGCACCACATCGGCGCCCTTCGCGCCTGAGCGGTTCTGGCCCATGCCATGGCCGCCCTTCTTCGCCTTGAAGTGCTGCTTATAGCGGTAGTCGAGCAGCGTGTTGAGGTTCGCCACGCATTCGACGATCACGTCGCCACCCCTGCCCCCGGCGCCGCCGTCCGGGCCTCCGAACTCGACGAACTTCTCCCGCCGGAAGCTCACGCATCCGTTGCCGCCGTCGCCTGAGCGGACATAGACCTTGGCTTCGTCGAGGAATTGCATGGGGAGGCATTAGCACTTGCGCCTTGCCAAATACACTACGTGGACCGCGAATATGCTGAGGGATGCGAGCCGTTAGGCCTGGGCTTTGGCAAGCTCCGCAAGCGCTTTCTCGCGGTCGAGCCGGTAGGTCAGGCAATAGGCCTTTTCCCCGCGGGCCGCGCACTCTCTCACTTCTTTGCCGTCCCGCTCGAAGCCGGTCTTGGCAATCACCCGGGCGGAAGCCGGGTTGTCGCTGAAATGGCCAACGGTGAGATAGGCGAAACCGTGAGTGGCGAAGGCGTATTGCACCAACGCGCGCACGGCCTCGGTGGCGTAGCCCATGCCCCAATAGGGCTTGCCGATCCAATAGCCGAGCTCGGCGTGATCCCGGCTGAAGGCGCGATAACCGGTGCAGCCGATTAGAGTGCCTGACCGCACGATCGCGAACACGACGCCTTCCTCGCCATCGAGCACGCTCGCGAGCCAATCGGCCGCCATGCGCTCGGTATAGGGATGCGGGATGGTGCCGGTCATGCTCGCCACCTCGTAGTCGCCGGCGAGCAGACTGATCTCGCGCGCATCCGAGAGCTCAGGCGCGCGTAGCAGGAGTCTGGCAGTCCTGATGGTCACGGAAATGAGGCTACACGCGAGCACGCCCGCGGGCGAGACCGGATGGAGGCAAATTGAAGGCAGCGGGCCTAGTGTGGCTTCACCGACACATAGACGCGACCCTTCTGTTTGGTCGCGTAGGTGACCTCGCCCTCGCGCAGCGCGAACAGCGTGTGGTCCTTGCCGATGCCGACACCCTCGCCGGGGTGCCATTTGGTGCCGCGCTGGCGAACAATAATGTTTCCGGCAAGCACGCGCTGGCCACCGGATTTCTTGACCCCGAGCCTGCGACCGATCGAGTCGCGCCCGTTGCGCGATGAGCCGCCTGCTTTCTTATGTGCCATGGAACTGGTCCTTTACTTCTTCTTCGGCTTGGCCGCCGGCTTCTTGGCAGGCGCCTTGGCCGCTGATTTGGTTACTGGCTTCTTGGCTGCCCGCTTAGCTTCGGCCTTCTTCGCTGCCGGTTTCTTTTCGGCCTCAGCCCCGGTCGCGGGAGTTTCGGCCTTCTTCTCAGCCTTTTTCGGCTCCGGCTTCGGCACCGGCTTGGATGGCTTCTTGCCGTCGGTGAGGATCTCGGTGATGCGGAGCGCGGTCAGCGCCTGGCGATGGCCTTTCTTGCGGCGGTAATTGGCGCGCCGCTTCTTCTTGAAAACCACGATCTTGTCGCTGAGCTTCTGCTCGATCACCTCGGCGGCGACGAGCGCGCCGGTGATGGTCGGGGCGCCCGTCTTGGGACCACCATCGCCTCCGAGCAGAATGACTTCCGACAATTCGACGATGTCACCGGGATTTCCTGCGATCTTCTCGATCTCGATGATGTCGTTCGGCGCCACGCGATATTGCTTGCCGCCCGTGCGAATGACCGCGAACATGGTCTCAAGATCCGTGTCTGTGGCTTGAAATGCGCTGGCTGGTCCCGTTGGGTGACCGCCGCGCCGCGCTAGCCGTTGATCAAGCGGCGCAATATAGATGCCAAGGCTTATAAGTCAATTGCCAGGCCTGCGCGATTGTGGCTGACCGCGCTTCCGCTTTTTCCTGTTTTTGCGGGCGTCCTCAGGTTGCCGCAAGTGAACCGGCAAGTTACATGAGCGCCACGGAGAGGTGCCAGAGAGGTCGAATGGGACGGTCTCGAAAACCGTTGTACGGGTAACCGTACCGTGGGTTCGAATCCCACCCTCTCCGCCAGTAATTAAGCCATTGATATAGCAGGTATTCTCAGTCTGGCCCATGGCGCAACTTGTGTCCCATTTTCCGAGCCTTGCACGCGGATCGCATCAGGCGCGGTAGCTAGAGATTCCTTTGGTGGGCCAATCGACCGTCTCTCTGCACGGCCTTGTCTCTGATGGCGCGCGTGCGCAGTACCACTGTCTCTCGCCCGCAGTCGCAATTCTTGGTGAGTGAGCCAGACGCTAAACGGAGACGCGCGCGAGCGGCGAGCTCTTAATGCGCTTCAAAAGCAAAGGAGCTCGCGCTGTACGGACCAATCGAGAGGCAGCCGGGTATCGTCCATCAGCCGGTTGGCGGTGAGCTGTGGAGGATGCCTCCCGTTCAAGATTGCGGTGACGATGTCGGGAGCGAGGAAGGCGAGCCTTAAGAGAC
>DASSLP010000165.1:0-6797 GCA_035689365.1 Methyloceanibacter sp.
GTTCCCAACGCCATCAGAACGCATAGCCGCTAACGCGACCGCGCCGATCCTATGCCGGTGAGAAGCCATTCAACGGATACACGGCAGGCAAGGCAAAACGGCACGATCAAGTTATGCGGCATGAGCGAGGCACCTCGCCCTTCGTATTTCGTGTAAGTGTCCCGCGTGATCCCAAGCAAGAGCGCCATCTCGTCTATGGGGTAGCGAGCACCGGTGCGGGCCTGCCTGACCCGTGCAGCGAAAGCAGCGCGGTATTCCCGCGGCGTGACGCGGCGTTTCCTTGGCGTCGTTATTGCGGCTCCGCTCCGGGTCTTGGCCATTTCGAGCTCGGAACTCTTGCGAAAAACAAGAAATATCAAGAGCCCGCCCACCCTGTCCCTGAGAAACAAGGTTAATGCCCGTCGTGCTTCACCCGCAGCAGAAGCAAGAGGCCGGCGACCAGGAACACGAGGCTCATGGCGATGCCGATGCGCTGGCTCCCGGTCGCATGCGTGACCGCGCCGATGGCGAGAGGCGCCGCAAACGCCGTGATCTTTCCCGAGAACGAAAAGAAGCCGAAGAACTCGGTCACCTTGTCTTCCGGGCACATGCGCGCGAGCAGCGTGCGGCTCGACGACTGGATCGGCCCTGATGCGATGCCGATCAGCATGGCGAAGGCGAGATAGACCAGCTCGCCGACCGACGAGAACGGCGCGCTCCCCGGCGCCTTTGGCTCGACCGGCACCACGAACAGCACATGATCGTGGTCGACCGAGAGCACGCCGATCGACGCGGCGATGAAGAGGAGCAGCGTCCCCACGATTACTGCCTTCGAGCCCTTGCGGTCGTCGAGCAGGCCGCCAAGCGCAGCGCCGAACGTACCGGTGATGGTGAGGATGATGCCGAACAGGCCAAGCTCGGTCGCGCCCCAGCCGAACACCGTGCCGGCATAGATGCCGCCGAATGCGAACACCGCGCCGAGCCCGTCGGCATAGAGCATGCGTGCGAGGAGGAACTTCGCGATCTCGACATGGTGGCGCACGAGATCCTTGACCGAGCGGACGAGCTGCGAAAGTCCGGCGGTCACCGCGTCCGTCTTGAGCGGCTTCGAAGGACGATCCGGCGTGAACAGGAAGAGCGGCAGGACGAACACGAGAAACCACAGTGCCGAGAACGGACCGACCAGGCGATCGCCCTCGCGCGTCGCCTGATCGAGCGTCACAATGGGCGGCAATCCGAGCAGCGTCTTGCCGGTATGCGGATCGGCGATCACAAGTCCCGCCATCAACGCAAGACTTACCAAGCCGCCGACATAGCCTGTGGCCCATCCTATGCCGGACAGAGTGCCGAGCCTGTGGTTGCCGATCAGCGACGGCATCATGGCGTTGGTGAACACGGTGGCAAGCTCGGCGCCGATGGTGGCGATGCCGAAGGAGATCAGCACGAGCGGGGCGAGCCCAATCTCGCCGGGGACCGCGAACCACAGCCCACACAGCCCCACGAACAGCAGCACCGAGAAGGCTGCGATCCACGGCTTGCGCGGCGTGCCTGCATCGGCGATGGCGCCGAGCACCGGCGCGAGCGCTGCGGCGATCAACTCGCCGATGCCGGTGGCATAGGCCCACAGCGAGGAACCGCGCGCCGGATCGTCCATGAAGCCGTTCACGAAGTAGGGCGCGAACAGGAAGGTGACGACGAGGGTGTAGAAGGGCTGCGTCGCCCAATCGAACAGGACCCAGCCGAACAGCGCGAGCTTGCCTGCTGGCGCCGCGGCCCCGCGCCCCGCCGCGCCCTGCTGCTCAAGGCGCGCCATAGACGTCGAGCACGATGAGATGATTGGGCAGCTCGTCCTTGTCGTAATGACCAGGAGGGAAATGCTCGGCGAGAATCTTGCCGCACATCTCGATCGCCTTGACGAAGCCGTGGGTGCGCGTGCCGCGCGCGAGGTGGCTGGTCAGCTCGGCGATCACGTCCTGCCATACCGAGGGCTCAACCTTGCGATAAATGCCCTCGTCGGCGATGACCTCGGCATAATGCTCGGCGAAAGAGACATAGATGAGCACGCCCGTGCGGCTCTTGGTGGTGTGCAGGTTCTGCGCCAGAAACTGCTCGACCGCCCGCTGATGAGAGCGGAGGTGCTTGACCGATTTCGGCACCAACGCGAAGCGGAGCGGCGGCCACTGAACCAGCACGGAGGCGAGAAAGAACGTGGCAAGCTGAAGCAGGTAGATGTATTCGACCGGCCAATTCGTGAGGAGAATCAGCGGGATCGGCACGGCAAGAGCGAGCAGCGCGGCCCACAGAATGACGAAGGACCGGTAGCCGTCAGAGGCGCCAGCAGCCACCACAACGATCTCGCCGCTCGTCTTCGCCTCGGCGTGGGTTATGGCGCTGGCAATGGTGGCGCGTTCTTCTTGGCTGAAGGGCTCCATCGTTCCGTCCTACCAGCTGCCGGAAGCGCCGCCGCCGCCGAAATCGCCGCCACCGCCTGAGAACCCGCCGCCACCGAAGTCGCCGCCACCGCTGCTCCAGCCTCCTCCTCCGCCTCCGTCAGACCCGCCCCAACCGCCGGGGATGAGAATGGGCCCACGGCGACTGGTGCGTCCCATCTGCTGCGCGCTGCGCGTCAAGTTCCAAATGAACCACGAGATGATGAGCAGCCAGAAGATCACCATGAGCCACTCGATGGCAGGCTCGTCGACATCGTGGCGCGCTTTGGCCTTGGCGCGCTCTTCGACCTCCGCCGCGTCGCCGGTCAGCACTTTGGTGATGTCGCGCACGCCATCCTTGATGCCCCCGGCGAAGTCGCCGCTGCGGAATTTCGGCAGGATCGAGTTCTCGATGATGATCTTCGACAGAGCGTCGGTGAGGGTTGGCTCGAGCCCGCGCCCGACCTCGATGCGCACTTTGTGCTCGTTAGGCGCGACGATGAGCAGCACGCCGTTGTTCAGTTGCTTGGTGCCGATGCCCCAATGGCGCCCAAGCTGATAGCCGTAATCCTCGATCGAGTAACCTTGCAACGACGGCAACGTGACAACGACGAGCTGGTCGTAGCTCTTGTCCTCGAGCGCCTTGAGGTCTGCGGTCAACTGCTGCTCGTCGTCGGCGCCAAGCAATTGTGCGTCGTCGACCACGCGGCCGGTGAGCTCGGGGAAGGTCGGCTCGGCGCTCGCGGGTGTGAGCCAGAGCAACAGAGTGAGGCAAGCAAGCATGCCTCCCTTGCGCCGAAGCGTTGAGGCCATGTGGCCCTCATTCGGATTAGAACTTCACCTCGGGAGGCTTGGTGACGTCCTCCGCCACGGTGAAGTTCTGCATCGGCTGGGCGTCAGGATAAAGCACGGCGCGCCACCAGCGGCCGGGGATGGTCCTGATTTCTGTGTTGTAGTCCTGAACCGCCGTGATGTAATCGCGCCGGGCGATGGCGATACGGTTCTCGGTGCCCTCGAGCTGCGACTGCAGCGCCAGGAAATTCTGGTTCGACTTGAGGTCGGGATAATTCTCGGTGATGGCAAGCAGCTTGCTCAACGCGCCGGTAAGTTGGCCTTGCGCCTCCTGGAATTTCTGGAAGGCCTCGGGATTGGTGAGAATGTCCGGCGGAATTTGCACCTGCGTCGCTTTGGCGCGAGCCTCGGTCACTTCGGTGAGCACTTTGCTTTCCTGCGCTGCGTAGCCCTTCACCGTCTCGACGAGATTGGGAATGAGATCGGCGCGGCGCTGATATTGGTTGAGCACCTCGCTCCACGAGGCCTTGGCGCGCTCTTGCAGCGTCGGAATGGTATTGATGCCGCAGCCGGCGAGCACCGCACCGGCGAGCAGAATGCCAAAGGCGCGCAGAATGCCGCGCGACAGCGGATGCGTCGAAGCCAGCATGTTTTCCTCCCCTGGAACGGCATCAAGAAAACCGCCGATGGGATGTATTGGCGCCCCGAGCGGGAAGCAAGCGCTTTTGCGACAGACAATGGCCCGGGTCGGACCCTATTCCTGCCGCCGTTTCATCCTAGGCTAGCTCGTAAGTGCAACAGCACAATGCCGCGTGGTCGCCTTTCCACCTTCGATGCAGATCGCGGCCTTCGTGCTGGCAAGCCAGTAAAATCGGCGCGGATTGGCTGCCGATTTCGAGTGTTGCGAGAATGGAACAAGGGCCAAGTTTATTCGCCGGCATCGCCGCGCCGAGCGTGAGGCCGCTAGCGGTGGATAAAGCCCCCGCAATTCGGCCCCAATATCCTGCACTTCCGCGATTTTTTTCCACCTGCCGGCAACGGCTTCGGTGGACCGATTATGCCGTTTGCGCGTTAGGCAATCAGAAGGCTTTGCTGGTCAAATTGGGACGCCTCTTTTAGTCTGATTCGTGAGTCGTTTGGGGGACTCGCCGGGGGAGGCTCGCTATGGGTCCGGTTAAGCACGGGGACGAGTGAGTTGCGTAACGGGCGTAAGAAGGGAAAGGCTGCGCTCGCGGCCAAGAGAGCTTCATCAAGGTTTGTCACTGGTCTTAGCGTGGCGGCCATAGCTGTTGCCGTCGCTACGGCACCGGTTCAGGCCAAGGATCAGCAGGCCCGACCGGACGACTCAGTCATCGCCGATATCGACAGCGGCGAGCCGCTGTTCCTCGTGATCTCGACCGGCTCGCAGAAGGTCGACGTCTATCGCGGAACGAGTCTCCTTACCACATCGCAGGTCTCGACCGGGATGCCTGCTCACCCCACTTTCCTCGGCGCCTTCAGCATCATCGAGAAGCAGCGCTGGCACCACTCGAACATCTATAGCGGTGCGCCGATGCCGTGGATGAACCGGATCACCTGGTCCGGCACGGCACTGCATGCCGGTGTCGTCCCCGGCTACCCCGCTTCGCATGGCTGCATCAGGCTGCCCTACTCCTTCGCACCGAAGCTCTACCAGATCACCCGCGTCGGCGATAACGTGGTGATCTCGCACGACCGGCCCGTGCCCAAGCTGATTGATCACCCTGCCCTGTTCCAGCCGCTGCCGCCGCCGGCTCCACCAGTCATGGTGAAGCAGGAGCAGCCGCCGCAGCGCCAGTCGAACAACGACATCGTGCCGGTCGTTGCGCCTTCGATTTACCCTGGCATGCTTGCCAAGGCTGACGTAAGCGGCGTCACCACCGACATTCCCTCCTCGATCGAGGCGGAGGCGGTCGATCAGGGTGGCCATGCCCCGTCGGCACCCATCCCGGCTGATCTCAACACCGGGAGCGCCGCGGCGGAAGATACGCACACTCATGCAATCGACCCTTATGTCGGCGGCGCAGCTGCCGGCAGCGAGACCCACGCCTCCGCTACGCCCGGTACGCACAAGGACCAAGCGCGGCTCCAAGGCTCGAGCGGCGATACCAGCCGCCATGCCCTCACCGATGAGGATGACGACAACGCATCTGATATCGCCAAGGCGCCTATTCCCGAGCCTGCAACGAACGCCGTCAAGGAGGCTACTGTGGTAGTGACTCCCGCGCCTGTGGTGAAGCCCGCGGGAATCACCGTGACGGGAACTGCTGCTTCAATGGGGGCACCGGCATCGGCGGCCGCGTCAGTCGCGCTCGTCGCTCCGCCGCAGGCGCCGCCTCCGGCACAAAGCGTTGAAGCGATAACGCCCACCGCGCCGCTTGTTCCTGTTGCTGTAACTCCGCTGATCCCGGTGCCTTCTGTACCGAGCGCACAGCCTGCTCCGAACGCTCCTCCTTCGATGGTCGCGGCCAAGCTCATGGCAGGGGCGAGCGCTGCCGCCATTCAGGCAGCCGAGCCTCGCTCGAACGCCCCCTTGCGCATCCTGGTGACGCGGCGCACCCAGCGCGACCGCATCATCTCCGTGCAGAACATCCTGGCTGACCTCGGCTATCTCGATCGCCAGGAGTTCGATGGTACCTTCGGCAAGCCGACTGTAACTGCGATCAAGGCCTTCCAGAAGGCTAACGGGATGCCTGAGACCGGGGCCCTAACCGATGATGTCATCAAGAAGGTCTACGAGGTCGCCGGCAAAGGCGAGCCTCCGCTCGGCCATATCTACGTACGGCAGGAACTCGGCCGCGTGTTTGACGCTCCGGTCGGTATACGCAATGCCGACGAGCCGCTCGGTACGCACGTCTTTACCGCTTTGAAGTTCGCTCCTGGCGACACCAAGACGCGCTGGATGGCTGTCACCGTGCAAGGCGGCTCCGCCGAGTCGGCTCTCGACCGCATCGAGATCCCGCACGACATACGTCAACGCATCTCGGAGAGGCTGACGCCCGGCTCGACGCTCATCATCGGCGATACCAGCATCAACTCGGCGACTCTACCCAAGGGCGGCGACTTCGTCGTGCTCGCGAAGGGAAGCCCGGGGACCAAGACGGTCAGCGCCGGGGGCGACAGCGGGGATGAGCCAAAGAGGAAGGTTCGCCGCTATAATTACAACTACGGCTACAGCTACCCACGGCCCTTCCTGCAGCCGCAGAGGACCTACCGGAGCTTCCCAGGCTGGCCTTTCTAGCCGCCGCGCCTTTGACGGCTGAAAGAGAAGTCCGACTAGCGCGTTTCTTGCGGTTGGTGGGTTTCGGAGGCGCGAGGAGATTCTACTTACCCGCAAGCCTTCCAGACTCTATCCCTTCCAGCCTGCCGCTCATTTATCCGTTTCATTTATCCGTTCCGTGACTTGATCGAGAAAACCTAGCAGCGCCCGCAGGTCACAAGTTTCCGTGATGAGGCGCGGTGTCGGGACTGCCACCTAAGGCGGTTGCCCTCTTTCCAGTGGAGGGTTTTGCACCTCCTTTCCCCGCCCGATGAACCCTTGCCGTGCTGAAGCGTTAGTTCCTGGGGCGAGAAAAGGAG
>DASSLP010000166.1:0-17639 GCA_035689365.1 Methyloceanibacter sp.
ACCGGGCGACCATGGCCGGGGTGAGATACAGGATCGAGGTCTTGCGCTGTCCTGCCTGAACGTAGCGGAACAAGAGAATTGCTCCGCCGGCCGGCTTTGCAGCCTCTTGGGTTGGGTTTTCAGATACGAGGCTGAACCGTGTGCCAGCGGGAATGGTCGACCCGGCTTCGACCTTTTGACCCTCGACCTCGAGGCTGAGCTGCAATTCGCGCTGATTTGAATCCGGCTTTAGCACCGCCTGGACTTGCTCCAAGGCTTGATTGGAGATGTTGGTTCCGCTGACCGAAAATCCTTCCGTGCCGCCCACTTGGGCGTTCGAATCGTAGAGGCGCCAAGTGACCGGCGATTGCGATGACGGTCCGGACTCTTGCTTCTTGGCACCTGGCTTGGGCGCTCCTTGCCTAATGGCTTCTTGCCTCAGGGGCTCGGGAGCTTGTTCCGGTTCGATCCAACTCGGTGTTGTAGCGGCTTGCATTGCCGGTGCCGCGGCGGCGGGTTCCGCTCTCGCGGCTTTGTGGCATCCCGGCTTCTCGCCGGCGCTACAGGATAAAGCTGCAGAGAGTCGTTCGATGGCGGCCTTGAGATCATCGACGGCCTTTTGGTCAGCCACCAAGGAAAGCTCGTTCGCGATCCAGGCGCCTCTGGTTTGGACCTGGCTCGGATCCTGGCTTGCGGCGAGAAAGAGCAAGCCGATAAGCGCGGCCATCGACAAGGTCGCGGAGCCGAGCGCAATCCACATCCCGCTTCCGCTGTAGGACGCGAGAAGAAGAACGAAAAGCGCAATCCCTGCGGCTAAGAGACTCAACGTGTGCCCCACGTCAGTCGTTACTGCCGTAAACGGTGTCAATAGCGCAAAAGCGTGGCGCTAGCGCGGCGAATTAACCCGCAAACACATGAAAATTTGCCTACTTTCCCCGAATTTTTGACGCCTACGCCGGATTCGCGAAACTCCGCTATCATGGCATTGGCAAGAATAAGGGGAGGGGCGATCCGTGCGGATAGTACTGTGGGCGTTCCTTGTAAGTCTCGCTCTGATTCCTTCGGCGCAGGCTGCGAGCTTCGACTGCACGAAAGCTTCCAGCTTCGTCGAGAAGGCGATTTGCACTGACAAGCAACTGTCCAGCCTGGATGATCAGCTGGCCGGCCTTTACAAGGCAGCGCGTGCGGCAAACGCGAATGCGGCGACGGTCGAGGCTGACCAGAAGGCTTGGCTCTCTTCGCGCAATCAATGCGCTGGCCCAGCTTGCCTCAAGAAGGCCTATGCCGACCGTATCGCTGCCCTTAGCGGGTCCTCTCCGGCTCCTGCATCCGGAAGCTTCACTGGTACGTACAAGATGAAGAATGGTGAAGCGCTGGTTCAAGAGACAAATGGGCGGATCAAATTCTCCATCAACGCGGCCTACGGCCAGAATGTCGGCGAGGTAGCGGGCGGGGCTCCGCTGACCGGCGACACCGCAAAATACCTCGATCAGGACGCAGACTGCGTGCTGTCGTTCAAGTTCGCGGCAGGGAAGCTCGACCTCACACAGGATGGCACCTGCGGAATGGGCCTCAATGTCTCAGGCTCCGGAACCTATAAGCGCGTCAGTACCGCGCCACCCAAGTTCGAAGACTGACGCTCACTCGGTCGGTCGCTACTGGCAGGTTCGGGCAGGAGCAGCTTGGGCCGTGGCGGGAGCGGGCCCTGCTAATTCCGGAAAGTCGTGCGGCAGCGCAGTCAAAATTGTCCGCATGTCATCGTCGCGAGCAGGATGGCTCGCACTGCCCAGCACCACGGCGACGATCGTCTGGCCGTTAGGCGCCCGCCATCCGACCACGAGATGGTAGATGTTCTTGCCGATATGCGATCCGGTCTTGGCGCCGATAATATCGTCCTCGCCGATCATCTCGATCATGCTGACCAGCGGAATAGTCCGCGCGTTCGGACCGCCGATGTTTAGCGTCCGCTTCGCGCACTGCCAGAACGGCAGCAATTGCGGATCGCGAAACACGGTACTGCCGATCGAAGCAACGTCGCGCGCCGTCGAGACATTCGACGGAGAGAGGCCGTCAGGGTCGGCAAATTGCGTATGTTTCGCGTTGAGCGCCGCAGTGGTGGTCCCCATCTCCTGCACGAAGCGCTTGACGGGGCTTTCCTTATTCCTTTCCTGAGCCAGCATCGCGCGTCCGACATAGTCGGCGATGGCAATCGCCGCATCGTTCCCTGAGACCAGCAGCATGCCGTACAGCAGATCCTCCAAAGTCCAAACGTCGCCTTTCTGGAGCCCCGCGGTCGCCCCGGTGGTGAGGTCGCCTTGCGCGATGGTCACGGTGTCAGAGAGGTGCCCGCCCATGCGCTGAACCAACACATAGGCGGTTATCAACTTGGTGATGCTGAGGATCCAATATTGCTTGTCCTCATTCTTGCGGTATAGCGCCTGCTCGGTATCGGCGTTGACCACATAGACCGATGAAGCGGTCACTCGCGGTGGCGCAATCGCCTCCTGAGCAAAGGCGCAGCTTGAGACCAGCACGAGCGCCGCGATGAGCGCGACGCCGACTTCAAAGCCAGCAAGCGCGCCGCGTCTGTGTCTTGAGTTAAACGTGAGACAAGAGATCATCTAGGAGTCATAGCGGACGGACTACACGCATGAATAGAGTGTGGCACGAAAAGCACCGCATGCCGAAAAACGCCAAACTCTCCGAGCGCGTGAATTGGCACATTGCTCATGCCGAGTATTGCGGGTGTCGGCCAATACCCAAGACCGTGGCTGCTGCTCTCAGGAGCATGAAGCTCAAAACTTGTAGCCGCGGGCACAAGTATATTGGAGGCGGACCATGCCCGATCTGTTGGCCCGGGCGCCCGAAACGGTAGCGCGACCACAGGCCGCGCCCCCCGTGCAACCTTCGTCCGCCAAAGCCAGTTAGCCGTGAAGGGAGTGCCATTCAGGATCGGCCGCGAGAGCGGCCGTGCTTTTTGCGTATGGAAAGCATCGCCGAATTTCTCTCATCGCACGATCTTCGCATCGGCTGGTTGCCGGATTGGGCGACCAGTCTGATCGTCCTCGCTCTCGCGGTGCTGCTCGCCTTATGGCTGCACAGCGTCGTCTACAGCGTGCTGGAGCGCGTGGTCAGAGGGGAGGATCTGTTCCGCCGCTCACTTGTGTCGCGGACGCGAGGTCCATCGCGGTTTGCCATTGTCTTGCTCGCGATCGCACTCGCAGGGGCGATTGCGCCGCTCGGCGAGGACGAACGAGTCGCGCTGCGGCAGACCACCGTCTTCTGCATGGTGCTGGTCACGGGTTGGGCCCTCCTCGCCGCCTTGCATGTCTGGCTTGTCATCTATCTCCGCCGCTTCAAGCTCGATTCGGAAGACAATCTTCTGGCGCGAAAGCACGTCACGCAGACGCGCATTCTCGAGCGCATCGCACGCACCCTGATCGTCCTTCTCACTCTCGCAGCGGCGCTGATGACCTTCGACAGCGTCCGGCAATACGGCGTCGGCCTGCTAGCCTCTGCCGGAGCCGCCAGCCTGGTGGTTGGTCTCGCGCTTCAGCCGATGCTGAAGAATCTCATAGCCGGCGTGCAGCTTGCCATCACCCAGCCGATCCGCATCGACGATGCGCTTCTCGTCAACGACGAGTGGGGCAACGTCGAGGAGATCACCTCAAGCTATGTGGTCATTCGCCTGTGGGACTGGCGGCGCATGATCGTGCCGCTCAGCTATTTCATCGAGCGGCCTTTCCAGAATTGGACGCGGGAGAGCTCGGCGCTGATCGGCACCGTGTTTCTCTATGTCGATTTCACCGTCCCGGTGGCCGACCTCAGGGAGAAGCTCGAAGAGATCGCCGGCGCGTCAAGACTGTGGGACGGCCGGGTGATCGCCCTCCAGGTCACCGACTTCAAGGAGAGCACGATGGAGATCAGGATGCTGGTGAGCGCGAGCACCGCGCCAAGGACATTCGATCTCCGCTGCGAGGTCAGGGAGAAGATGATCGCCTTCATCCAGCAGCGCTATCCCGAAGCGTTGCCGCGCATCAGGACCGATCTTCAGGACGAGCGTGCGAAGCCGCGCGCGAAAGCGATGGCGCATTAGCGCTGCTCACGACGAGTGGGCTATGCCGGCTTTGCCAGCCGCGAAAACGTGGCATACTGCACATGAGCAGCACGTTTCCGTGCCGCCGCTCTAGCTCTGCGCGAGGGGAGGGTTGTCATGCCAAATTGCCTAAAGCTGCCGTCGCCGTTGCACCTGTTTGTCATTGTCCCCGTTGTCACCGCGGGCGCTATTGCCGCTAGTTCCGCCGCGTACGCAGAGCCGCAGGAGATCAAGCTGGTCGAGCATGCCACGACCGATGCCGTGACTGACACTGGAGCCTCGGGCGACAGCGCTGGCGACATCCTCACCTTCTCGAACGAAGTTTACGACGCCGACGACAAGAACAAGGTCGGCTCCGACCAAGGCATCTGCTTCCGTACCGTCCCGGGCAAGGCCTGGGAGTGCTTCTGGACCCTGAACCTGGAGAAGGGTCAATTGACGGTCGAGGGACCGTTCTACGATAGCGCAGACTCGGTACTCGCCATCACCGGCGGAACCGGCGAATTTGCCGGAGCTCTTGGCGAAATGGCGCTCAGCGCGCGCGGCACTAAAGGCGACGCCTACAATTTCGTCTACCGAATTAAGTGACGAAAACCTGCATGGCGCGGTGGCCTTTTTGAACCGCTGCCGCGTTTTTCGACGGAAAGCGGCGCTTCTGACTCGAAACTGACAGAAGAACCGGCTAGATGAGGTGGGCCGAGAAAGACGGCGGCGTTTAACCGCACCATCTTTTTTAACTTGCCGGGGCGATACTGCCGCAAAGCCGCCTCGGCTAGGGCGCTTATAGGAGCGTCTTCGCGGCGCTCACTCCGGGGAAATTGCCATGGTTCGATTGACTGCTCGCTTGCTGCTCGTCTGCTGCGGCGCATTGCTCCCGCTTGCCGCGCATGCGGCGGGCCTCTCGATCTATTTGCGGAATTATTACACGGAATATCAAGTGGTTAAAGACTGCACAGACCGCGCCCAATTGTCGGCCGAAGACGCCGTCAAGGCCAAGGATGCCATGGCAAAGATCGAGGCCTATTACTTGCAGCGCGATACCTCGATCAACAAGGACAAGCTCGTGAAGCAGGCCGTGTCGAACAAGAACCAGGCCTTCAAGATGATGAAGGAGACGACCAAGATCGACGCGCGGGAATTCTGCCGTGGCTCTCTGAACGATCTCGTCAACAAGCTCCACGACATCGAAGCCGACGCCACTGTGAAGAAGAGCGGCTCCTGACCTGCAAGCGCGGCCAGTTTTCGGCCCTGATTCAACTTTATCTCTGCTTGCTCTCACTTGTGAGATCAGGATGGCCGAGGGCCGCCTTCCCGCGCTAATTTCACGGGGACCACGAGGGTAGGGGATGCGCGGGGTCTATCTTATCGCCGCTCTTCTGTATGCGGCCTTTGCTTGGGCAGCACCTTCGGCTCGCGCCCAGGATCAGGCTACCCAGTCGGTCGGACAGTCAACTGCCGCGGAGCCTGGCTCGCCATCGCCTGCAGCAGATCCGGTGGTTGCCCTCATTCGCACCAAGCTCGCCGATTCCGCCTTGCGCAAGGGCGCCAATCCCGACGATCTCGCGGCGCTCGAAGCCTTCTACAAGGCGAGGGCGGGCGGCCCGTTGTGGATGACCGACATGGGCGTGTCGGCAAAGGGGTTGCGGGCCCTGTCCGAGATCGCCCAAGCCGACGACTGGGGACTCGCTGCCTCTGCGTTCGACCTGCCTTCGGAGGGCGAGTTGCCGGCCAACCCCGAGGCAGAGGCACTGGCAGAGGTCAAGCTCGACCTCGCCATCCTAAAGTATGCGCGCTTTGCTCGCGGAGGGCGGCTTAATGCGCTCGACCTCGACGACAAGCTCGACCAGGTCCCGCCGGTGCGCGATCCGAACGTGATCTTCACCGAGATTGCGGCTTCAGATGCGCCGGACAGTTATCTCCAGTCGCTTCATCCAAGGCACGAGCAGTTCGCGCGCCTCCGACAGGCCCTGCTCAAGGCGCGCGGCAAGGAGGAAGACGGCGCGCCGGGTGAAGCGGGCACCAAGCCTGCGAATGACCTCGATATCAAGCGCATCATCATCAATATGGAGCGCTGGCGCTGGATGCCGGAGAATCTGGGCAGCATCTATGTCTGGAACAACTCGCCGGAGTTCATGCTCTACGTCGTCAAAGACGGCAAGACGATCTATACCGACAGGACTTTGGTCGGCACTAGCAAGTACGCGACGCCCGTGTTCGATGCCGACATGACCAGCATCATCTTCAATCCGGACTGGATCGCGCCAGAAACGGTGCTGGTCGAGAACCTGCTGCCGCCGCTCCGCGATGGGAACTACTCGATCCTCAAAATCCATAAATTGTCGGTGAGCTATAACGGCAAGCCGATCGATCCGACCTCCGTCGACTGGGGCCGCGTGAACATCAAGGCCTTCACCTTCACCCAGAAGGGAGGGCCCGAGAACGTTCTCGGAAAGGTGAAATTCTGGTTCCCCAACAAGCACACTGTCTACATGCACGACACGCTCGACTACCGGAAGAAATATTTCGGCAAGCCGATGCGCGCGATCGGGCATGATTGCGTGCGCATGGAGAAGCCGGAGAACTTCGCCGACGTGCTGCTTGCCGAAGGCAAAGACTGGTCGGCGGCTCAGGTCAAGGAGCAGTGGGACAATGGCGTCAACAGCTCAGTCACGCTGGATCGGCCGATTCCCGTGCACATGACCTATTTCACTGTGGTGGTTGACGACCGCGGCAAGGTCTCCACCTTCGCCGACCTTTACGGCTTCGACCGCAAGGTCGCCAATGCGTTGTTCGGCGACACCACCGGCTTTCCGCTGCCGCCTCCCGACAACAGCGGCCCCGAGGAGCAGGCTAACGCCTCTGCGTCTTCCCGTGGCCGGCCCGCAACGAGCCATAACGACATTGCCGGCTCGCTTGGCGCTTTCATCGGCGATTAGGGCTGGCTGCACGCGTTACATTTCACGTCTCGCAGCGAGGCAAGCATCGGCGTCTCACGTCATTCCGCCGCCGGAAGAAATCAAGTTTGTGCGCCGGGGAGGAAGAATTGATGCATTCGACCACCACACTTGTCTCGGCCGTCGCGTGTCTCCCCGCGTTAGTTATGGCCGTTGCCATCCCGCCCTTGCGCGCCGATCCGGTGAGCTGGGCCGCAACCAGCAAAACCGCCATGGCGATCACCGGCGACATCGTGGTCGACGACTACAGCCTCACTTTCACCAACGGGAAAAGCCTGGCTATTGAGCCTTACGAGGCGGGCCGCGTTGGGGACTGGTCAGGGTCCGGCAAAAGCGTGGCCGGCGACGTCTTCACGGCCGATTCGTCGGCCAATCCCAAGCTGCTCAACGGCAACAAGCTGTGTGCGACGCCCGCGACCTATGTGGTCATCTGGTCGCCCGGTGAGGGCGAGCTCGCCATCAACGTCTATTCAGGTTCAAAGGCCCCAACCGGCACCGACGGGCTGTGCGCCTCTTATTTTTACCAAACCCCCTAGGACGGGAGATCGGCGAAGTGGACATGGCGGGATATTCGTCTGGACGCGCACTGCGACGACCAGCCGCCAATGCTTCGGTCATGGCAGCTGGTCTCGGTCTACTCCTGCTTTTCGCGTCTTCGTCAGCTCTGGCCAATTGCTACGAACTCATCGGCTGCACCGACTCGGATTGTTTCCAGGCCGCGCAACTCAATCAGATCAGTTGTGAGCTCCTGTGGGAGGTGCGCAACACCATCTACAAGGAGCGGGGCTACTGCTTCCATACCCAAAAGGCGATCGACTTCTTCAGCAATGTGAATTGTCAGTACAATGATGTCGGTCTTGTACCGCTCAACGACGCCGAGCGTTACAATGTGGCCGCGATCAAGAAGGTCGAGGCCAGCAAGGGCTGCCCATAGTCTGCCTGCGCAGCACAGAGAGAGCTAGGCCGTGCCCCAATAGGGCTTCGCCTTTAGCCGCTCCTGCCAAGTGCCAATATTGGCGTATCCACTCATGTCGAATTTGAGAATGGCTGGAGCCGTGTCGAGCCGCGGCCCGATGAGGAAATCGACAACGGTCAGCGGGCCAACGACGTAGTCACGGCCATCGAGCTGCTTGTCGAGCACAGGCAGAAATCGGTCGATCCGCCGGTGTGCATCGGCGATGATGCCGGGATCGTTGCCAGGCTGGTTGAACACCTTAGGCTTGATGATCACCTCCCAGGCGAGCGTATCGATCGCCGCTTCGGGTCCGCCGATCCACCAGCACATCCATTGGTCGACCAGCGCCTGGGTCTTTTGGTCTCCGCCGCAAAGCGCACGCTCTGGCCGTTTGACGGCGAGATATTTGAGGATCGCCGGCGACTCCCACAGCACGAAACCGTCCTCTTCAAGCGTGGGCACGCGTCCGTTCGGGTTCTTGGCGAGATAGTCCGGCGTGCGAGTCTCGCCGGTGCGGGGATCTCGCGTCACCTTGTTGAGCGGAATGCCAAGCTCGGCCGCAAGCAGCCGCACTTTCCGTGCGTGAGGAGAGAGGTGAATGTCATAAAGGGTGATGGTCATGTCGCGCGCCCTTGCTATGGCCGAAGGAATGGGCGGAACGATGACCAAAGCGGCAGCGACCCGCAAGTGCGCCAAGTCCAAATTTGGCCGCGAATCTTGAGCATTACCTTTCGTTTAGAGGGAAGCCCCCGAACCGGTTTGCAAACGGCAAAGAGGCTGCTACCCCGTTCGGACCTTGCGTCCAACGGGGGCGCAATTTGGCCTTCTCCCGAAGCTAGGATCGACCAGCGTCGCTCCGGCGCGAGGGCTCAAGGCAACAACACCATGATCAAGCGCTTTGTCATTGCCGCGGTCATCGTAGGCCTATTTCTGGGCGGGGTTGCCTATTTCAACCTCGTCTTCAAGCCGAAAATGATCGGCGAGTTCATGGCGAAGATGGTGCCGCCTCCGGCCACGGTCACGGCGGAGCCGGCCAGAACCGAGCGCTGGATCGACAAGGTCCGCGCCATCGGCACTCTGGTCGCTATCGAGGGCGTCGACGTCGCGCCGCAGCTCGGCGGCATGGTGACCGACTATTATTTCGACAGCGGCAAGGATGTCGCGAAGGGCGACAAGCTGGTCAAGCTCGACACCTCCGTCGAGGAGGCCGACCTCGCCGACAAGAAGGCGACGCTGCAGCAGGCCAATCTCGACTACGACCGGCAGTCGAAGCTTGTGAAGACGAGCGCGGTATCGCAGGCGACGCTCGACCAGACCATCGCCAAGCGCGATTCAGCGGCTGCTTCGGTGCAGCACATGGAAGCCATCATCACGCAGAAGACGATCACCGCGCCTTTCGCCGGCAGACTCGGATTGCGCCACGTGGAGAAGGGACAATATGTGTCCGCTGGCCAGGCGTTGGTCTGGCTTCAGTCGCTCGATCCGATTTGGGTCGACTTTCCGGTGCCCGAGGTAAGTGTCGGCAAATTCACCAAAGGCTCCGCGATCGAGCTGACCGCTGACGCCTATCCGGGTGAGCTATTCAAAGGCGAGGTCGAATCCTTTGACGCAAAGCTCAGCCAGGACGCGCGCATGCTCGTGGTGCGGGCGCGCGTGCCGAATCCGGACAGGAAGCTGCTTCCCGGCATGTTCGCCAACGTCGCGGTGCTTGCCGGCAGCGCCAAGGACGTCGTGACCGTGCCGCGCACCGCCGTGACCTATGGCCTTTACGGGGACAGCGTCTGGGTAGTGAAGGAGAGTACGCCGGAGCCTGCCCCGGCGCCGACGCCAACACCTACGGCGGCGGCTGAGCCAGTCGTGACGCCGGCGGCCGCAGATGCCGCGCCGACGGGCGCCATTCCGGCAGAGCCTAAGCTGACAGTGGATCGTCGCTTCGTGCGCGTCGGCCCCACCGAGGGCGACAAGGTTGCCATTCTCGAAGGCGTCCAGGCCGGAGAGCAGGTGGTGACCAGCGGCCAGCTCAAATTGCAGCCGGGTGCCACCATCAAGGTCGACAACTCAAGCGCGCTGAAAGCCCCGGCGGAGCTGCCCAGGCAGTAACCTCGATGCGCTTCACCGACATCTTCATCAAGCGGCCGGTGCTGGCCACGGTCGTCAGCCTGCTGATCCTGCTGGTCGGCGCGCAGGCGGGCTTCAGGCTGCCGATCCGCCAATATCCCGAGCTGTCGAACACGACGATTACCGTCACCACGACCTATCCAGGCGCCAACGCCGATCTGATCCAGGGCTTCATCACCGTGCCGATCCAGCAGGCAGTGGCGAGCGCCGAGGGCATCGACACGCTGACAGCCTCCTCGACCCAAAATGTGAGCACGGTCACGCTCAACCTGAAGCTCGACGCCGACCCTGACCGCGCCATGACCGACGTGCTGTCGAAGGTCGCGCAGGTCAAGAGCATCCTGCCGCGCGAGGCGAACGATTCCGTCGTCACCAAGCAGACGGGGGAGGGCTACGCATTGATGTACCTCTCCTTCAATTCCAAGGTGATGACCGCCTCGCAGATCACCGACTACCTCACGCGCGTGGTGCAGCCCAAGCTGCAGACTGTCAACGGCGTAGCCAATGCACAGATCCTCGGCGGTCAGGTCTTCGCCATGCGCATCTGGCTCGATCCAGACCGCATGGCAGCGCTCGGCGTCACGCCGCTCGACGTGCGCACCGCGCTTGCCAATAACAACTTCACCTCAGCGCCAGGCCAGGTGAAGGGCGACTTCGTGCAGACCAATATCGACGCTAAGACCTCGCTCAAGACGCCTGAATCGTTCGGCAAGCTCGTGGTGCTCGCGCGCGGGGATTCGCTGGTCAGGCTCGGCGATATCGCGGAGATCGAGCTCGGGCCGCAGAGCTCGGATTCGTCTTCGGCCTTCGATGGGCTGAAGGCCGTGTTCATCGGCGTCTATGCTACGCCGACGGCGAACCCGCTGACAGTGATTACCGACGTACGCAAGGTCTTCCCCGAGATCCAGAAAGAGCTTCCGCCGGGGCTCGACGCGGCCATTGCTTACGACGCCACCAACTTCATCCGTGCCTCGATCTGGGAGGTGGTGAAGACTTTAGGCGAGGCGGCGATCATCGTGATCGTGGTGATCTTCCTGTTTCTCGGCAATCTCAGATCGACCATCATCCCCATCGTCACCATCCCGCTGTCGCTGATAGGCGTGCTCGCGCTCTTGATGGCGCTTGGTTACTCGATCAACTTGATGACGCTGCTCGCGCTCGTGCTCGCCATCGGGCTCGTGGTCGACGACGCCATCGTCGTGGTCGAAAACATCCACCGCCATATCGAACATGGCATGCGCCCGCTCGACGCAGCGCTGATTGGCGCGCGCGAAATTCTCTATCCGATCATCGCCATGACCATCACGCTCGCCGCGGTCTACGCCCCGATTGCCTTCGTCTCGGGGCTGACGGGCACGCTGTTCCGCGAGTTCGCGCTGACGCTCGCAGGTGCTGTGGTCGTGTCGGGCGTCATCGCCATCACGCTGTCGCCGATGATGTGCTCGAAGTTGTTCAAGGCGGAGAGCGAGCATGACCAAGGCTGGCTCACCCGGCAGCTCGACCGGGTCTTCGAAGGACTCAAGCGCCGCTACCAGCGTCGGCTCGGGCGGACGCTCAATTACCGGCCTGTGACGTTGCTCGTGCTTGTCGGCGTGATGGCCGCGACCGGCCTCATGTATATGACGAGCCAGCGCGAGCTCGCGCCAGAGGAAGATCAGGGTATCCTGTTTACCTTGGTGAAGACGCCGCAATACGCCAATCTCGATTATCTCGAAGAGGCTACGCAGCAACTCAACGCCATCTTCAGCACGCTGCCGGAGAAGGAGCACATGTTCGCCATCAATGGCATGGGCGACGTGCATCAGGGCTTTGCCGGTGTGTTGCTTAAGCCGTGGGGCGAGCGGGCGCGTAATCACAAGGCGGTGCTGCAAGATCTGCAACCCAAGATCGCGAGCATCGCACCGGCGCTTGCGCTGTCATTCTCACCGCCCCCTCTGCCTGGCTCGATCGGCGGACCGCCGGTGCAGTTCGTCATCACCACGACGCACGATTTCCGCCAGCTTGCCGACGTACTCGCGGATGTCGAGAAGGCCGCGCGCGAAAGTGGGATGTTTATCTTCTCCGACTCAGACCTTCGGTTCGAGACGCCGCAGGTCGAATTCCAGATCGACCATGACAAGGCTAACCGGCTCGGCATCACCATGGCCGATATCGGTAACTCGCTCGCGACCCTGCTCGGCGGCAATTATGTCAATCTGTTCGACCTGTATGGCCGAAGCTACCAAGTCATCCCGCAAGTGCCGCGCGAATATCGCCTCAACGAGGACTGGCTTACGCGCTACCAGATCCGCACCAGCGCCGGCACACTGGTCCCGCTGTCGAACGTGGCGACGGTGAACAAGGTGGTGCAGCCGAACGCGCTCACCAATTTCCAGCAGCTTAACTCGGCGACCCTGTCGGCGGTGCCATTCCCGGGAAGGACCGTGGGCGAAGCGATCGACTTCCTCAAGAAGAAGGCGGAGAGATTCCCTGAAGGCTTCACTTATGACTTCCAAGGCGAGAGCCGGCAATTCGTGCAGGAGGGCAATACGCTCGTCTACACCTTCGTGTTCGCGTTGATCGTGATCTTCCTGGTGCTGGCCGCGCAGTATGAGAGTTTCCGCGATCCTTTGATCATCCTGATCGCGCTGCCGTGCTCGATGTTCGGCGCGCTCATCCCGCTCAATGCCGGGCTCGCCTCGATCAACATCTATACCCAGATCGGCCTCGTTACTCTGATCGGGCTGATCTCCAAGCACGGCATTCTGATGGTCGACTTCGCCAACAAGCTTCAGGTGGAGCAGGGCTACAGCCGGCGGGAGGCGATCGAGCACGCCGCCGCGATCCGGCTCCGGCCGATCCTGATGACGACGGCCGCCATGGTGGTCGCCATGGTGCCACTCCTCATCGCCAAGGGTGCTGGAGCCGCAAGCCGCTTCGACATCGGGCTGGTGATCGCGGCCGGCATGACCATCGGCACGATGTTCACGCTGTTCGTGACGCCAGCGGTCTACACTTACCTCGCGCGCGATCACCAGAAGGCGCGGGCGGGGGCGGCGGCACATGGCGAGCCGATCGTCGTTCATCCTGCGCCTGCGTCAGAGCCTCGCAAGGCGCCGGTCGAAACTCTTGAAGACGCCGGCGTGGAAGCCAAGATCGGGACATTGTTCCCCGCAGAGGCGGAGGCCTCGCCTGCGCCGCCTGAGAGCGTTCCGCCGGGGGCGCTCTTCACCCAACCCAGCGCCACGACAGGACCGGCTCCTGAGCGCCGGGCCTCAAGGCGGGAGCGGCGGCGGAAGCGTTTGCCGACCGCGGCGGAATAGGCAACGTCAACTAACCCGCGCTCGGCCGGTTTACTCGGCTCAATCAAGCCTCTAGTAATTCGGAACCACTAGGGCCGGGGACCGTATGTTCTCAAAGCTTCTCATCGCCAATCGGGGCGAGATCGCCTGCCGCATCATCAGGACCGCACGTCGGCTCGGTATCAAGACGGTCGCGGTCTATTCCGACGCCGACCGCGATGCGCTGCATGTCGACATGGTTGATGAGGCCGTGCCGATTGGCCCGTCGCACGCCGTCCACTCTTATCTCGACATCGCCAAGATCGTGAACGCGGCCAAGTCGACAGGAGCCGAAGCGATCCATCCGGGCTATGGATTTCTGTCCGAGAATCCGTCTTTCGCCCGTGCGCTCGACGAGGCCGGCATCGTGTTCGTGGGACCCAATGTCAAGGCCATCGAGGCGATGGGCGACAAGATCGAGTCTAAGAAGCTCGCAGCGAAAGCCAAAGTCTCGACCGTGCCGGGTCATCTCGGCGTGATCAAGGACGCCAAGGAGGCGGTGAAGATCGCGGAGCAGATCGGCTATCCCGTCATGATCAAGGCCTCGGCCGGCGGCGGCGGCAAGGGCATGCGTATCGCCTATAGCCGCAAGGAGGTGGAGGAGGGTTTCATCTCGTCGAAGTCGGAAGCGCGCTCGAGCTTCGGCGACGACCGCGTGTTCATCGAGAAATATGTCGAGGAGCCGCGCCACATCGAGATCCAGGTGCTCGGCGATAAGCACGGTAACGTCATCCATCTCGGCGAGCGCGACTGCTCGATCCAGCGGCGCAACCAGAAGGTCGTGGAGGAGGCGGCAAGCCCGTTCATCGACGGCAAGACCCGAGAGGCGATGGGCGCACAGGCTGTGTCGCTCGCCAAGGCCGTGGGCTACGACTCCGCCGGCACCGTGGAGTTCATCGTCGATAAAGACCGCAATTTTTACTTCCTTGAGATGAACACGCGCCTCCAGGTCGAACATCCCGTCACCGAGCTCGTCACCGGGCTCGATCTCGTCGAGCAGATGCTCAAAGTCGCCGCCGGCGAGAAGCTTTCTATCAAGCAGAAGGACGTGAAGCTGACTGGCTCCGCCATCGAGGTGCGCATCTACGCCGAGGACCCGACGCGGAACTTCCTGCCTTCCACCGGGCGGCTCGTGCGCTACAAGCCGCCGCGACTCGGCACCGAGGACGGCATCACCACGCGCCTCGATTCCGGCGTCGAGGAGGGCGGCGAAATCAGCGTCTACTACGACCCGATGATTGCCAAGCTCATCACCCACGCGCCGAAGCGGCTCACCGCGATCGAGCATATGAGCGACGCACTCGACGCCTTCGCCATCGACGGGTTCCGCCACAATATTCCGTTCCTTGCCGTTCTCATGCGGAACGAGCGGTGGAGAGAAGGGCGTCTCTCGACCAAGTTCATCGCCGAAGAGTTTCCCGAAGGGTTCAAGCCGCCCAAGCCGGAAGGCGAGGTGCGCGACGTCCTGGTCGCGGTCGCGGCCTCGATCGACCATCTCTCAAATCAGCGGCGCCGCGCCATCACCCAGCAGATGCACGGAGAGCCGGTGCGTTTCGCCGAGGTCCGCATCGTAGAACTTGGCGAAGAGCGCGTGCGCGTCACCATGGAGGGTGGGCTCGACGGACCTCTGACCGTAACGCTCGGCGGACAGGGGACCGGAGAGAAGAAGCGCAAGGTGAACCTCGCGACGGATTGGTGGTTCGGCGCTCCTGTATTCGAGGGGATGATCAACTCGAGGCCCGTCGCGGTGCAGGTGCGTCCCATACTCAACGGCTATCACCTGACCTATCAGGGCGTTGAGGTTGCGGCACGGGTGCTCACCGAACGCGAGACCGAGCTCATGGCCAAGATGCCGGTCAAGGTGCGGCCCGACACCTCCAAGTTCCTGCTCTGTCCGATGCCTGGGCTCGTGGTGTCGCTCAATGTGAGCGAGGGCCAGGAGGTCGCTGCGGGCGACGCGCTTTGCGTGGTTGAGGCGATGAAGATGGAGAACGTGCTCAAGGCCGAGCGCGACGCGAAGGTCGCCAAGGTACTGGCCAAGCCCGGCGATAGCCTCAACGTCGATGCCGTGATCCTCGAGTTCGCTTAGAGGCGCGCTTCCGCCATGCCGAGCAAAGAGCCGCAAGTAAGGCGAACTGTCACGGTGAAGATCGAGGGCCGGGTGCAGGGCGTCTATTACCGCGCCTGGACGTACGAGACGGCACAACAGCTCGGGCTCGATGGAAGCGTGCGCAACATGAGCGACGGGAACGTTGAGGCTGTGTTCTCAGGCCCAGCGGCTGTTGTCGCCGACATGCTCAAGCGCTGCGAGCAGGGCCCTCCTGACGCTCGCGTCAGCAAAGTGACGATTACCAAGGAAGGCGGCTCGGTGGCACCCGGCTTCAACGTGGTTGCAACGGATCGCTGGCGCTGACCGTCTCTCCGCCGAAGATCTCGACGAAGCTATCCCGTAGCGCCTGATCGACCACAGTCATGTCAGTCTTAACGCCAAGCGCTGTGAGGCTCGTCACCGGGCTCGAGAGTCCGCACGGCAAGATGCCGGAGAAATGCTCGAGGTCTGGTGCGACATTGAGGCTTACTCCGTGCATCGTGACCCAGTGCCGGACTCGCACGCCTATACTCGCGATCTTCGCCTCGCCGACGAACGCGCCGATCTGACCCGCGCGCCGTTCACCACTAACGCCGAGCCTGCCAAGGGCCGCGATCATCCACGCCTCTAGCGTTTGCACGAAGGCCCTCACGTCGCGACCCCGCGGCGACAGATCCAGCATGACATAAGCAACCCTCTGGCCTGGGCCATGATAGGTGAAGCGCCCGCCGCGCCCAGTCTTGAACACTGGAAAGCGGTCAGGCGCGATCAGCTCGGCAGGATTTGCGCTCGTGCCGGCTGTGTACAGGGGAGGATGTTCTAACAGCCGGACGCATTCACGCGCTTCTCCGTGGGCGATAGCCGAGGCCCTCTGCTCCATGAAAGCGACGGCCTCGGGATAGGGGACCGGTGCATCGCTCGCGAGCCATTCGACTCTATTCGCGATTTCAAGGCGCGACGCAGTTTGTCTTAAAGGCTCGGCCATACGGAGATTTTTGAGCGCCGAACTCAGGCTTTGCAAGCGACTAGTATCGCCGCAGGCGTCGTTTGCAGCACTCCTCATCTTACTTCACGTCCCTTCGCACCAAGCGCGTGCGCTTCAGTTGGCAAGTACACGAAGCGCGCCGCGGCGATGCTCTTCGACTCCGAAGTGTCACTCCGCCGTCATTGCTCGAAAATGTTGAGAGGGCTCACTAGTCTTGCAGTCATGCGTTGGGGGGCCTGATGTCGCGTGACGAGTCGGGGCGAGTGCGTCACGTGGGGTTGCTATCTGAATCACGGTGCCGGCGTTCCGCACGCCAAGAGGCGGCGGGAGTGAGAGCGCGAACGGCACTTGTCGTGCTCCTATCGTTTGCGCTGCCGCTGCCGGCCTTGGCCGACTCCACCAATCCAAATCCTCCGCCGCCAGAGCCGGCAAAATATATAACCAACACGGAAAGCTTCGATGAACCCGGCCATGGCGGGTGCGTTCAGGAATATAACCAGGGGATTCTGACTGCGGTCGACAACCAGCTGACCGCGCAGGCGGTGCAACTCCAGGCAGATATTTCTGGCATGGCTGCGAAAATCACCGCGGAAACGGCGACGCAAGTCGCTAACAGTCTGAAAGCGGCGGCGTGCACTGCGGAGGCAGCGGCTGACACCGATTAGGTTTCAAGCTCAACGGCACTCGGCAGCGGAGCAGGCGTCGCTCCCGCTGCCTACAATTCGACGGCGATCGGCACTGGCGCAACCGCATCGCTACCCAACCAGATGGTGTTCGGCACCGAAGGCACCACCTATACCGCACCCGGTATGAACAGCGACCTGAGCAGGGCGAGGCAGAGCGGACTCCTTGGAATCGTGACGTCAGACGATTCTGGCGACCTCGCCTCCGACAGCGGGGCGCTTTACCGCGAGGTGGCTCGCGTCAAGTCTGAAACCGCGGTGTCCATGGCGCTCGCCGATCCCATTCTTGCCGACGATCAGCGCTTCGGTGTGAAAGTGAACTGGGGCGGATTCCACGGCGCAAACGCCGTCGGCGTGACCGCCAGCGGAGTGCTGGGCAAGGACCTGCTCACCAAGGGCGATTGGCTCATGCTCTCGGGCGGTGCCGGATGGGGTCAGTCTAGCGTAAACGATTATTCGG
>DASSLP010000167.1:0-8820 GCA_035689365.1 Methyloceanibacter sp.
AGGATCAGGCCTACGACGAGCCGCGGCGTGGTCGGCAATTGCGCGATGATGCCGAGCGGGAAGAACCGGTCGAGAATGACGCCCACCGCGATAAGGGCGAACAGGAGGATCGGCGGGAAAACGAGGAGGTCGGGGTGGTCTTTTTGCGGGTCTTGCGCTGGTGTGGTCATGGTTCACGCCATCCGCATTGAGCGTGTGGCGGATTTAAGACGCGGGATTTGTCATGCCCGCGAAAGCGGGCAATCCAGTAACCACTGGGGTCAGCGATAACGATGGTCGGTGGTTACTGGATTGCCCGGTCAAGCCAGGCAATGACACTGAAGGGGTTTTGGCCAAGTTAGAACTGACGCGGGCTAGCCTTTCCGACGAGCTCAAGGGCCCAAAGGCGGCGCGCGGCGGGAATGCCGCGCAGCTCGTGCTCGCCAAGGTCCGAGAGGCGGACGCCTTCGGCCGACCCATTGGCGTTGCGGTTCGCGACCCTGCTTGCGACGGCCTCGCTCGCCACCACCTCGCGGTGGAGCAGCTTCGCCATCTCGGCGGTGCGGGCGACCTCGTTCGCGGAGCGGCCGATGACGCCGAATTTCAGCCGCTCGCGCGTGCCGGCATTGCCAAACACCACATCGCCGAAATGAATGCCGATGCCGAACGAAATGGCTTTCGCCCGCACATTCCCTTGGGCTTTGAGCGCGGAGAGCCGCGCCTGCGCGCCTGCGGCGGCACGCAGAGCGCTGGCGCAAGCTTCAGCTTCGCCCGATGCGCTCGCGGGGAAGAAGGCGAGGATCGCATCGCCGATGATATCGAGCACATGCCCGCCCTCCTCCATCACCGCGCCGGCGGCGCAATCGAAATAGACATTGAGGAGATCGAGGAAGGCCTCGACGGGAAGCGCGTCGGCGAGGCCGGTCGAGTTGCGCAGGTCGCTGTACCAAAGCGCCGCGGCGAGGCGCTCGCCGGCGCCGCGCTTGATCAAGCCCGACAGGATGCGCCCGCCGACCAGCGGCCCGTGGAAGGTGTTGAGCGTGTTGCGGGTGATCTGGTCCTTGATGACGACCCTGAGCGCGAGCGCAAGCGGCGCGAGCACCTGGCGCATGGCAGCGATGTCCGCATCGCCGAAACCTGCCGGGCTGCGCGTCGACCATGAAGTGCCGAGGCCTTCATGGGTCTCGGGGGTCATCGCCGCGCCGCCGAACGAGACGATCAGCGCGAGATAGTCGGTGACGCCTTTCGTCTTGAAATCCATGAGCACGGGAAAGCGCTCGGCCATAGGGTCGCGGTCGATGCGGAGCCTGAGCTCCATCAGCTTGTTGGAGAGCATGTAATAGAAGGGGCTGAGGCGGAACTCAGAGCCGTCGGCGTCGATATGGTCGTAATAGGTCACCGCGACGCCGGCCTCCTCGGTCCAGGTCACGCTCATGCCGTCGAACAGAGGGTGCAGGATGCGGAAGCCGACCTGCATGCGATGCAGCGGCACGCCGCCCGAGACGAGGCGCTGCATCGCGCCTTCGACGAGATGCGTCACCGGCTCGTCGGCGATGCCAGAGGCGATGATCGAGGTGGCGATGTCCGGCTCGGCGCCGATGTGCCTGTGCTCCATCGCGCCTTTATCAGAGGCTGGCGTGGCGATTTCGAGACAGTTGCGCCGGGACTGGGCACAACTGCGGGGTCAGGCCTAGGGCAGGCGAGCCCGGGCAATGACATTGTCCGGAAGAGGTTGCCGGCTAGCGGCAGCGGGTGCCGAGGGTAAAGAGGCAGACCGCGCCGCGGCCAACGCCGCGCGCCGCCGTGACGGTGCCGCGGGCGACGCCGCTTCCCGCCGTCGCCGTGCCGTGGACCGCGCCCTTGACCGGGTGCACCCTTGCATCTGCCGGCAAGGCAAAAACGGCGATCAGAATCGCCGCGAGAGTTAAGACGCGCATGTCAGTCTCCCTTCGCGTTCGAGACGTGGCGCCCGCTCCCCGCACGGAAACGGCGAAGGCTTGTGGAAAGTTCCGGGGTAAAAACGTGGATGCCCGGGACAAGCCCGGGCATGACACGCGGAATTGGTGAATCGCGGAGTTAGTTGTCGAGGAAGCTGCGGAGCTTACGGCTACGGCTCGGGTGCTTCAACTTGCGCAAGGCCTTGGCCTCGATCTGGCGGATGCGCTCGCGCGTCACCGAGAATTGCTGGCCGACCTCTTCCAGCGTGTGGTCGGTGTTCATGCCGATGCCGAAGCGCATCCTGAGCACGCGCTCCTCGCGCGGCGTGAGCGAGGCGAGCACGCGCGTCGTGGTCTCGCGCAGATTCGACTGGATCGCCGCGTCGATCGGAAGTACCGCGTTCTTGTCCTCGATGAAATCGCCGAGATAGCTATCTTCCTCGTCGCCGATCGGCGTCTCGAGGCTGATCGGCTCCTTGGCGATCTTGAGCACCTTGCGCACCTTCTCGAGCGGCATGGCGAGCTTCTCGGAAAGCTCCTCCGGAGTCGGCTCGCGGCCGATCTCGTGCAGCATCTGGCGGGACGTGCGCACGATCTTGTTGATAGTCTCGATCATGTGCACCGGGATGCGGATGGTGCGCGCCTGATCGGCGATCGAGCGGGTGATCGCCTGCCTGATCCACCACGTGGCGTAGGTCGAGAATTTGTAGCCGCGGCGGTACTCGAACTTATCGACGGCCTTCATCAGGCCGATATTGCCTTCCTGGATGAGATCCAGGAATTGCAGCCCGCGGTTCGTGTATTTCTTGGCGATCGAGATCACGAGCCTGAGGTTGGCTTCGACCATCTCCTTCTTGGCCTGGCGCGCCTCGCGCTCGCCCTTCTGCACAATATGCACGATCTTGCGGAACTCGGAGATCTGCAGCCCGGTCTCGGCGGCGAGCTGGTGAATCTCCGAGCGAAGCTCCTTCACCATGCCGCGCTCGTCGCGGATGAAATCGGCCCAGCCCTTCTTCTTGAGGCGCCCTACCCGGCGGAGCCAGTTGGGGTCTAGCTCATTGCCTTGATATTCGCCAAGGAAGTCGTCGCGGCCGACGCCGTAGCTCTCGGCGAGCCGGAGCAGCCGGCCCTCATAGCCGAGCAGCTTCTTGTTGATGTCGTAAAGTGTTTCGACCAGGCTCTCGATGCGGTTGGCGTTGAGCGACAGCGACTTGATCTCGGCGACGATCTCGTCCTTGAGAACCTTGTAGCGCTTCTCCTGGCCCGACGAGAGCGAGTCGTTCTTGAGCGCGCGCTCGACCACCTGATCCTGGAGCTTGCGCAGCTTCTTGTAGTTGGTGGCGACGAGGTCGAAGGTCTCGAGCACCTTTGGCTTGAGCTCGGCCTCCATGGCGGCAAGCGAGAGCGAGTTCTCGAGATCGTCCTCGTCCTCCTCGAATTCCTCGGGCCGCGGCTCGGCCTCCTCATCCTCGCCATGGCCATGACCAGGACGTACCCCCGCTTGCGGCGCGTGGCCGCTTTGCGCGTGCGTGTCGGCACCGTTGCCGTTCACCGCCTCGCCGGGCAGCGGCTGAGACGGCGCCGGCTTGGCGTCGGGGCCCTGATAGGTCGCTTCGAGGTCGATGATGTCGCGGAGCAGAATCTTTCCCTCGTTCAGCTCGTCGCGCCAGATGATGATGGCCTGGAAGGTGAGCGGGCTCTCGCACAGCCCAGCGATCATGGCCTCGCGGCCGGCCTCGATGCGCTTGGCAATGGCGATCTCGCCCTCGCGTGACAGCAACTCGACCGAGCCCATTTCGCGCAGATACATGCGTACCGGATCGTCGGTGCGCTCGGCGGGCTCGGAGCGCGTCTCGGCCTTGGTGGCAATCGGCTGGGCGGCGACCACCGGACGCGCGGACTCACCGCCGTCCTCGCCTTGTTGCGCGGCGGCGCCGGGCTCCTCGGCCTCGTCGGTGTCGATCACGTTGATGCCCATGTCGGAGAGCATCGACATGGTGTCCTCGATCTGCTCGGAGGAAACTTCCTCGGAGGGGAGCACCTCGTTCAGCTCATCATAGGTGACGAAGCCGCGCGCCTTGGCCGTCTTGATCAGCTTCTTGACGGCAGCGTCGGACATGTCGAGCACGGGACCATCGGAAGGCTCGGCCTGCGGCTGCTCTTGATCCTCGGCTTCAGCGGTTTTTGTGGCCATTCATGTTACTCCGAAGCGCAAATGTCGCTTTCTTGGCATGCTCGCCTTGGCCGGCCGAGCCGCCTTCCGTGCGCTGCTCCCAAAACGCACATAAACCCAGAAGCGATTAACGGCCTCACCGTTAATCGTCAATTAAGCATGACCCATCGACCAAGCCCTGCCGCCAGATTTATTTACTGGCGTCAAGCTTAGCGTCGACTGCCACTCTCCCACCAAACAAGCCCGGTCAAGGGCAGGACAGAAGACTATGAACGTGCCGTTACTTCCGCTTCACTTCCCCTTATCGCCTCGGCTTACGGGGTGTTGTCGATGTCACGCGGGGTCTCGATCAGCCCTCGGATCTCGCCTAAACCCGCGCGTCCCGCCCCAAAATCTGGTCGCGCGGCAGCTGCACGTCGTGATGCATGACTTGGCGAGGGTGGCGACCGGTGTCAAGGTCGAAGCCCTGATCCGCCAAGGATTTTCTTGCATTTTTATTTGGAGCATTGGCCCCTTGTTGCTGCAAGAACTGGGCCGAAAGAGGGCTCTTGCAGGTTAGCGCTTCTCGGGGCGGCGGCCCCGGTGCGCGGAGACGCCTTCCTGTTTCAGCCGCGCGACCGTCTCCTGAAAGCGCTTGGCGGCGTCGCGGTCCCCGGCATCGTCGGCCGAATGGTGGGTTCCGACACTCGCCACCTGCTGCTGAAGGGCGGCAAAGCGCTCGAACTCTGCTTCCGACATGTCGGCCAGACGGTCGGCGCTCTCCTCAAGCTCGCGGTTCAGGCTCGGCAGAGCGCGGAAGCGGAAAATGAGGTCGGCGAATTGCTGCTCGACATCCTTAGGCGGTGCTTCGCCTTGCAGAAACGCGAGCCGCGCGAACGCGCTCTCGCTTAAGAGCAGCTTGAACAGCTTGGCGAGGGGGCCTGCTTCGATCAGGTCCGTCAAGCGCTCGCTAGTGACACCGTGATCTTCGAAAATGATGCGGGTGACGGAGGCGAGCAGAGCGGCAAGGTTCTTATCCATAATGTCGAGCGTTGCGACCTCCTCGGCGAAGCGGTCGAGCAGCCAGGGGTGATTCACGAGCGCCAGGATAATGACCGTCACAAAGCCGCGAGCCGACGGAAGCGGGGTCGGGCCCGTTCGCTTAATAGAGCCAGACGGAGCAATCGCCGGCAGATTTCCTCCCCTCGCAGGCTTTGCGCGCCACAGCGCAAACAGCCGGTTCTTCACCTCGCGCCGGTAGTGATCGCGTACGCGGGTATTGGCGATCTCAGTGAGCAAGCTTTCGAGCCGCGCCTCGAAAGCTGCGCGGCGCTCTGGCGTGTCGACGGCATGCGACCGAAGCTCGCGGAGCCAGAACACGTCGATGAGAGGGCGCGCACTTGCGAGGCACTCGGCAAGAGCCCGTGGCCCCTTGGTGCGCACAAGGTCGTCTGGATCGGAGCCTTGCGGCAGGAAGGCGAAGCGGAAGGAACGGCCTTCGCGCAAATTGGGCAGCATGCGGTCGATGGCGCGCGCGGCAGCCGCTTCGCCCGCTTCGTCTCCGTCGAAACAGATGATCGGCTCGGGCGCGAGCTGCCACAGCAACTCCATCTGGCGCTCGGTGAAGGCGGTCCCGAGCGTGGCAACGGCGTTGGTGAAGCCCGCCTGATTGAGCGCGATCACATCCATATAGCCTTCGACGACGACGAGCTCGCCTGAGTCGAACGCGGCCTTGCGGGCGCGCGCGAAATTGAACACGGTCGAGCCTTTGTCGAAGAGCCGCGTCTCTGGCGAGTTGAGGTATTTCGGCTCTGATGCGGGATCGAGCGCGCGGGCGCCGAAGGCGATGACGCGCGACTTGGCGTCAAGGATGGGAATGGTGAGGCGGTTGCGAAAGCGGTCGTAAGTGGCGCGGCCGTCGTCCGGTTTGATCAGGAGGCCCGCATCGAGAAGTTGGGCCTCGGTGAAACCCTTCTTGAGGAGCGCACTCTTCAGCGCGTCTTTGGAATTCGGCGCGAAGCCGATGCGGAATTCTCTTAGTGTCTCTACGCTGAGTCCGCGCCCTTCTGCATAGGACAGAGCCCCGCGCCCCTCCCGCGCCTTGAGCTCGTCCTCGAAGAAACGCGACGCAGCTTCGAGCGCGTCGAACAGGCCGAGCCGCTCCTTGGCAGCTCTCTCGAATTGCGGATCTGGCTTCGGCAGCTCGAGTCCGGCTTCGCCTGCGAGCCGCTCAACGGCCTCGGGGAAGCTCAGGCCCTCGGTCTCCATGAGGAAGGTGAAGACGTCGCCGTGCTTCCCTGACGAAAAGCAATGATAGAAGCCCTTCTGGTCGTTGACGGTAAAGGACGGGGTCTTCTCGCGATTGAAGGGGCTTAAGCCGACGAACTCGCGGCCCCGGCGCTTGAGCGGCACGCGACGCGAGACGACCTGTGAGACGGGTAGCCTCGCCCTGATCTCATCAAGAAACGAATCGGAGAACTTCATTGCCTGGACAATGGGCTTTGATCCGAGCGACGCGTACGGCGATTCGCCATCATCACCATTATCCACTGACTTGGAACGGAAAGCGAACATTGCCCCCAGCAAACGACAACGCCCTCCGCGAAGAAGGGCGTTGCAAGTTCGTCTGCCTCGCCGAAATTCGGCGAGGAGCGCGAGAGCTAGTTATTTGCCGGCGCGCCAGTCAGGATCACCTCGGGCGGAGCTACCATCGCAAGGGTCGAGGCGTCGGCGCCACATAGCAGGTTCATCGACAGGCGCGCATCGTCGAAGCGAACCATCTGGCCGGGACGCAAGGTCACCCTGACGCGAGACGATGTATAGGGCGTGTCCGCTCCGGCGTCCTTCCACATGATGGTGTTCACTGCGCAAGAGCCGCGCTCGGGTGTGAAGAAGGCGATAATGCGCTGCCCTCCAATATTGGCGAGTATCGGCTCATTCGGTCCGACGGGGCCGAGATTGGTCGCGTATTCGTCCGCGTGAGCAGACATGCTGAGGCCCGCGAGTGTGCCACAGGCGCAAATCGTGGCGAGGAATCGGGAACGAGAGATCTGGACCATTGACTTGGTCTCCTTTCGAATCTGACAGGGAATCAGTCCGTGCTGCATTGCACACGGATTATTGCGGCGCTGCGACAAATTTATGTTGCAATGCAAGACAAGTCGTCGCGGGACAATCCCGAACGAGCGATCAGATATTCAGATCGCGGAGTTTATCGCGCGCGTGAAGCAGGACCTGGCCAGCGAATGTCTCGGGCCGTCAGGCGTCGTCGAATTCGGCGAAGGTGATGCAATTGTTGGCCGGATCGATCACCGTCACCTCGGTGCCACCCCATTCCGGCCGCTCAAGACCAGGGCGGTTGTACTTATACTTCTTGGCGCTGAGCTCAGCATGAAGCTCGCGGACACCCTTGATGATCACGCGGACATGAGCGCCTGGCGATCCGCGCCGTGATGTTCCGAGACGTGAAACTCGATGCCTGCGCGGCTGACCTGCATATAAAGCGGCATGCCGGGCTCGAAGCGATGCTCCCAGTCCACGGTGAAACCGAGGAAGTCGACATAGAACTCGCGCGCCTTGGCTTCGTCGAAGCTGCGCAGCACCGGCGGTTTTGATGAGCGTGAGCTGAGTGGGCATGCCCGCCAACTCAACTGGACAATTTGGCCTTCACCGTGGCGCTGGCTTTGGCGAAATCCATTTGCCCGGCGTAGCGGGCTTTGAGCGCGGCCATCACCTTGCCCATGTCCTTGACGCTTGCAGCGCCTGACTCGGCAATCGCAGCGGCAACCGCCTTCTCCATCTCTTTGTCGGAGAGCTGCTTCGGCAGAAACTCGCGGATGATCTCGATCTCCTCGCCCTCCTGCTTGGCGAGCTCGGCGCGGCCGGCATCGGCATAGATCTTCTGCGACTCCTCGCGCTGCTTGATCATCTTGGCGAACAGCTCGAGCAGCTCTGCGTCGGTCGCTTCCGTCTTGCCGGCGGTACGCGCGGCGATGTCGCGATCCTTGATCGCCGCGCTCACCAGCCGGAGCGTCGACATGCGCCGCTTGTCTTGCGACTTGGTGGCGTGCTTCAGGGCAGCGGTGATCGTCTCGCGCATGGATCTCGGGCCAGACATTTCCGGAAGGAAGCGTCCAAGGTAATGGAGGCAAGGAGTGGAGGCAAGGAATTTTCCTGGTTTAAGTTATTGTTTTCACAGAAAAATATTTCATCCTGTGGATTGACGCTTATCCCTTCGGAACGTAAGAGTGCGCGAGTTGGGCGCAAGTCTCCAACATTACTCCTTGACGCCGAAGTCCGCGCACCCGACTTTGCAAACCGGCGAGCCCCGCCGACGGTCGCCAATAAGAGAAGATGAACGACACGAGCGAAACTCTGGCCGCAGAGCCCGCAACGTTGCGCGCGCGCGAAGCTCCCGCTTGGGCCGACGAAGCGCCGACCGCTCTCCTCGTTCTTGCCGACGGCACTGTCATCGAGGGTAAAGGCGCCGGAGCGACCGGCACGGCGGTCGGCGAGGTTTGCTTCAACACGGCGATGACGGGCTACCAGGAGATCCTCACCGATCCGTCCTACGTCGGCCAGATGGTGTGCATGACCTACCCCGAGCAAGGCAACTACGGGGTGAACGCGGCGGACCAGGAGTCGTCGCGGCCGCACGCGACGGGCTTCGTCGTGCGGCACTGGGCGGGCGAGCCGTCCTCGTGGCGGGCGGAGCGCAGCATCGACGCCTACCTCAAGGCGCACGGGATCGTG
>DASSLP010000168.1:0-31662 GCA_035689365.1 Methyloceanibacter sp.
GAGGCGCTGCCTGCGGGGCGCCCTGGCCAGAGCCCTGCTCGCCGCTCTCAGGAGGCGCTTTCTCGACGGTGTAAGTGCCGGGTTTGGTCGCTTTGATGAGGAGCGAGATGTCCTTGTCTTCTTCGACATCGTAGGAGCTGACGAAGATCGTGGCCTCGTTCTCCTTGTCCTCTTCTCCGCCGATCTCGATCGAGGCGTTGCCGAGATTCTGGTCGTTGATCTCCTTGACCGGAACGCTCTTCACCACGACGGGTTTTGATCCATCGCCGAACGACAGCCATTGGAGGTAAACATTGGCGATAGCCGCCTTGTCGCCAGCCATGACCACAAGCGCGCGGTAGAAGCCGCCTTTGCCATCGGCGGACCAATGACCACCGCTCACAACGTCGGCGACCTCAGGCGCGGTAGAGTCGACCAGCTTGCCGGCATCCGCGGCGGCAGCGAAGGAGAGGGGAGTGGCAACAAGCACAAGACTCGCGGCGGCACGGAGAAACGTCCTCATCATGATGCACTCCTCGTCTTCGCGCGTGGAACTTGCGGTGTTATGGACCCACGTCGGGATGGCGCTTTATAGAATATCGCAGCCCATTGTGACAAAGGGGCCAACGCCGGCCTGAGGCGCATAGTCATGAGCACGACCGATCACGCCGACGTGGCGATCAAACCGCCTTTTCTCTTCCTTGGAGCGCTCGCCATCGGCTGCTTGTTGAGCCTCGTTTTACCGATCGGGCCAGGACTTGGCTCGGCAAATCGGATCGCGCTTGCCACCGGCCTCGCCTTCGTTCTCATCGGCTTTGGTCTCGCCGCCTGGTCTGCGCGCGCCTTCCAGCTTGCTGGTACGAGCGTTGTGCCCGGCGAGCGATCAACCGCGCTCGTCACTTCCGGTCCCTACAAGATCACGCGCAATCCGATCTATATCGGATTCATCCTCGTCTATTTCGGGCTGGCGATCGTCCTAACGAGCATGTGGGTTCTCATTCTGCTCATTCCCGTGCTCATCATCTTGCAGCGCGGCGTTGTCGAGCGTGAGGAGACATATCTCGAGCGGGAGTTCGGCGCCGCCTACCGTAAATACAAGGCGAAAGTGCCACGCTGGCTGTAGTCAGATGTCGAGCTCGTCGGGTTTGGCGAACTCGGCGCACTCCTGGATGAAGCGAAAACGCGCCTCTGGCTTGTTGCCCATCAGCTGATCGACGAGCTTGCCCGTGCTCTTGTCGTCGTCTGCGATCTCGACGCGGAGCAGCGTTCGCGTGGCACGGTCCATGGTCGTGTCTTTGAGCTGCTTCGGCAGCATCTCGCCGAGGCCCTTGAAGCGCGAGACATCGACCTTGCCCTTGCCATTGAACTCCTTGGCCAGCAGCGCGTCCTTATGCGCCTCGTCGCGAGCGTAAAATGTCTTGGCGCCTTGGCTCAGGCGATAAAGCGGCGGCACAGCGAGATAGAGGTGTCCACCCTCGATGAGCCCGCGCATCTCGCGGAAGAAGAAGGTGATGAGCAGCGAAGCGATGTGCGCGCCGTCGACGTCGGCGTCAGTCATCACCACCACCTTCTCGTAGCGAAGATCCTCCTCGCGGTAGCGCGTGCCGGTGCCGCAGCCGAGCGCCTGGATAAGGTCGCTTAGGAGCTGGTTGTCGGCGAGCTTGGTCGAGCTTGCGGAGGCGACGTTGAGGATCTTGCCTCTGAGCGGCAGTACAGCTTGGGTGGCGCGGTCGCGCGCCTGCTTGGCCGAACCGCCTGCAGAATCACCCTCGACGATGAAGATCTCGGTGCCCTGCGCGCCGCTCGCCGCACAATCGGCGAGCTTGCCGGGGAGTCTCAGCCGCCGCGTCGCGGTCTGGCGGCCGATCTCCTTTTCCTTCTTGCGGCGAATCCGTTCCTCTGAGCGATCGACCACCCAATCGAGCAGGCGGTTGGCCTGGGAGGGATTGCCGGTCAACCAGTGGTCGAAGGCGTCGCGCAAGCCGTTCTCAACGATCCGCGCCGCAACGGGGCTCGCCAGCCTGTCCTTGGTCTGACCTTGGAACTCAGGCTCCCTGATGAAGAGCGACAGCATCGCGGCGGCGGTGCCGAGCACGTCCTCGGCAGTGACCTGGGTCACGCGTTTGTTGCCCGTGAGCTCGCCGTAGGCGCGCAGACTCCGGATGAGCGCTGCGCGCAGGCCAGCTTCGTGCGTGCCGCCGTCTGGCGTCGGCACGGTGTTGCAATAGGAGCTCAGGAAGCCGTCGGCGCTCGCGATCCAAGCAATGGCCCACTCAAGCGATCCGTGACCTTCCGTCTTTTCGATCCGGCCTGCGAATACGTCCTTGGTGACGGTCTCCTGGCCCTCAATGCGACTTGCGAGGAAATCCTTGAGCCCGCCTGGGAAGTGAAACACGGCGCTTTCAGGCGTCTCATCGCTGTCGCGGGCAAGCAGCTCCTTCGCGCAAGACCAGCGGATCTCGACGCCGCGAAAGAGATAGGCCTTCGAGCGCGCCATGCGGAACAGACGCGCAGGCGTAAAGGCAGCACCCTTGCCGAAGATCTTGGGATCAGGTCTGAAGCGGACGCGCGTGCCGCGGCGATTCTTGATCGGCCCAAGATTCTTCAACGGGCCGTCCGGAATGCCCCGCGTGTAGCTTTGGCGATAGAGTTTCTGCCCGCGAGCGACCTCGACCTCCATGCTCTCCGACAGCGCATTGGCAACCGACACGCCGACGCCGTGCAAGCCGCCGCTCGTTTCGTAGACCTTTGAGTTGAACTTCCCGCCGGCGTGCAGCGTGGTCATGATGACCTCGAGCGCCGACTTCTTCTTGAATTTGGGATGCGGGTCTATGGGGATGCCGCGGCCGTTGTCGGTCACGGCGAGGAAGCCGTCGGTCTCGAAATCGACCTCGATACGGGTCGCGTGGCCTGCCACCGCCTCGTCCATGGCGTTGTCGAGCACCTCAGCGAAGAGGTGGTGCATCGCCTTCTCGTCGGTGCCGCCGATATACATGCCGGGGCGCCGGCGCACCGGCTCTAGCCCCTCCAGCACCTCGATATCCGCAGCGGTGTAGTCCTCACGCGCGCGCCCGCCTGACCGGCCTCCGGTCGCTGCCTTGCCGGCCTTGATCGGCTTTCTTTTCAGCTCGTCCTCGAGCTTGGCGAACAGGTCGCGCGGTACGGCGGCTTTGCGAATGGGTCCTTTAGACGCCATAGCTTCGCGAATCTCTCTGCACAGGGAACGCCGTTAGCTCGCATGCGCGCGCGGCTTTTTCAAGAACGGGTTTATTCCTACATTTAGCTCTAAGGCATGGTGCGGAAAGGATCGTTTGATGGCTGAGGAGACCCCGGTTTGCGATTTCGGCTGGAAGGCGCCGTCCTTCACGCTGCCAGGCACTGACGGCAAGACCTACAGCCTCGAACAGCTCCGCGGCCCAAACGGCACCTTGGTGATGTTCATCTGCAATCACTGCCCTTACGTGAAGGCGGTGATCGACCGCATCGTGCGCGACGTGAACGACCTCAAGCCGCTGAGCGTCGGCGCCGTTGCCATCTGCTCGAACGACACGGTGCACTACCCCGAAGATTCCTTCGACAACATGAAGCGCTTCGCCAAGGCGCACCACTTCACCTTTCCCTACCTGTTCGATGAGAGCCAAGATGTCGCACGCGCCTATGACGCGGCCTGCACCCCGGACTTCTTTGGCTTCAACTCAAAACTTGAGCTGCAATATCGCGGAAGGTTGGATGAAAGTCGCAAAGAGGCTGCGCCGGCAGGCGTGCGCCGCGATCTGTTAGAGGCCATGAAGCAGATTGCCGCGACCGGGCAGGGGCCCCACGAGCAGATCCCCTCGATCGGCTGCTCCATCAAATGGAAGGCGGCCTAACCTCTCGTTAACCCGCGCTTAAGCGTACCCCTTTCCCGTTTTTTTACGCGCCTGCACCTAAAATTCTCGTCAAAAGCGGCGGGATTTTACGGGAATGGTGATCCGTTACGCCTTCTTGGTGGCGCTCACTGCGGCATCGGTCTGGGCCGCCATCATCATGGCTGCGAGGAGCGGTCAAGTGCTCCTGGTCGATATCGGGCAGGGCGGCACCAACGCATCGTTCTGGCTGCTTGCCGCGGTCGCCATTCTCATCACACTTTCGCTGTGCCGCTTCGTGATCTTCGGCCTGCCGGCCATGGTCGATGAGTGGTACGGCGACAAGAAGTCCTGGATCTACACCATCATTGCCGGGGGCGCGCTCTACGCGCTGTTCTATTTGATGTAAGCGCGGTCGACAGAGGTTTTGGGGGAGCCTGGCGGGAACCTCCCCTCAGCGTTTCGGGGGAACGCGAGCGAAAAGGTTCTGCGGGCCGGGCCAGAGTGGGGCGGTCGCCCGCGCGCGACCGCCCCATGCTTTTCGTGAGCTTGCGTCAGACGCTGTAATACATGTCGAACTCGATGGGGTGAGGGAACATCTCGAAGCGCTCCACCTCCTCCATCTTGAGCTCGAGATAAGAGTCAATCGCGTCGTCGGTGAACACGTTGCCCTTCTTCAAGAAGGCGCGATCCTTGTCGAGCTCCTCGCAAGCCTGGCGTAGGGAGCCGCACACCGTCGGCACCTTCTCGAGCTCCTCGGGCGGCAGATCGTACAAGTTCTTGTCGATCGGGCTGCCAGGGCTGAGCTTGTTCTCGATGCCGTCGAGCCCAGCCATCAGCATGGCCGAGAAGGCGAGATAAGGATTGGCGGCAGGATCAGGGAAGCGCACCTCGACGCGCTTTGCCTTTGGCCCAGCGCCGAGCGGAATGCGGCATGAGGCCGAACGGTTGCGCGACGAGTAGGCGAGCAGCACCGGCGCCTCGTAGCCCGGCACCAGCCGCTTGTAAGAGTTGGTGGTCGGGTTGGTGAAGGCGTTGAGCGCCTTGGCGTGCTTCAGGATGCCGGCGATGTAGTGCAAGGCGGTGTCCGACAAGTCGGCGTATTTGTCGCCGGCAAACACGGGGGTCGAGCCCTTCCAGATCGACTGGTGAGTATGCATGCCGGAGCCGTTGTCGCCGAAGATCGGCTTCGGCATGAAGCAGGCGGTCTTGCCGTAGGCCTGCGCTACCTGGTGAATGACGTATTTATAGATCTGCATCGCGTCGGCGGTCTTCACCAGCGGCCCGAACTTGATGCCGAGCTCGTGCTGGGCGGCGCCCACCTCGTGATGATGCTTCTCGGTGGTGACGCCCATGTCGGCCATCACCGACAGCATCTCGGAGCGGAGGTCTTGTGCCGAGTCGACCGGCGGCACTGGGAAGTAGCCGCCCTTGGTGCGCGGGCGGTGGCCGAGATTGCCCATCTCATATTCGGTGTCGGTGTTGGCCGGCAGCTCCATGGAGTCGATCTTGTAGGTGCAATTGAACGGCTCGACCGCGAAACGAACGTCGTCGAACACGAAGAACTCGGCCTCTGGGCCGAACACCGCAACGTCGCCGACGCCGGTCTGCTTCAAATAATTCTGCGCCTTGCCGGCGATCGAGCGCGGGTCGCGCTCGTAGGGCTCGTTGGTCAACGGCTCGAGCACATCGCAGAAGATGGCGAGCGTGCTCTGGGCGAAGAATGGGTCGAGCACCGCCGACTCGGGATCCGGCATCAGCTTCATGTCGGACTCGTTGATCACCTTCCAGCCGGCGATCGAGGAGCCGTCGAACATGATGCCTTCGGAGAAGGCATCCTCGTCCATAACTTTCGAGTCCATGGTGACGTGCTGCATCTTTCCCCGCGGGTCGGTGAAGCGCAGGTCCACGAACTTGATTTCGTCGTCCTTGATTTTCTTTGTCACAGTCTTACCGTCTGCCATCGTACTCCCCTGTCATTCCTTTCATGTTGAGTGCCGTCCTTATGGGTTGGCGGCGACAATTGACCCGGCCCGCGCAACGCCGGTTTGCTCGGCCATCTCGTCAGATGGCATCATTCCCCGTTTCGCCCGTGCGGATGCGTACTGCTTCCTCCACATTCGACACGAAGATCTTTCCGTCGCCTATGCGGCCGGTCTTGGCCGAGGCAATGATCGCGTCGATCGCCTTCTCCACCATGGTGTCGCCGAGCACAAGCTCGAGCTTCACCTTGGGCAGGAAGTCAACCACGTACTCAGCGCCGCGATAGAGCTCGGTATGGCCCTTCTGGCGTCCGAATCCTTTGGCCTCGGTGACCGTGATGCCCTGGAGGCCGATCTCTTGCAGGGCCTCTTTGACCTCATCGAGTTTGAATGGCTTTATGATCGCCTCGATCTTTTTCATTGACTTGCCGCACCTCCCCTGGACGCAAAACAACGCTTAGCCGCGCGCTCCCGTCCGTTGTCTCGAATGAAACCGTGCGCCAGCCAAAGCACGCCCTATGCCAATCTTCTGGGCGCGAGTTTTGTGCCTTGATTCAATGTCCTACAGTCATGTGGCTGATCTTGGCGGCGGGAACGCAACGACGACTGCTCAAACCTTAAGCCGTCTGCCTAAGAAATAGCCACACCTGCGAGGCACCTTCTCGATGATTGCCTATCCGGCAGCGCCTTTGCTCTACAAGAAGCCGGCACCACCAATAGTGAGACGCCATGCTTGAGCTTTTGACTGCGGAAGAGATGGGGCGCGCCGATCGCCTGACCATTGAGGGCGGCATCAAGGGTGCGGTCCTCATGGAGAATGCAGGCCGCGCAGTTGCCGACGAGGTCTCCCGCCGCTTTCCAGATGCGGAAACCGTTACGGTGCTGTGCGGCCCCGGGAACAACGGCGGCGACGGCTTCGTTGCCGCGCGCCATCTCAGGGAACGCGGCTACAAGGTCCGGCTCGGGTTCAACGGCGATCCGGCCCACCTGCCTCCCGACGCCGCGGCAATGGCCAAGCTTTGGGGTGAGGGGCGCGAGAAGCTCAGTGCCGATCTCCTCGCCGGCAGCGATGTGGTGGTGGATGCGCTGTTCGGTGCCGGCCTTGCCCGTTCGATCGAAGGTGCCTTCGCCGAGCTGATCGATGACGTCAATGCTTCGAGACTTCCGGTGGTCGCTATCGACGTGCCGAGCGGTATCGACGGCACCACTGGAGAGGTGAGGGGCACTGCGATCGAGGCCGTCTTTACCGTCACCTTCTTTCGGCTCAAACCCGGGCATCTGCTCCTACCTGGTCGGCTCCATTGCGGCGAGGTAAAGCTTGCCCAGATCGGTATTCCAGATAGCGTGCTCACAACGATCGCGCCAAAGACCTTTGCCAACGAGACCCTGCTCTGGCTTTCAAATTTTCCCTGGCCCAAGCCTGCGGGCCACAAATATGCGCGCGGCCACGCGGTGGTCGTGTCTGGGCCTGCTTACAGCACTGGCGCGGCAAGGCTCGGCGCGCGCGGCGCACTGCGGGTCGGGGCCGGTCTCGTTACCGTCGCCTCGCCGCGCGATGCCATCAAAGTCAATGCTGCGCAGCTCACCGCCATCATGGTGCGCGAGGCTGACGACGCGCGGGCGCTGGCAAATCTGCTCGCAGATGAGCGCAAGAATGCCGTCTTGATCGGGCCGGGGATCGGGGTAGGAGAGCGCACCAAGGAGCTGGTGTTGATGGCGCTGGCCTCAAAGGCCGCCGTCGTTCTCGATGCCGACGCCATCACGTCATTCAGCGACGACGCAAAACGACTCTTTGCCACGATAAAATCGCGCAAGGCGCCCGTGGTCATGACTCCCCATGACGGGGAGTTCGCGCGGCTGTTCGGCGACATTCGAGCCGCGTCCAAACTCGAGCGGGCACGTGAAGCCGCCGCTTGCTCCGGCGCTGCGATTTTGCTCAAAGGTTCCGACACCGTCGTTGCCACGCCCGATGGGATTGCCTCCGTCAATGCGACCACCAGCCCATGGCTCGCCACGGCCGGCAGCGGGGACGTGCTCGGCGGAATTGTCGCTGGCCTGCTCGCCCAAGGCATGACCGCTTTTCAAGCGGCAAGCGCTGCCGTCTGGCTGCACGGCTCTGCCGCTAGGGCCTTCGGTCCCGGCCTGATCGCCGAGGATATTCCCGAAATGCTGCCTAGCGTGCTGCGCGATCTCGCAAACCTTGCGCCGGCCAAGAAAACCTAGGAAATAAGCCGTTCAATCAGAGCTCGTGACCCTTTGTTGACACACTCCGACCTTATGGGAGACACGAAGGGGAAGGTTTCCGGGCAAGTGGTTCGTCCGCCGTCAATGCATCCGTCGTGGATCAGGCTTTATAGCCTCGTTCTTCTCCTCATCGCGCTCGTGCCCGGAATGGCTCGCGCCGACGAGGACAAGACGCTTCTGCGCGCCCGAGAGGGCGCTGCAGCGTTGATGCGCGGGCAGTACGACAAGGCCATCGCCTCCTACGACGAGGCGCTCACCGCCCCCGAGATCGCCGACGACATCGAAGCGAGCATCTATAGCGATCGTGGCGTCGCCAAATGGCGCCTAAAGCAGCTCAAGGAGGCGATCGACGACTTCAACAAGTCGATCCAGCTCTCGCCCGACAACGCTACGGTCTATAACAATCGCGGCAACGCCCTAATGGACTTAGGTCACCCCGACGAGGCGGTGAAGGATTTCGATCGCGCGATCGCGCTCTCGCCGAATTATGGCGCGGCGCAGAACAACCGCGGCAACGCACACGCCGCCCTTGGACAATACGACCAGGCCTTCCAAGACTATCGCAAGGCAGTGGAGCTCATGCCGCAAAGTGCCGTGCCGTTCAACGGCCGCGGCAAGGCCCATGAGGCGCTGAAGCGCTACCACGCCGCAGTGCGCGACCTGACCCGCGCCGTGACGCTGAACCCGAAATATGCTGCGGCCTACCACAATCGCGCCGACGCCTATCTCGCCATCGAGATGTATAAAGAGGCGGCCGACGACGCCACCCAGGCCATCAACCTTCAGCCGCCCGATACTCCCGACCCCGATCTCCTTCTGCTACGCGCCCGCGCTTATTCCGGCGATAAGAAATTCAATCAGGCGGTGGATGATCTGAACAAGGTGATCGAGCTCAAGCCAGACGTCGCCGATGCCTATGTCGAGCGCGGCATAGTGTTCACCCAGGTGCGCCGCTTCGACGATGCGATCGGCGACCTCACCCGCGCCATCGAGATCGATGCGAAGAACGTCAAGGCTTACGCCATGCGCGCTCAGGCGCGGCTTCAGGCCGAGGCCAACGACGATGCGTTGAGCGACGTCAACCAGGCGCTCGAGATCGCCAATGACGATCCACTTTCCTTGCGCGTCAGGGGCCAAGTCTATGAAGCGCTCGGCCGGTCCGACGAGGCAATTGCCGACTATCGCAATGCTCTCGCCCAAGACCCGTTTCAAGCCGAGAGCCGTGACGCGCTGCAACGCCTCGGGCAGGAGGTTCCGCCCGAGGAGGGACAACCCTTAGGTCCGGACGTTGTCGGCTGGGTGATCACCGAGCCGCAATCGGACCGCTATATCGCCAGCAACCCGAAATACCCCGGGCTCAGGGTCGAGCTTGAGATGTTCGGGTCCGGCAAACCGAAGATCACCGATTGGAAGCTGATGAAGGATGCCCTCTCCGGCATCGGGTTATTGCAGTACTACGCAGGCGACTACGGCGAAGGGCAGGACAACGGGATGGAATATGTGGCCATCGTCGATATCCGCGCCAACAAGGTGCTCTCGGTCGAGCCGCATAGCTGGGGCTCGGCGCCCGCCCAGTGGAACTGGCAGGCGGTCTCGGTGGTGGTCACTGACCCCGATGGCAATGCCAATGAGGTTCAGCTTCGCAAGGTCGCAAGACGGGCTGCGCCGGCCGACCGCGAAGGCGGTTTCTTCGACTTCGGGCAGGGCGCTGCCGATAGCGGCGCCAGCTCCGAGGGTGCGGGCGGCGCCGGCCGCCGCGCAGCACGCCGCGGCGGCGGCGGCGGCGGGATGTTCGACTGGCTCTTCCACCATTGATTTTTCGCTGCCAGGTTCTCCCATGACCTTGTTCCTTGCGAGCGTGCGCGATGCCGCAGAGGCCGAGATGGCGCTCGCCGACGGCGCCGACATCATCGACTTGAAGGATCCGAGCAGGGGCGCGCTCGGAGCTGTTTCCCTCGACGCGATCGCTGCCACAGTGAGAAGCGTCGGCGGACGCGTGCGGGTCAGTGCAACGATCGGCGATCTCCCGTTGAGGGACGTTGATATTGGCAACGCCGTTCGCGCCACGGCTGCAACCGGGGTCGATTTCGTAAAGATCGGCCTCTTTCCGGGAACAGAAACCGAAGACTGCCTTAGCCTGCTCGCAGCGGAGACCTCTCAAGCCCGCGTGATCCTGGTGGTCTTTGCCGACGCGTTACCCGAATTCGATGCAATTAGGGTCGCGGCGAGGATCGGCGCCGCTGGCGTGATGCTCGATACGATGGGCAAGGCCGCCGGCTCTCTGCTCGATCATCTTCCCTTCGGAAAGCTTGCCGCCTTTGTGCACTCCGTCAAGGCTGATGGTCTGACCGTGGGCCTTGCCGGTTCGCTCAAGGCAAAGCATGTGCCGCCGCTCCTCGCGCTTCACCCCAATCTGCTTGGCTTTCGCGGCGCGCTCTGCCGCGCCGGCGCGCGCCAAGCCCCCTTCGATCCGGTTGCCGCTGCCTCGATCCGGGCTCTTATTCCCCACATGCCATCGCGGCTGCCTGGAGCGGATTCACCCGCTCTCGCCGCGCAAGCGTTATGCTAGGACTGGCGCGGCGCAGGCTTGCGCCATGATGGAGCGTCCAAATGGCGGAACAGCGATCACGCCAGCCTGCGCCGAAGAGCGCGGCCCGCGAGGCCAAGGTCGTGGACCGCGTCTTCATGCACGACCTCGTGCTCGACGTCGAGATCGGCGTCTACACCCACGAGAAAGGCGTGACTCAGCGCGTGCGCTTCTCCGTAGATGTCGATCTCTTCCCTGCGGTCCACGCGCTCAACGACGACATCCGCCAGGCGTTCGACTATGACACCATCATCAAAGGCATCAAGACGATCATCGCGCGCGGCCACATTAATCTCGTCGAGACCTTGGCCGAGGAGGTCGCAAACATCTGCCTCGCTCATCCTCGCGCGCAATCCGTAAGGGTCATGATCGAGAAGCTCGACAAGGAGCCTGGCGCTGTCGGAGTCGAGATCGTGCGCGCAAAGGCCGGCGCCTGACATGCCGGCCCAAGCCGTGGGCGCTGCTACTCGTCCAGCGTCGGTCGCCGAGGAGGCGCGGCCGATCGTGATCAAGCTCGGCGGCAGCGTGGTGCGCTCGGGCGAGCTCCCCGCCTGGCTCGACACGATTGCCGCCTCGGCGCGACCGATCATTGTCGTACCTGGGGGAGGGGCTTTGGCCGACGAGGTGCGCGCCTGCCAGGCGAGCCTCGGCTTCGGCGATGCAGCGGCGCATCGCATGGCACTGCTCGCCATGGACCAGCTCGCCTGGGCCGTGGCCGGCTTGAGACCTGGCTTTGCCGTCGGCGCGACCGAGGCCGACTTGCAAGCCGCGCTCGACCGAGGCTCGGTTGCGGTTTGGGCGCCTTACGCGCTCATCGCAGGGCGCACCGACATCGAGGAATCGTGGCGGCTCACCTCTGACAGCCTGGCTCTGTGGCTTGCCACGCGCCTCGGCGCATCGCGCTGCTATCTGATCAAGTCCATCAAGCGGCGGCACACGCGCTTAAGAGCCGAGCAGCTCGCTCGCGACGGCATCGTCGACCAAGCCTTTCCCGCAATGCTGAAAGACGCCAACGTCCCCACCTTTCTGCTCGGCCGCGGCGACCAGCAGGCCTTTACCGCCTCGCTAGCGGGAGCGGATGATTGCTGCGCCGAGATCGACTAGCTCAAATCCCGCGTTCAGAACTAGCCATCATAGTCTCGCACCCGGCTAGAGAAGCGGGTTAGAAGGGCGGCGAGGCATGAGAAGCGCGGGCCGAAATGGCTGAAAGCATCCTGTTCCTGACCGGACATCTGGCGCGGCCGAGGCTCGAGGCCGTGCTCGAAGGCATGAACGCGGAGTTCGGTTGGAAGGTGCTGGACATCGGAGTCAAGGTTGCGGCGCTGATGACCGAGGACATCATCGTGCGCCGCCTGCCGCAGCCGGTCGAGGCCGACAAGATCATGCTGCCGGGCCGCTGCCGCGCCGATCTCGACCGACTGACCTCCCGCTTCGGTGTGCCGTTCCTGCGCGGGCCCGACGAGCTCAAGGACATCCCGGTCTATTTCGGCCGCGCGCGCAAAGCTGCCGACATGACCAAATACGAGATCCAGATCTTTGCCGAGATTGTCGATGCTTCGGCGCTCTCCGTGGACGCCATCCTGAGGCGCGCCGAGGATTATGCCCAGAAGAGCGCCAACGTGATCGACCTCGGCGGCCTGCCAGACACGCCCTTTCCCCATCTCGAGGAGACGGTTCGCGCGCTGAAGCAGAAGGGCTACAAGGTGAGCGTCGACTCGGCCAATCCGGAGGAGCTGCTGCGCGGCGGCAAAGCCGGCGCAGACTATCTTCTCAGCCTCAACGAGGAGACACTTCACATCGCCGACCAGGTTGCCTCGATTCCGGTGCTCATCCCCAAGGAGCACGGCGACATGGCCTCGCTCTATCGCGCCATGGATGTGCTCGACAAAAAGGACCGCGCATATCTCGTCGATCCGGTGCTGGACCCGATCAATTTCGGTTTCATGGAGTCGCTCGGGCGTTACGCCGCGCTCAGGCGCAAGCGGCCTGATGCCGAGATCCTGATGGGCACGGGCAATCTCACCGAGCTCACCGACGCGGACACCACAGGCATCACCGCGGTCCTGCTCGGCATAGCGTCTGAGCTTCATATCAGGAACGTGCTCGTGGTGCAGGTGAGCCCACATACGCGCCGCACCGTGGAGGAGCATGACCTCGCCCGCCGCATCATGTTTGCCTCCCGCGCCGAGCACGAGCTGCCCAAGGACTATGCCGACGGTCTACTCTGCCTGCACGCGCGCCGGCCCTTTCCGCAAAGCCCCGAAGAAATTACGGAAGCCGCGCGCGAGGTGCGCGACAGGAACTTCCGCATCGAGATCGCCGACGATGGCATCCACATCTACAACCGCGACGGCCACCACATAGCGCGAGACGTCTTCGATCTATTTCCCAAGCTTGGAGTCGAGGCGGACGGTGCGCATGCCTTTTATCTCGGCGCCGAGCTTGCACGCGCGGAGATTGCCTGGCGGCTTGCCAAGCGCTACGCCCAGGACGAGCCGCTCGATTGGGGCGTGGCGGCAGATGCGCCGGCCGAGGACAAGACGCGGCTGAAAGAGGCCGGCCACACGCTGATCGCCAAGCGAAAGCGCGAAGCGTCCTGATGGATGTTCGAGGCGCGAAGTCCATGCCCATGATCCGCGAGACCATCGTCACCACCCTCAACGAAGAGGGAAGGGTGCATATTGCGCCGCTCGGGCTTATCGCCGAGCATCTGGGTGCCGGGGGTGACGGCTGGATCATCGCGCCGTTCCGCCCATCGACCACGCTCGACAATCTCCGCGCCACGCCTTACGCGGTCGCCAACTTCACCGACGATGTCCTGATCTTTGCAAGCTGCCTCGTGGGGCGCAAAGAATGGCCGACCCGCCCGTCAACGCATGTCCCGGGTGCCGTGCTCGAGGGAACGCTGGCCCACACAGAGCTTGCCGTTGATCATGTTCAAGAGGACGAGCAGCGCCCGCGCTTCCATTGCCGCGTAGTGCACGAGGCAAGCCACGCGCCATTCAAAGGCTTCAACCGCGCGCAAGGCGCGGTCATCGAGGCAGCGATCCTGGCGAGCCGCCTGCACATGCTGCCGCGCGAAAAGGTCGAGCGCGAGCTCGGCTATCTCCAGATCGCGGTGGAGAAGACGGCGGGCCCGCGGGAGCACGAGGCATGGCGCATGGTGGTGGAAAAGATCGAGGATCACTACAAGCACGCTCCCCCGCCCGAGACGCGCTAAGCCGATGCAGCTTCAAGCGATCGATTGGGTTGTCGTGGCGATCTACGGCATCGCCAGCCTCCTTATCGGTATTGTGTTCACCAAGCGCGCAGGCCGCAGCCTGGAGCAATATTTCCTGTCGGGACGCAAGCTGCCGTGGTGGCTGCTCGGCACCTCGATGGTGGCGACCACCTTCTCAACCGATACGCCGAACCTCGTCACCGACATGGTGCGGAACGGCGGGGTCAGCCTGAATTGGCTGTGGTGGGCATTTCTCATCACGGGCATGCTGACGGTGTTCTTCTACGCGAAGCTGTGGCGGCGGTCCGGCGCCCTGACCGACATCAATTTCTACGAGCTGCGCTATTCGGGCGCGCCTGCCGCCTTTCTGCGCGGCTTTCGCGCCATCTATCTCGGCGTCTTCTTCAACATCATGATCATGGCGACGGTCACGCTTGCCGCCATCAAGATTGCCGGCGTGCTACTCGGCCTCGACCCTTACGTCACGGTCGTGCTCGCGGCGCTGATCACCATGGTCTACGCGACCACTGCGGGCCTGTGGGGCGTGGTGGTGACGGACTTCTTTCAATTTGCCCTGGCGATGATCGGCTCGTTCGCCGCTGCCTATTACGCCGTCTCGCAGCCGAGCGTCGGCGGCTTAAGTGGCCTGATGTCCAATCCCCTCGTGCACGACAAGCTGGCGCTGCTCCCGGAATTCCGATGCCACGGCCGTGCTCACCGTGCTCATCGTGCCGCTTGCCGTGCAGTGGTGGAGCACGTGGTATCCGGGCTCCGAGCCCGGCGGTGGCGGCTACATCGCGCAGCGCATGCTGGCCGCCCCTGACGAGAAGCAGGCCATGGCTGCGACGCTGTGGTTCAACATTGCCCATTACGCGCTGAGACCTTGGCCCTGGATCCTGGTCGCGCTCGCCTCGCTGATCGTCTATCCGGAGCTCGCCGATATCCGGGCGCGGTTTCCGCATCTCGAACCTTCGATCGTCCGACACGACCTCGCCTACCCGGCGATGCTCGTGTTCGTCCCGCACGGGATGCTCGGGTTGATCGTGGCATCACTTGCCGCCGCCTATATGTCCACCATCAGCACACATCTGAATTGGGGCGCGTCCTACGTGGTCGATGACGTCTATCGCCGCTTCATCAGGCCTAATGCGTCGGAGCACCACTACGTCAATATGGGTCGCGGCGTTACGGTGGCCCTCATGCTCCTTGCTTGCCTCATGGCGCTATGGCTCAGGAATGCGATGCAGGCGTTCCAGATCCTGCTCCAGATCGGCGCCGGCACTGGGCTCATTTTTCTGTTGCGCTGGTACTGGTGGCGCATCAATGCATGGGGCGAGATCGCTGCCATGGTGCTCTCATTCCTGATTGCGGCCTATCTGCATTTTGGACATGCGCGCCTCGGCTTTGCGCCGCTTCATCCGACCCTCGCTCTGGTCGTCGGAGTGATAGTGACAACCTTGGGCTGGCTTGCCGTGACGCTACTTACGCCGCCGACAGACCGCGCCGTGCTTCAATCCTTTTACGACAAGATCCGCCCGGCGTCCGCCGGGTGGCGCCGCGCCGCGGATACGACTGGCGGGGAGGACGCGGGCAATATCGCCGCGTCGTTTCTTGCCTGGTTTCTTAGCTGCTTGTTCGTGTACGCGACCTTGTTTGCGACGGGATATCTGCTCTACGGACGCCTCGCTATCGGCCTTGTCTGCGCCGCCGTCCCCATCGCTGCGGCCTTTGGCCTCTGGCGAGCTATACCCAAGGTGGGCTTCTGGACGGCGTGAGCCTGCTCTATAGACATCCGGCGAAATGCGATTCCTCGGGGAGGGCCGATGAACGAAGTCAGGGAAGTTACCGGCACAGCCTTTATCGTGGCCGAGTTCCGCGCGCGAGAGAACCAGCAGGCTCATCCGCTCTATCTCGATCCGGTGGTTCATATTTTTCTCGACGAGAGGACGAAGAAGGCGGCGGCAGCAATCCGCGCCGACTTTCCTGCCGGAGAGAAGATGCCGCGGCTCCGAACCCGTTACTACGACGACAGGCTGGATGCGCAGCTCACCAACGGCTGCCAGCAGGTCGTCATTCTCGGCTCGGGACTCGATACGCGGGCCGAGCGGAAGCGCGCCGATGGTGTCGCCTATTTCGAGATCGACGATGCGAGCACGCTCGACTTCAAGAAGGCGCGACTCGCAGCAAATGGATTCGATGCGCGGGTCACCTTCATTCCCGGCAATTACGTCGCCTCAGGCGTGCTTCCACTGCTTTACGCCAATGGTTTCAATCCTGAGTTGCCCAGCTTCTTCATCTGGGAGGGCAACACGATGTATCTGACCCGCGCAGCTGCGATGAAGGTCTTGACCGACCTTTGCCAAGGCGTGCGCGAGTTCAGCATCGCGTTCGACTACATGGACGAAGCCGTGGTTGCGTGCACGACTGGCGATCCTCAGACCACAGGTTTCGTCGAGCGTTTCGCCGCTATGGGGGCGCCCTGGCATTTCGGCATCGACGACCTCAATGCTGTTGCGCACGAAGCTGGCATGACCGTCGCCGATTGCCGGACGGTTGCAGACCTCTATCGAACCTACTGGCCGAGCGAGCCTTTGGATTCGATCATCTACGAACACTACTCCCTCTGCACCCTCACGCCCTGAGCGTGCGGGGGAACGGCAGTGCGGACTAGAGTGAGCGCCTTTAGCCCTTTGCGGCGACGCATTCTTATGGAGGGTGCGGCCATGACATTTCCGTGTATTCGCACCGCTGTTACCGGCCTGGCACTGCTGACGATCGGTACGGGGAGCGCCTTAGCAGTGGTGACCTCGTCCGCCGCTGCTGACGGGAAGGCGCTGCTTCAGGCGCATTGTAGCAGGTGCCATTCGATTGAGGCGGCCGGCACCAGCCCGCTGGAGCAGGCGCCCCCACTTCGCGAGGTCTATCTCAAATATCCGATCGACCAGCTGGAGGAGGGCTTCGCCGAAGGCATGGGGTCGCGGCATCGCGACATGCCGCAGATTCAATTCTCATCAGATCAGGTTTCGGCGATCCTAAGCTACCTAGGCAGCATTACCGGCGTCGATCCAGCGACCCGGCCGCGCCACCCTGTTCCCAACGAGACACCGCCGTAAGCTTTCAAGTCCTATCGCGGGCCGATGTAAGGATTGTTGTAGCGGGCGTCGACGCAAGCCGAGCCGCTCCAATAATGGAATTCGCCGCAGCTCACCGGACGCACGGGCACGACGGCGATCACCGGCGGGCTCTGCGGAACCACAATGGGAGCGGTGGGGACGGCAGGGACAGCGGCAGGAGCAGGCGTGGGAACCACCACGACATTGGGAGTTCCGCTACAGTCGTTATAGCGGCAGTAGCGCTTCCAATAGCCGACGGTTTCGATGACGGAAGCTCCGAGAGCGCCGCCTGCAACTTGAGGCAAAGGCGCAGCAACTGCGCTTTGACACGCTGCGATTGAGGGGATGCCGCAGCCGATGAAAACCGTCATGACAAAGGTGGTGGGACGCATTTGACGCTCCGTGGTTCGTTTCTTGTTCGAGCCCTAGGGTCGAAGCGTCGCCTAGGAAGCATCAAAAAAGCGTTTCCGCAAGGAGCGCAACGGCGACTGCAGGAGCCGATCGCGCAGCCATTTCGCGGGCTCGCTCGTCGCAATTAATCATGTCGCCGAAATCGCGATACGAACGGCCGAGCCTTTGCACCACAGTCTTTGCCATGAAGCGTCCGCAGCCCGCGCCGATCACCGACGCGTCAGGACCGAGCTGTTCGCGCAAGATCAGCGCGCGCGCCGCGGTCTCGATATCGGTAAGCTGAAATTCCGCAAGGTGGCTCGCGACCGCCACCCAATCGGCAAGTTCGGCGTCGCGCGCGTCACGGCCAAGCATGCGTGCAAGCCGCGCTGCGCTCTCCTCCGCGCCTTTCCCGTGGAGATCCGGCGTGGGGTAGGGATCGGCGTCAATCGGAAGCTCCCCCACCAGCCGCCACGCGTCGGCCATGGTGGCAAAGCGCTCGGCGGCAATCCTCTGCGCGCGTCCTCTGAAGAACACCTCGCGGGCTATCGCCATGACCGGCGTGCGAACGACGCCGGCATAGATCAGCTCGCCTTCAGCAAGCCGCTCGGCATCCGCATAACCTTGTGCCGCGACTGCTCCCGCTTTGAGCGGAATGATGTCGGTCGTGGTGGTACCTGCATCGATGAACAGTCCGTCGGGGCACTTCGTCGCAGCCAGTGCAGCGCTTGCATGCCAATTTGCCGACGCTACATCGCGGTAACGCTCGACCGCTCTCTCGGCATCAAGGAAACCTGCGCGGCCTGCATAAAACACCGTGCCGTCGCCCGCCGCGTTGCGCATCATCGCGACGAGGTAGCGAACGCCTTCAGCGCGATCGGCAAACACGTCGGATAGCTCGCCGGTCATGGTCACAGCATGGCGGGCGCCCCCGGGGCAAAGCTTAAGGCCTTCGCCAAGAGCCTCATCGAACTTGCTGCGATTTTGCTTGATAGGGGAGGGGATCTGCGCCACCTGCAAGACGTGTCCGTCCTCGACGCGCGCAAGCTTCAGGTTGGCGCCGCCCAAGTCCCATCCGATGATCGAGGTCATTTACTCATCACTTCCATCGGGGAGTGCTCTACCAAAGTTTGGGTGTTAGAAGCAGACTTCGAAGACCAGATGGGACTGCAATGAGCAACTTCACCGTAATCCCCGCGCTCGACCTCAAGGGTGGCCTCGTGGTGCACGCCATTGGCGGCGATCGCACCGCCTATAGTCCGATCGCAAGTCCGTTTGGCGCGGCAGATGACCCTGCCGCAATCGCCCGCGGGCTACTCGCAACCACAGGCTCGCCGGACCTCTATATTGCAGACCTCGATGCCATCGCCGGCATCGGCAATCATTTCGAGCTGGTGCGCGGCCTCTCTTATGCGCTGCCTTACGCCACGCTATGGATCGATGCGGGGTTCTCCGATGTCGCCGATTGCGCCTTCTGGCTGCCGCTCGGAGCGACGTTGGTGATCGGCAGCGAGAGCTTGCTTGGAGTCGACGACTGGCGCGACATTCACGGGGCGTTCGGCGACAGCGTTGTGTTGTCGCTCGACTACGGCACCGACGGGAGCCGCGGACCCGAGCCTCTATTCAGCGATCCTGCGCTCTGGCCGCTTCGGCTCATCGCCATGGATCTCACGCGCGTCGGCACCGATACCGGCCCTGACGTCGAACGGCTGAAGTCGGTCCTCGATGTGGCTTCCGGCCGCGCCGTCTATGCCGCCGGCGGCGTGCGCAGCGCCCGCGACCTTGCGGCAATCGCTGCGCTCAACGCGCAGGGCGCGGTGATCGCGACCGCGCTTCACGCGCAGTCCATCACGCAAAATGAGATCGCCGCCCTCCAGCGACAGCGGCGATCCCAATCCTAAAGGCGCCGACGCGCCCGTTCGTCAGAAACCCAGCTTTTGGAGCCACCGCCGAATCGGGCCCGGACCAGCCTGTTTGCCGGGTTGACCCCGACCTGGGGGTTCTCCCTTTCAGCCGGCTGCGAACGGGTGGTGGACCTTGTCCTTCTCCGCGGTGACGGTGGACGCCTTCGGTTCGCCCTTCACGGCGCGAGCGATGGCTTCCTTCGTGGCGCGATAATTGAAGTCCTGGATCTTCTTGTCGTCCTTGGCTTCCCAGTGGATGAACACGCCGACCGTGATGAACAGGTCATCGGCCTCGTTCGCAGGGATGACGCCTTCGGCGACTGAATCGGCGACCGCCTTGGCCACGGCGTATTGCGCCGGACCGAACATCTGCACCGCCTGGCGCGCGTCCTTGATGGTCACCTTGTTGTAAAGGATCGTTGGGGGCTTGCACAAAAGGTTGGGCGCGACCACCGCAAGCAGCGTGGTGAAGCCGTCTTTGTTGTTGGTCAGCGCGTTGGTGAACGCCTGCTCTACGGCGCCTCCGCGCGGGCCAAGCAGCAGGTCGACGTGAGCAACCTCGTTGCCGTCACCGACCAGCGATTCGCCTACACAAGTACCACTGATTTTGGGCATGAAAACCCCCTCCCTAATGGGCTGTTACGACAGAACAATCTAGCGGGCGCTGGCGGCGATGCCGCCGACGGCAAGCCAACGAAAGCTGGTTAGCTAAAACGCCTCCGTCCGGCAACTCCTGGTTAGAGGTCCGCGCCGAGAAGATAAGCCGGGGCTGGAAGGTTGGGCAAGTCGATTGTTCGCGGTGCAGGGCCGCAAAATTGGCAATTATCAATGCTTCTGCGGCTCTTCCAGAACTGCCGCGAAGAGCGTTGCGACTGTGAGGTCGGCCGACGTTCCAGGGTTCAGCCCGCGCTCTTTTAGCGCAAGGTCGAACGCCTTCAGCGGCGCGGCCATGGCCTCCGGAGAGGCGGATTGAAGCAAGCCAGACTCGATGGGCCGCGCCTCTTCGCGCACACGGGCGGCAATCCTCTCCCCGTATTTCCGTTCGATCAGCGTGTCGGGCACATGGGCGAGGAAGCCGAGATAGACGCGCGCCGCAGCCCAGGACTGATCGTGCCAGCGCTCCCGAGCATGGCTTAGCCACTTCAGGCCAAGATCGAAGACATCGGTGAAGTCGTGGGTGTAATTCCAGGCGATGCGGTCGCGGATCTCCGCCGCGCGCATGGCTTCGAGCAAGGTCACGGTGGGCTCGGAGGCGACATCCTGCTCCGGCGCTTCCCCAAGTCCCCCTGGGCGGGTCTCTCGAATCGCCTGGTAGGCCTCCCGCGCGTCCTCGATGCTGAGCTTTTGCAGCACGCCCGCGAGGCGCTCCTTGAGATTGTCGCGGCCTCTCGCCAGTGCCGCCTGCGCTAGCGGTGCTGCGAGCAAGATGATGCCGAGATTGGTGTTGTGGCCAACGGCGCCCCGCGTCGCCTCGATTGCCAGCCTGATGCGCGTTCCGACCGAAAGCCCGGTACGGCCGATCACCGGCGCCGCCACCTCCGCACTTTTCTCGAAATCGGCGACCGACATGCCATGTCCATCACCGTGGCGGTGCACGTTGCCAGGCTTCAGAGCATCAAGCTCGGCAAGGCAGGCGTCGCGAAAGCTTCGCGCGATGGCGTCTTTCTTCGTTCTGGTCAAGCGCCCTTTTGGCCCTGGCGGCGCGTTGGCGCAAGGGCTGCGTCGAGAAAAGCATCGACCACATAGTCGGCGATGCGAACATGGCTCACGAGCTGGAGTCCATTCCAGGCCGGCATGGAATTGACCTCTAGCACGAGAAAGCGGCCGTCACGCGCCTGAATAATGTCGACTCCGGCATAGTTTGCGCCGACGCAAGCCGCGGCGCGGACGGCAAGGTCGATCAGCTCTTGGCTTGCGATGGCGGCCTTCGCGCGCGCTCCTTGCTTGATATTGGTGATCCAGCTCGATCCATGCCTGATCATCGAGGCGATCACCCGGCCTTGGCACACGAAAAGCCGCCAATCCTGATGATGCTCTTGGGCAGGCGGCACGAACTCCTGGAGGTAATAGACGCCATTGACCTCCTCCGGCTGAGCAAGGTCGGCGGGCGAGGCGATCATGCGCAGACCCTTGCCTTGCGCCCCGAACAACGGCTTCTGCACCAGCTTATGGTCTTGGGCGACAAGGGCCGCCACGAATGCCTCGGCCTCGGTGCGGTTCGCCTTGGCAAAGGTCCGCGGCGTTGGCAGCCCCGCGCGCTCAAGAAGAAAAGTCGTGGTGGATTTGTCGACGCAGCGTTCGATCGCACGCGCATCGTTCCATACCGCAACACCGAGCTCGCGCAGCGCATGGAGCACACCGAGATAGAGCGTAACCTCTTCGAAGCTTCCGCCCGGCACGAAGCGCACGAACGCCCCTTCCGGAAGGCGGTCGCCGAGACCGGGAATAACAAGCCCGGTTGCGGTCTCGGTCGAGAAGCCACAGGCGTTGAGCGGCACGAGCAGGGGCGTGATGCCGCGTCGCTTGAAGGCCTTCGTGAGCGTGCGGCCATGCCAGTCCCGCCCATCGCCGAACATCACGATGGCGGGATCGCCTACGCCTGTTTCGCGCATGTGTTTAGGAGAAGGAGCGCGACAAGACAGCAGTATCGATACGGCCGCCAATGAAGCTCTCGCCGGATTTGAGCGAGGTGACCGTCACCATGGCAGGGCTGAACAGCATGCGGTCGATCGCATAGAAGTCGCCCTTCACCGCGGCGAAGATGTCGGCGAACGGCTTGCCATAATCCTTGGACTTGAGGCTTGGCAGGTTCTCGGCGAGCGCCTTGGCTTCCTTGGCGCTGCCGGAGACGAAAAGCTGCGCGCGGCCGCCATAGATGATGGCGTCATTGGTGCGGCCCATGGCGGCGACGAAGTTGGGCGCCGGCGGCGGGACGGGCGCGGTGGCGATGCCGTCGACGATGTGGTTCAGCGGAAAATGCAGCTCATGCGACTTGTGTAGCGCCACCTCGAGGCAGCGCGCGGCGATTTGCACGGTGCCGGCAAGACTCGATGTCGGCGCATAGATGAAGGTGAGCCGGTCAGGCTTGAGCCCGCAGGCCTTGGCAACCTGTTGCACGAGCGCTGGCGGAGGAGGGTTGTCGGCTTCGAGTACGAGCGTGCCGCTGCTCGCCTGGTCGCGATAGCCGAGCTCATTGAACAGCTTCTCCGAGGAGCCGAGGGCCCGAGCGGGACCAGAGCCGAGCACGTTATATTTCTTGCCGTTGTCCTCGCCGGTGAGACTCCAGCCGGCATATTGAGAGCCGAGACAGGCAAGTACCGGCTGGCTGGTATGCACGGTCACCACAAACGGCCAGGCGCTGTCAGTGTCGGTCGTCTCGATTGCGACATTGCCCAACCCGCCGAGGCAAATCTCGGCGATGCGGCGGCCGGCTTCGATTCCGCCAACGGCACGCACGCCGCAATCGATGCGGCATTCACCAAGCGTTCCGCGCGTCACGTCGATGCGTAAGGCCTTGGCGTCATCGATGAGGGCTTTGACGAGCGGCTCAACCTTGGCGTTGACGCTCGGCCAGTCCGTTCGGCGCGCTTCGATGATCTCTTCTCTTCTGTTCACCTTCTTCCCCCCAGTTCAGAAAACCAGACAGGACTTTGACAATTCGCTCCTCGACCAAACGCTTGGCGCGCCACTTTGTGCTCGCGCGGGCCCACACACTGCATATCGGCCGGTTTTTGTCGATCCATTCCGAGGACTTAGGACGGTCGGTGACCCAATCGGGCCACCTCATGCGAGGCGGGACGGCAATGCCGCTCCTCGCATAAACGATGGCGGACGCCTTCGCATCTGAAAATTTAAGGCTCCTGCGGGGGAGCTTGCCCTCAATGACCGCGTCGAGATGAAGCTTGAGCAGCGGCGATCTGACGCTGTCGAAGATGTCGAGCGTGGCGCCCGGCCGAGGATTGATCTCGAGCAGAAGAGCCCCTTCGCCGCTCACCATGAAATCGGCGGAGCCCAACCCTTTCATCTTGAATGCATGGGCGACGCGCTTCACAACTGATGTCATCGTGCGAGCAAGTGCGGCCGACAGCGAAACTGGGCGCACAGCGCCGCCATAGCGCCAGAGGCTGCGGGTGGATGGTGCCGTCCATTGCTCGCTGAAGCCTAGCACGCGCGCGTCATCACCGTTTGCAACAAAGAGCGCCGAGACCGGACGGCCATTGACACGCTCTTGGTAGTAGACATTGCGGTTCACGCTGTTGAGCCGGCTCGGGACGATATGACTTCCGCCCGCGCCGCCGATCCGCTTAGCGAGCCAGCCTGCGCCATGCGACGGAGGGTCGATGGTTGTGAGTGGGTGCTTGACACCGAGCCGATCGAGCGCGGCAAAGAAACTCTTCGGCGCTTTGATGCGCTTAACCGTGGCGGCATCGTTGCCGAGCACCGGCCAGCGTTGAGCGATCAGCTTCAAACGTTCGGGGCAATCCTCGAAGCCTGAGCCATAGACAAGCCCGAGCACTGGGGAAGGAGCGGCCTCGGCAAGCGCATCGAGCGCAGGCGCCAGCGCCTTCCACGTCATGCCGCGGGCGATATCGCCGGTAAGCTTGCGGCAGGCAAACGCCAGCTCCTGCGTATCCGTATCGGCGAAGAAATCGGCGACCAGCGGCGTGAGCCCGGCGCGCCGTGCAGAGGCTGCGAACGCACGCCCCGAGACGGCAGCGATCAAGAGCGAGCGCGGTTCAGGACGCGAGCTTCTGGGCAAGGGCGTAGGCGTCGCGGAAATCGAGATAGAGCGGCTTCTCGGTCTCGATCATCTCTTTGAACAGGCCGGCCTCAGTTTTGTATTTGATATTGCCGACCACAAGCGCGCCGATCCCGACCGCGCTGATCCCGGGAATTGGCGTCGCATTGTCGTTCACGCTCACGCCCTCCACACCCGATGGCGGCACGGCGTTGACGTCGGTGACAACGCGCAAATGCTTCGCCTGCTTCATCTGGTCGAGCGTGATCAACCTTTTGCCAGCAGGCCCGGCGGCAAAGATGATATCGGCGCCGCGCACGAGCTCTTCCTTTTGCTCCTCAGTCGAGCCGTCGGCATAGGCGATGTTAACTGAGAAGCGAGCATTCGCCTCTTCGGCGAGCTTGCGCACGCGGTCAGGCCCGTCATAGCCGATCAACGTCGCCTGCGCCCCGTCGATGGCCGCAATGACGCCCGAGGCGAAGCCGACCACGCCGGTGCCGCCGAAAATGGCGATGCGCTTGCCGTTGAGCTCGGTCGAGAACTTCTCCTTGAGCGCGACTTTGACGCAAGCGACCATGGCTGCGGCGGTGGTGAAGGATCCCGCCGGATCGGCGAACACCGAGATCTCGAAGGGCGGGACCATGGCCGCCTTGGCGCGCTTCATCATATCGAGGGCTTCGATCGCGCGCTTGCCGCCAATGAACACGCCGGTCCGTTTTACTCCTTCCGGTCCGCGCGAGAAGATGGCGTCCTGCACGAGGCCGGTCACGTCATCGAGTGTCACCGAGGTGTAGGGAATGGCGGTATCGAAACCGGCATCGAGCGCCATGTTCACGTCGAATGGGCTCATATGCTTGAGCGGCGTGATCATATGCAGAATGCGCGGCGTCCCCATGATCCTGTTGTCTCCCTGCTAACCGTTGCCTGCATGCTTCGGCGCTTGATATCGATCGCAAGCGCCGGCAGTTTGAGGCGCCTCGCTTTATCACACTTAATGCGACGGCAAACTGTCTCGATTGTTGTGACTTATGTAATTTTGCTCAGCATGTCTCGATTTTGGCGCCCTCGTTATTCCCTTGGGCGAGGCTGAAGCTGAGCCCCGGCCGGCTGTGCCGCGCTTGCGCTTCTTGGAGAAGGGCGCTGCCTTCAACCTCCGAACTCGCGAAGGCAAAGCCGGTCGGCCCCCACGAGCTCTGTCCAAGTCCGGCAAGACCTTTGCTGCGTAGCCAATCGAGCACTTGACTGACGCGTGGGCTTGCATAGGCACCTCGTTGCACCGGGGCGTAATAGCTCCCCATGCAGGATTGCAGGTGGCCGATCTCTTGGCAGAATGCCTCGAACTCACCTGCGACAAGAGCAGGCAGAGCTCTCTCGGTGATCCCGCGCCGAAGCGCCTCGCTTTCGCTCCCAGGGAAATCTGGCAGAGTCTCGAAAGCCGCTCGCTCGCTCGCCCCAGCGAGCCCGCTATAGCTCGCATCGAGGATCAAGAGGATGCGCCAATGAGGCGGGAAGGGGACGCGGGCGACGAGCTCGGGCAATTTTCCTTGACACGGTCCTGCGTCAAGCACGGCGCCGCCCTGCGCAAAGGTTGCAATGCCGATACCTGAGCGCGCCCCGCGCTGGAGCCGCGCCGCAATCTCCTGCGGCGATAGCCTAATGTTCTCGACCGCCGCAAACGCCGAGCCCACGGCGAGCGCAAGTTGTGTGCCCGAACCGAGTCCTGCATGAGGCGGAATGGCTTCCTCAACGTGCAGTGCGTAAGCCTGCCGGATGCCGCAACCCTCGGCGATGCTCCTCAAATAGCGCTCGGCGCGATCGCGCTCTGCCCCGCTGACCGTAAAGTCCGGCGCAGGCTCGAGCGTGAGCTTCGCGCGCGGCCGGTCAATCGAGAGCCCAAACGAGCCGAAGGCATGCTTGCTGCGCCCGCTTGGATCGAGAAACCCGAAGTGGAGGCGCGCAGTTGTAGTGACGGTTGCTTGCCGCGCCTGAGTAGGAGCTTGGTTTGCATCTCTTGATTGAGCGGAAAAGCGCTCCATTGATCGGCCGAAAGCCTCTCGATATGCTCTCGTTTCGCGGGAAGTGCCTCACTTTTTCAAAAGTCGGTGGCAATGGCAACATCCGAGCGCACCTATAGCAATGAAGAGGTCGAGGAACGGCTCAAGAAGGAGCTGCCGCACTGGTACCTCGAGGACGGCTGGATCCGGCGCCGCTATCGTACCAATAGCTGGAAGGGCACGCTGATGGTGATCAACGCCGTCGGCCATCTCGCCGAGGCCGCCTGGCACCATCCCGACATCACCGCCTCCTATGCCTGGGTCGAGGTGCGGCTCAAGAACCACGCCGCCAAGGGCATCACCGACAAGGACTTCGCCCTCGCGAAGAAAATCGAGGACGTTGTCCACTGGCAGCCAGGCAAAGAAGAGAGTGCGCTCGAAGGCACCCCCGCCGAAGACATGCGCTTCGCCTATATCAAATACGACAAACCCAAAGCCTAGCGCCAAGCCCGCATTGGCTCTTTGAGAAGCATGCCAGGCGGCTGAGCGATTCGCGCGCTTGCGCGCTGTAAGCCTCCTGTTTAATGGTGCGCCGCTATGGCGCTGCGACAGCGGAGGAACGATGCGCAAGCTTCCAACCTTCTCTTCCGGCGCTCCCACCGCTGTTGCCTGCCCTCCTGACGGTTCTGTGCCCGCGCTATGCCCGAACTGAAGCTCAAAGGCGTCACCGTCGTTGACACCTTCGCCGAGGCCTTTCCCATGGTCGGCACGCGGATCATCATCACCGCACCGACGCTCGAATGGGCGCTGATCGCCGCCCGCACTATGACTGGCTTCGCCACGTCGGTGATTGCGGCAGGCGCGGAGGCCGGCATCGAGAGCACGCTGTCATCCGACGAGACCCTCGATGGCCGCCCGGGTGCCGCGGTGCTGATCTTCACCATGGACACCAACAAGCTCCAGACACAGCTTCGCAACCGTGTTGGCCAATGCGTGCTGACGAGTCCAGGCTCAGCCTGTTTCGCCGGGCTGCAAGGCGAGAAGAAGCTCAAGCTCGGCGCTTCGCTCCGCTTCTTCGGCGACGGCTGGCAGATGTCGAAGAGAGTCGGCGGCAGGCGCTTCTGGCGCATCCCGGTGATGGACGGCGAGTTCGTGTGCGAGGCGACCACGGGCCTTACCAAGAAGGCGGTGGGCGGCGGCAATCTGCTCGTGCTCGGCAAATCTCACGCCGCTGTGCTCGCCGCCTGCGAGCGCGCGGTGCGCGCCATCGACGATGTCCCCGAAGTGATCACGCCATTTCCCGGCGGCATCGTGCGCTCGGGCTCGAAGGTCGGCTCCAAATATAAGGGCCAGATCGCCTCCACCAACGATGCGTACTGCCCGACCTTGAAGGCTGCGGTGAAGACTGCGCTGCCGCTCGATGTCGAAGCGGTGCTGGAGATCGTGATCGACGGCCTCACCAAAGACTCCATCGCCAAGGCGATGCGCGCAGGCATGCATGCCATCGCCGATGGCGGCGCGGAGCAAGGGATTACACACATCACCGCGGGTAACTATGGCGGCAATCTCGGACCGCATCATTTCCATCTCAAGGAGATCATCGCGTGAGCGCGCTCACCTTCGAGCTCAAAGGCAAGCCCGACCAGAGGCTCGACCTCTCGCCGCTCATCCCGGCCAGGCTCAAGGATTTGAAGTCTAAGGAGATCGAGGCGCTCGCGATCGGCACGACGCGGGTCAAGCTCAGTGTTGGCGATGCCTTCAAGGTCAAGGGCAACGACACTGGCTCACTCAGATTTGTCGGGACTGATGCGCGCTGCGACAAGATTGGAGCAGCGCTGACCGAGGGCGAGGTCGTGGTGGAGGGCGACGCTGGCGCCTATCTCGGCGATCGGATGAAGGGCGGCAAGATCGAGGTGAAGGGCGGAGCGGGCGTGTTGGCAGGCGCCAGCATGTCAGGCGGCAGCATCACCATTGCGGGCGACGCCGGCGAGCGGGCGGCGGGTATTGCCGTCGGCGAGACGCTCGGCATGAGGGGAGGCCAACTCACCATCAACGGCAATGCCGGGCCGCTTCTCGGCGAGCGCATGCGCCGCGGCTTCGTCATCGTCGGCGGGAACGCGGGAGACTATGCAGGCGGCCGTATGGTTGCCGGCACGATCCTGTTCAAACGCGGCGTCGGCCGCTATGCCGGATTTGGCCTACGCCGCGGCAGCCTGATCTTAGTTGAGGAGCCTAAGGATCTCTTGCCGACCTTCTGCGATTGCGGCGAGATGGAATTCGACTATCTCCGCATTTTGGATCGTTGGCTGCGCACCACCGGCCAGCGTGTCGGCCTCGGCGACCGCGCGCGGCGACTCATGGGCGACATGGCTGCGCTCGGCAAGGGCGAGATGCTGATCGTCGCCTGACGCAGAACCCTCGATGTTCACGCACCGAGCGCCCATATGGGTTATGCTGCTGTTGCAAGCGGGAATAAGAGCGTAACCGGCAAGAATACATGACCGCTTCCCCCTACGTCCTCCTCGACGACAGTCTCACGCCGGGCGGCAGGAGCCTGCTATACACCGATCCTGAGGAGATCATCTCGGCGAGTGTACCCGGCGAAGTGAATGCCGCGCTCGATGCTGTCGCGGTCGGTCTTGCACGCGGACTTCACGCTGTAGGCTTCTTCTCCTACGAGCTTGGCTACTGCCTCGAGCCGAAACTCACCACGTTGTTGCCCGACAGCCGAAGCGTTCCGCTGTTCTGGATTGGGCTGTTTCGCGCGCCTCAGCCCCTCGACGATGCAGCCACGCGCGCCTGGCTTGACGCGCATGGCGCCGCCGAGCGCGCTAAGATTTCCGACTTGCGGCTGTCCTGGTCGCGCGATCAGTATCGGGAGGCGTTCAACAGGGTCGAGGATTACATCGCCGCCGGCGACGTGTATCAAATCAATCTCACACTGAAATATCTGTTCGCCTTCGAGGGCGATCCCTTCGCGCTTTACGCTGCGCTTAGGCGCAAGCAACGCGTGGCGTACGGTGCGCTCATTCACACCGAAGACCTCGACATTCTCTCGTTCTCGCCAGAGCTGTTCTTCCGCCGCGAGGGCAAGCATATGTCGACGCGGCCGATGAAGGGCACCGCGCCGCGCGGGCGCACGCCGCGCGAGGATGCGCGCACCAAGACTTGGCTTGCCATGGATGAAAAGCAGCGCGCCGAGAATCTGATGATTGTCGATCTCCTGCGCAACGATCTCGGCCGCGTGGCGAAAATCGGCTCGGTCGAAGTGACCGATCTATTCACTGTCGAGACCTATCGCTCCGTACACCAGATGACTTCTGGCATTACCGCCGAGCTCAGGTCCGATATGGGGCTCAAGGACATGCTCCACGCGCTCTTTCCGTGCGGCTCCGTAACCGGAGCGCCTAAGGTCCGCGCCATGGAGATCATCCGCGAATTAGAGGGCGGACCACGCGGCATCTATACCGGCGCCATCGGCCATATCGCGCCGTCAGGCGATGCTCAATTCAACGTGGCGATCCGCACCGTGGTGCTGAGCGGGGGCCGAGGGGAAATGGGCATCGGCGGCGGCATCGTCTCGGATTCCAAGGAAGAGTCCGAATTCGAGGAATGCCTGCTCAAGGCCCAGTTCCTCACCAAGGCCGACGCACCGTTCGAGCTGATCGAGACGTTGCGCTATGAACGAGCCAAAGGCTTCCATCTGCTCGAGCGGCACCTCGCGCGGCTCCAATCTTCGGCTCACCATTTCGGTTATCCGTTCTCACGGGACAAGGTCATTGCTGCGCTCGAGGCCGAGGCTTCGCGCGTAACAAGTCCGGTCGCGCTGGTGCGGCTGCTCCTCGCGGAAGACGGCAGTATCACCGTGACGTCGACGGCGATCGAATTGCCGACCAGGGATACGGTTTGGCGCTTCGTCATCTCCGATCAGCGCGTCGACGAGAAGGATCCGTTCTTCTACCACAAGACCACACGGCGGCAGTTCTTCGACCGCGAGATGGAGCGGCAGAACGCAGAGACCTCCTGCGACGAGGTGGTGTTCCTCAACAAGAAGGGCGAGCTGACCGAAGGTACGCGTACCAATCTCTTCATCGAGATCGACGGACGGCTGTTCACGCCGGCGCTCACCTGCGGACTTCTCCCCGGCACGCTACGCGATGAGCTGCTCGATCTGCCGCGTGCCGCGGCGAGCGAGGCGGTCCTTATGCCGCAAGACCTGCTCGACGCCGACCGTGTTTATCTCGGCAATTCGGTGCGGGGACTCGTTCGCGCCGAGCTTATGCAGCCCGCGCGCGAACGAGCCCTGCCGCGTGAGCCTGCCCACGCAAATTAGTCGTCGCAGTCCGTCGTAGCCAAGCCCTGGCGTGCCACTGTGCAATAGGGCGTGTCGCGCCCGCCCATGTGTGAAAGCAAATCCGCATACTCGTCGCGGAATGTTTTTTGGCAATTTTGGCTCGGTTGGCGCGGGTGACGGTGACGGGGGTCTTTTTTGCCGATATGGTGCCGATGCTGCTGCAACAAGCTCGCTCAAGTGGCCGCTCTAAAAAGGTTTTTGGCGTTTTTTGCTTTCGAAAACTAATTGTACGAAATCGCACAATTGCCTCACTAGTGTCAGCTTAAAGGCGCACACTGATTGATCACCAGCAGGTGGCACACTGCAGGGTGGCTGAGAGTATGTCTCGCTCCCTGCCAACATAGGGAGCGCGCGTAATGGCCTCTCAGTATCCCCGACAGCAAATATACGATCCTAAGACGCTAGCAGTGATTGACGAGGCGTTCCTCGCCATTTGGAACGTACTTAGGAGTGATGATCCGTTCCGCAATTATGCAAACGATGGCGAGCTTCGGGTTGCCATCGGCCACAAGCTTATGGACCTTGTGGCGAACGGCGTGACCGATCCCGTTCGGCTTCGAAACCTCACCGTAGAAAGCCTGCTTCTGCCAGGTCACTGACCGCGCTCTCCGATAATCACCGGGTGGCTACAAAACTAGGAGAGAAGGAACCTCCTCGCCCGACGAAACTGTCGCCTCGACGTAAGCGCCCTGGGTGCCTCCGTGGTAGGCGTACGCAAACGACAGAGGACGGGAGCTATGCCCGGTGATCCCAAAGAGTGCCGCGAGCACGCGGAAGTGTGGCGACAAATTGCCAACACCGCCAGCACTGAACAACAGCGGGAGGTGTTCAACAATCTGGCGCAAACTTGGATTCGGCTGGCAAATGATCTAAGCGCGCCAAAGCCCTACTCGACACGTGGGGTGATCCTAGTTTCCCTCGCGCGAAAAGCCACTCGGCGAAGCGATCTCGACAAAAAGCCGCTGGATTAGGGCCTTAGCAGATCGTCTATACGTTTCCTTGCTATTGCAAGCGCCTCGTCGGTAGTGGGAGCGTCGACGTGAAACGAACGATGACTTGTAGTTGGTAGGTCGGGCGTCTTCGGGTGCGCCCAAACACGCCAACCATAGCTGTTCGCCTCAACCACAATTTCATATCCGCGATAGGTTTTCGCTTCCGTCATAAGTGCGCAACGCACAGCGCGAAGTATTGCCGTCTACGCAGCGACGGATGCCGAAACGCTCGCGCAGGAGCGGCCGAAGCTCGGTCACGGCGTCTTCACCTACGCGGTGATCGAAGGATTGAAAGGCGGCGCGGACGTCTCGAAGGACAA
>DASSLP010000169.1:0-3494 GCA_035689365.1 Methyloceanibacter sp.
CGTTAAGAAAGCCGCGCGGTAAGAAGTACCCACGGCACGAAAGCAGCACCCGATTCCGCGGCCTTCTCGGTCGACGGATTGGATTGTTTGGTTTCGCGCGGTTTCTGCTGTCATTGCCCGAATTGATTGGGCAATCCAGTAAACCCGGTGGTTCAAGGCGGTTATTACCGATTCCCGCTTCGCTGGGACGGCGCGCGAAGAGGCTAGCCCAGGTGGCGGGTGGCGACCCACGTTGTGGTGTCTTGCAGCACCTCGGTGAAGCCCTGGTTCAGCGCGGCGATGGCATCGCCAGGTGAATCGGTCGTGGCAGGCACCCGCGCGCTGAAGCCCTTGGTGGCGATCACCTTACCGGTGCTGACATTGACCAGCTTGGCGAAGATCTCGATCTCGGCGGCAGCCTTGCCAGACGACACGTCGATCTGGAAGGAGCGCAGATCGGTGACGAGCGCATATTGACCTGTGGTCGCGCTCGCCGTCTTGACTGCCCCAGAGTTCTGGAAGGTCTCGATCATGCGCGCCTGCACGAGGTGGGGCAGCCGGTCGCTCCAAGCCACGCCCTTATAGTAGGAGACCTGGTCCGCACTCGGCCGAACCATGAGACGGTCGGTGTCGAGCGCGTGGACGGCAGTGGGCTCGTAAATGACGAGCTGCCAAGGCGCAGGCCGCGGCGCGCCGGCGAAGGAGCGCGGGGCTACGAGATCGTAAGTATTGGGAGGTCTCTGGCCGATGGCGCAAGCGAGCAGGCCCAGGCAAAGCAAGCCTGCAGCGAGCGCTGGCGCCGGTCGCAGCATGTCCGATCACCCCGGTTAGGAGACACTCCCCGTCCCTGCGAGGGTGCACTATTGTCCTTTTGGAGTGTATTCCGGGACTTGGTTTCCACCAAGTAAAAAACCTTTTGGATCAGCCTCAAGCTTTTCCAGAATACGGTTCAGCGTGACTGCCGTGCGGCGGCCTTCCTGCATGAATGCGCTGAATTGCTGGAGGCTATCCTTGGCCTGGCGGGTCAGCCCGTCCATGTTGTCTCCTAGCGATACTTCAAGCTTGCCGGATAAAGTCTTGAAGTTGTTGGCTCCATCTTTCACGTCGTTGATGGCGACGCCGATGTCGTCCTTCTTGGCGTTCAGCATCGCGGTGAACTCCTCGACATTCGTCACGGTGGTGTGGATCGCCTCCTGATTCTCGGCGACGAGGTCGTTCAGCCTGGTGAGCAGCGCATTGGCGTTGTTCATCACGGCCGGTGCAGCATCGAACAGGCCTTGGCCTCCGCCTGGGTCTGCTTTGATCGTCGGGATCGGGTCATCGTCGGTGGCGATCAGGAATGGCGAATCCGGCGTGCCCGGGCTGATCTGGATGCCGGTGCCGCCAGTGAGCCCCAAGGACTGCAGGCTTGCGCGTGAGTTTTGCCGCACCGGCGTATTGTCGCTCACGCTGATCAGCACTTGCACCTTGCGGGCATCGTTGGGATTGAGGGCGAAGGACTGGACCTCGCCGACCTTGAGCCCCTGGAACCCGACGCTCGAGCCGGTGGTCAGCCCGGCGATCGAAGTCTCGAACACGACGTAATAGCGTTTGCCGCCACCGGCGAAATTGCTCATCCAATATACGAAGATAAAGGCGAGCAGGAGCACGCCGAGCACGAAGCCACCGATCATCAGGTAGTTGGCTTTGGTTTCCATCAGACCGATTCCTTAGGCGGCAACGACATCAGGCAGGGATTCTCGCGCGCTCGCCAGGCGAAGCTGCGCGCGCCCGCTCGCCGCAGAAATATTCCTCGATCCAGGGGTGATTGGGATGACGCTGGAGCTCCGTCGGAGAGCCAGTCCGGACGATTTTCTTGTCGGCAAGCACGGCCACCCTGTCGCACACGGTGAAGATGGTATCAAGGTCGTGGGTGACCATATAGACCGTCAGTCCAAGTGTCTGTTGTAGCTTGCGAATCAGGTGGTCGAAGTCCGACGCGCCGATGGGGTCCAGGCCGGCAGTAGGCTCGTCGAGGAACACAATCTCGGGGTCGAGCGCAAGGGCCCGCGCGAGCCCCGCACGCTTGCGCATGCCGCCCGAGAGCTCTGACGGGAATTTATGCGCGGCGTTGGGCGGAAGGCCGACCATGGTGAGCTTGAGAAAGGCGAGATCGTCCATCATCGCCTGCGGCAGCTCGAGATGCTCGCGCATCGGGACCTGGATGTTCTGCAGCACGGTCAACGAGGAGAACAGCGCGCCGTCTTGGAAGAGAATGCCCCAGCGCTTCTCGATCTCGAGACGATCCTGAGGCAAGAGCGTCTTGGCATTGTGCCCGAACAGCGCGACATCGCCGGCTTCCGGCTTGATCAAGCCGGTGATCACGCGCATCAGCACCGACTTGCCCTGGCCTGAGCCGCCGACGATGGCGAGGATCTCGCCGCGATAGACGTCGAGATTGAGCCCGTCCCAAATCTGCTGACTGCCGAATTTCTTGGCTAGCCCGCGTACGCGGATCACCACCTCTCGGCCGTTTTCGACGATCACACCCCGATCCCCGACAGGAACATGGCAAATATCGCGTCCAAAATTATCACGAGAAAAATCGCCTTGACCACGGCGCTGGTCACGTGCTTGCCGAGCGACTCGGCGCTGCCTTCCACTTTCATGCCTTCGAGGCAGCCGACCAAGCCGATGATGGCTGCGGCGAACGGCGCCTTGATCATGCCGGCCGCGAAATCCTGGAAGTCGATGGCTTCGCGCAGCTTGTCGAGATAGTTCGAGGTATCGAGGCCGAGTACGGCGAAGGCCATTAGGCCGCCTCCGGCAAGTCCCATGATATCGCCGAGGAAGGTAAGCAGCGGTAACGCCAGCACGAGCGCGAGCACGCGCGGCAGCACGAGCGTGTCCATGGGATCGATGCCGAGGGTGCGCATGGCGTCGATCTCCTCGCGCATTTTCATCGAGCCGATCTCGGCAGTGAAGGCAGAGCCAGAGCGGCCGGCGACCATGATGGCGGTGAGCAGGATGCCGACCTCTCGGAGCGCAAGGATCGCCACCATGTTGACGGCGAACGGCTCGGCGCCGAACGGCTTGAGCTGGACCACGCCTTGCTGCATCACCACCGCGCCGATCAGGAAGCAGATGAGCGCGATGATGGGCACGGCCCTGAAGCCCGCGTGGTCGAGGTGGTGAACGAAGGAGGTGGTGCGGAAGCGCCAGGGCTCGCGGAACAACCGCAAGAAGGCAGCGGTGACCTCGCCAAGGAACGCGGTGAGCTGCACGGCATCGCCAGCGACGCCGGTCAACGTATTGACCATGTCCGCGGTGAATTGTTTGAGCGCATTCGGCTTCTCGAGCTTGGGACGCTCGGCGCGGCTCCTGCGCTGCACCTCCTCGATGAGCACGCGGAAGCCCTCGGTCGCGCCGGCATAGCGGGTGCGGAGCCCGCTCTTTTCCCAGGCGGCCACCGTTCGCTGCAGCAGGAGCGCGCCTGCTGTGTCGATCTCGGCGATGCCGGCAATGTCCATCTCGCC
>DASSLP010000170.1:0-8308 GCA_035689365.1 Methyloceanibacter sp.
GCCGTGTATGCCTTCCGGTAAGCGACCGATAGCGTGTGAACGGGTGCCGCGTCGCCCCTGATCACCACTTGCTGGAGTCCGGAAGGATCCACCGCCGCTGCCGCGACCGAATAGCCGCGCTCTTCACAAATGCGAACCGCCTCCGCCGCCAACTTTTCAGCAGTTGCCCACGGCAACTTTTGACTAGTTACTAGGCTTGCTGAATTTGCCGAACCGCAAGCTGCAACGACGAGCAGACCCGTCGCGAGCTGTAACCCCTTCCTATATGTCCCTAACACCATCGTTGATGCAGGCGTGCTCAAGGAAGCGGGCTACAAGTTGAAGCAGACGCCAGTGTTACGAAACATGCCGGTCGTGCCCGACAAGTCGACGGCGAAGATGCGGCTCAAGGGTGAGAGCGCCGATCTCAAGCGCGCCTGGTACCAAGGCCAGGTGGCGAAGTTCTTCAGCTTCGAAGAGGCGCCTTTGTCGGGGGGTAACGTCCCGCTGTCGCCAATTTACGTGACGTTCAATATCAATCCTGACCGGCCGAATGGAGGGCCGGTTCACGCTTCAAAGCCGAACCCAATTCCGAGCAGACCCATAACGTGCCCGCGACACTGTCCGGGGACGCGGGATACTCTCCATTGTGGCTAGTGGCCGTCTACGACAACGCCGATTGGCCTGAGGTCAAGGATCTGAAAACAGCGCTTAAGGCCAAGGTCCTCGCCCCCGCCGCGGCGACCGTCAATTGCCCAATCGTTTTCATCGCGCCTTAGGTAGAGACTAAGGAGCAGACCGCGTGCGCCTCGCCTTATCGCTGAGAAGATCGGCGAGAAGGCCGCGGGAGGCAGCCTCGATCAGATCGAGCGCATGGTTGAAGCCTTCGGTCCCGCCGAAGAAGGGGTCGGGCACGTCCTCCGCGCCGACATGCGGCGCGAAGTCGAGGAAGCGGCGGATCTTGTGGCGCGCTGACTTGGGCGCGAGCTCGACCAGATCGTCATAGTTCGAGCCGTCCATGGCAAGCAGTAGATCGAACCGCGCGAAGTCCTCGCTTGTCACCTGCCGCGCGGACTGATCCGAAATGTCGACGCCCCGGGTGCGCGCCGCTGCTTGCGCGCGCGAGTCAGGGGCTTGTCCCACGTGCCAATTGCCTAGACCGGCAGAGTCGATCTCGAAGCGGTCGAGCACGCCTTCCTCTTGGGCCACACGCCGGAACACGCCCTCGGCCATGGGGGAGCGGCAGATATTCCCGAGGCAGACGAAGAGGAGGCGATGCTTGGCCATGCCGGCTGAAATGGCATTGAGGCCCAGCCCCTGCAAGATGAGCTGACCTCTCCCGCTTCTTGCAGCGCCAGCCGCCCTCACCTATTTTCCTTTGGGCTTGCGGGGTTAACCCATTGGGGAGGTGGAGACGATGGTCGCCTGGAACGATGCTGCCGAGCTCCGGAACGCAGCGCTCGGCAAGGAACTTGCCCTGACCTCATTCGCCGAGCGCGAGCGCAAGGTTCGCCGCGACTTCTGGTCCAAGCTCAAGCGCGTGGCCGGCATGGTGCCGTTCGTCGAGGATCTGGTCGCCGCCTATTACTGCGCGCTCGACCCGGCGACGCCGATGCGCGTGCGCGGCATGCTGCTCGCGGCGCTTGCTTATTTCATTCTGCCGTTCGACCTCATTCCAGACATGATCGTTGGCCTCGGCTACGCCGACGACATGGCGCTGCTGACCGCGGTGATCGGGCTCGTTGCAAGCCACATCACTCCGACACACCGGGCGGCTGCGGCGCGCGCGCTCGACAAGGAACTGCCGGCTAAGAGCTAGGGCCGCCTCAGCTAACGCTGCGGGTTGACGATCACCTTGCCGATGACTTTGCGGCCTTCGATCAGCTCGAGCGCTTTGGCGGTCTCGGCGAGCGGGAAGCTCGCATGGATGTGCGGGACGATCAGTCCCTCTTTGCACCAATCGAGCAACATCACCAAATTGGCGCGGTGGCGCTCGGGATTGCGCTGCACGAACGCAGTCCAGAACACGCCGATCAGCGAACAGCCCTTGAGCAGTACAAGATTGAGCGGAATGCGCGGAATCGTGCCTGAGGCAAAGCCGAGGACGAGATAGCGGCCCTCCCACGCCATAGCCCGCAGGCTCGGCTCCGTGTGGTTACCGCCTACCGTGTCGTACAGCACGTCGACGCCCTTGGCTTGTGTCAGCTCTTTCAGCCGATCCTTGAGATCCTCGCTCTCATAATTGATGCCCTCGTCGGCGCCGTGCTTGCAGGCCAAGGCAAGCTTCTCTTTCGATGAAGCGACGGCGATGACACGCGCGCCTATGAGCTTCCCGATCTCCACTGCCGCGAGTCCGGCCCCGCCTGCCGCGCCGAGTACCACAAGCGTCTCGCCTTCCTTGAGGTCGCCGCGATCCTTGAGGCCGTGCAACGCCGTGCCGTAGGTGACGGGAATCCCTGCCGCAGCCTCATCGCTCAAGCCGTCTGGGATTGAAACGACGTTGCTTGCTTTGGTGACGAGCTTCTCGCGGCAGCCATTGCCGCCGATAAATGCGGCGCCTCTTTGCCCGACACTAAGTCCCGTGACGCCGTCCCCGAGAGCCTCGACGATGCCCGCGATCTCGGCTCCCGGCGAGTATGGAAGCCGCGGCGTGACTTGATATTTGTTGCGCAACGAGAGCGTGTCGAAGAAGTTGAGCCCGACCGCCATTACCTTGACGAGGACTTCGCCCGTCCCTGGGCGCGGCTCCGCCGCCTCTTCGAGACGGAGCGCTTCAATCCCGCCGAACTCGCTGATTTGCGCCACGCGCATCGACGCTTGCTCCCGCGTTGTCAACGATGGCGGGACGCCGCGGTTTTAGACATCGAACAATCGGTGGCGGAGCGCGATGGCGACCGCCTGTGTGCGATTGACGGCGCCGAGCTTGCGCATCGCCGTCTGAGCGTGCTCATCGACCGTTCGCTTGCCCACTGAGAGAATCGTTCCGATCTCCCAGGCCGACTTGCCTTGCGCCGACCAGGCGAGCACCTCGCGCTCGCGCGGCGTGAGCGGCGGCTTGCTTTCTTGCTTCCCGGAGCGAAGCTGGCGAACGCGCTCGAAGGCGCAAAGCGACATGAGATGAAGTCCCGGCTGTGCCTCCGGCGCGAGTTCCACATCCGCGCCGGACAGTGCCACGGCAGCCTCATAGCCGCCCACGCCGTGGACCGGCACGAAGAAGCTGCGCAGCAGGGTGAAGTCGGCGAGAACGCGCATCACCTCGGTCGAGCGGGACCCATGCTCATCGCCATAGTCTTCCCAAGTCCACTCGAACGGACGCGACGAATGCAGCGCGCGACGCACGTTAGGGTCGACGCGGATATAGTCTCGGGAGGTGTAAACATCGTGCAATCCGTCCGGAGAGCGATGCGCGAGGACATGATCGTCCATCGTCTCGGCCGGCTTTGGCAGGATGCCGGCGAAGGCCACCCACTCGAAGCCAAAGCGGGAGGTCGCGCCCTGCATGATGTCCAGAACGGCATCCGGCGTGTCGAGCCGGTCCAAGCTCTCGACGAAGTCGAAGGCTTCCTGCCCAAATGAGTTCGCTGTTCCTGTCATTGATCCCCCGCTAACCGGCGAGTTAAGGCTAAGCCACGAAACAATCTGGCCAATGTGGGACTTCTCACGCCAAAATTGTAGGGCAATTTCCCGCCTTGGCGGTTGCGGGTGCTCTTATCCCGCTAAAACTTCCAGGATAGAGGCTATGAAATCGGCGCTTCCTTCGCCCCGCGGCTATTTCGCCATCGGCATCGAAGGCATTTCCAAGCCCATCAATCTCGGCAATCTTCTCCGCTCGGCGCATGCCTTCGGGGCGAGCTTCGTCTTCACCATCGGCGCCGACCCCCGCGCCTTGGAGATGCGGTCGGACACCTCAAGGGCCGAGAGCCATGTGCCGCTTTACCATTGGCCAAGCCTTGCCGAGCTCGCCCTGCCCAGAGGCTGCAGCCTGGTTGGCGTTGAGATTCTCGACGAGGCCGCCGACCTTCAGAGCTTTCCCCAGCCCCTACCGGCTATCTACGTGCTTGGACCCGAACGGGGAGCGCTCACGCCCGACTTGCCGCCAGGTGCCAGCATCTCGTGCGCATTCCATCGGCCTTTTTCCTCAATGTTGCGACCGCCGGAGCCATTATCATGTATGACCGCCTGCGCTCTCTGGCGCTTCGGCTCGCGCCCCGTGGCCTCCGGAGCCGAGGCCGAGCCCCCGCGCCCTCACGTGCAGGGAGGTCCAAAGCGCGTGCGCCGGGATTGACCGCCCCTTCTCGCCAAAGGAAAATTGAAGCTGTATGCTTTGGTCCTGCTCAGGAATCGGGGACGGGGAGATGCGCCGGGCCATTCGAGCTGCTTGCGTCATCTGGGCGCTGAGCGTCACGCCAGCCTTAGCTCAAGACGTGACCCTCCTTCAAAAATTCAAGGATTGGTCGGCCTACGCCGCGACCGGCACGCCCAAGGTCTGCTTCGCCGTCGCCAAGCCAAAGGACTCAAATCCCAAGAAGGGCATCAAGCGCGATCCCGTCTTCTTCTACATCTCGCGTTGGCCGGCGGATAACGTGGTGAACGAGGTCAGCGTGAAGATGGGCTACCCGTTCGGATCGGGCGCCAAGGCGACGGTGACGGTCGGCACGGCGAAATTCGACCTGTTTACCAAGGACGAAGGCGCCTTCGTCGAAAAGCCCGAGATGGAGACCAAGCTCGTCGAGGCCATGAAGGGGGCGAGCACCATGAAGATCGAGGGCAAATCGTCCCGCGGAACCCCGACCAGCGACATCTATTCGCTCGAAGGCCTGAGCGACGCTCTCGACCGCGCGGCCAAGGAGTGCGGCGGTTAAGCCTGCGATAAATAATCCCGAACCGCTCTTCTTGCCTGCGATAAGCAACGCGGCTAGCGGCGCGGCTGCGGCAGCAGAGCCGCAAAGGAGAAAACGACAGATGAAGCCTCTCTACGTGACGATTCTAGCCGCCGGCATGCTTCTTACCGTGAACCCGGTGTTTGCCGAGGAGTCAAAGATCGAGATGTCGAAGCTGACCTGCAAGCAATTCGCGGCATACGACAAGGACAATATGAGCATCATCATGATGTGGCTCGAGGGCTATTACACCAAGGAGGACGAGGACGCGGTCATCGACTTCGGCAAGATGGCCGGCGACACGGCGCATCTCATCGTTTATTGCGGCGACCATCCTGATGACGACATCATCAAAGCCGCAGACGAGGTACTGGGCGAGTAGAGGCCCGCTCGACCCCCTAGGAACCTTGGCTTTTCCAGGCTCTGTCATGATATGAGGGCTTATTGGTTCCGGCCTGCCTGACGTCATGACCATGCCCACTCTTTTCGCCGAACACGCTTCCCCGCTGGAGGCCGAGCGGCCGACCCCGGAGCCGATCCTCGGGCTCAGCCGCGCTGCTCTCGGCTCGCGTCTGGTCGCGCTTGGCGTGCCCGAGCGGCAAGTCCGTATGCGCGCAAACCAGCTGTGGAGCTGGGTCTATGTCCGCGGAGTGACGGAAACCGCCGCCATGACCGATATCGGCAAGGACCTGCGTGCCGAGATCGGGGAGGCTTTCACGCTTAAAAGGCCTGAGGTGGTGACCGAGCAGGTGTCGGTCGACGGCACGCGTAAGTGGCTGCTCCGCCTCGATGACAGTAAGGAAATTGAGACCGTCTATATCCCCGAAGAGGACCGCGGCACGCTTTGCATCTCGAGCCAGGTTGGTTGCACGCTGACCTGCTCGTTCTGCCACACCGGCACGCAGCGCCTCGTGCGCAACCTTACCTCTGGCGAGATCGTGGGCCAGATCGTGCTCGCCCGCGACCGGCTCGGCGACTGGCCTGGTGCTTCAGCGCCTGACCCGCGCGGCCTCCCCGACTCTGAGCGCAAGATCACCAATGTCGTGCTCATGGGCATGGGCGAGCCCCTCTACAACTTCGACAATGTGCGCGACGCTTGCGCCGTCGCCGCCGACGGCGAGGGCCTGGCGATTGGCAAACGCCGCATCACGCTGTCGACCTCCGGCGTCGTGCCCGAGATCCCGCGTTGGGGCGAGGAGGCGGGCACCATGCTCGCCATCTCGCTGCATGCGGTGCGCGACGAGCTCCGCGACAAGCTCGTGCCCATCAACAAGAGATGGCCGCTCAAGGATCTGCTCGCCGCCTGCCGCGCTTATCCCGGCCTCTCCAATGCCAAGCGCATCACTTTCGAATATGTGATGCTGAAGGGTGTCAACGATCAGGTCGCCAACGCCAAGGAGTTGGTGCGGCTGCTCGCCAAGATCCCGGCCAAGATCAACCTGATCCCGTTCAATCCGTGGCCCGGCGCGCCTTATGAGTGTTCCGACTGGGACCAGATCGAGAAATTCGCCGAGGTGGTGAATCGCGCTGGCTATGCGAGCCCGGTCCGCTCTCCGCGCGGCCGGGACATCATGGCGGCCTGCGGCCAGCTCAAATCGGCGAGCGTGAAGCTCCGCGCCAGCGCTCGCCTTTCTCAGCCCGCCTAAGAACGTGTCGCCCAGGCAAGCGCGGCTTCGAGGCGGTCGTTGCCCCAAAACAATTCGTCGCCAATGGTGAAGGACGGCGCGCCAAAGATGCCCTGCATTCCGGCTTCCGCCGTCTGTATCTTTAATGCCTCCTTGTTCTCGAGCGCATTGGCAGCAGCGAATGCGGCCTCGACATCGACGCCGAGCTTGCCGAGAATCGTGCGTAGCGTAGCCTCGTCACTGATGTCCTTCTGCTCTGCATAGTTGGCGACGAACACGGCACGGCTAAAAGGAGGCGCCCAGCACTCCCTCTCGCCGACCAGCGCGAGCCGCGCCGCCTTCAGTCCATTCTGCGGAAAGCGCGCCGGCGGCAGTTTGAGTTTCAAGCCCTCAGCCTCACAGATGCGCGCAAGGTCGCGCCACATGTAGCGGCCTTTGGCCGCGTAGATGTTAAACGGCGAGTCATTCCAGCCGAGTTCCTTGAAGATCGGCCCGAGCAGGAACGGCCGCCAGCGCACCGTAACACTTGCGGCAGCGGCCAGCCGCTCGATCCGCATCACGGCCGGATAGGAATAGGTACTGCCGAATTCGTACCAGAAATCGAGCGCAGCCATAGGCCTCGCGAGGATCAGGTGGCCACCGCGGCCCGCCGCAACAAACGGCGGGCCTTCCGCACTATATCTTCTTCGATTTGCCGTTTGGACAGGGCCGCGGTGCTCCTGAACGAAAAGATGGCCGTGGCGATCGCCTCCCCGCCATCGTCGTCGGGAGCGCGAAGCTCGACATAGGCCCGCTCCGTCTCGCGATCGTACTCCGCGCGTATCAACTTGAAGTCCATAGCGTGTCCCATGCGAAAAGCCCCGGCCGAGAGGAAGGACCCGACCAGGGCTGGGGCAGCAGCCAGCAATTAGGGGCATGACGCTACAGAGTTCCTGTTACAGGGTGATCACATTCACTCTCGCCCTGGGGCTGGTGAGAAATGACGAATGATGATCACCCCGAGCCAGCAGCGAATTCGCCGGGGCCCTCTTTGGTCACGACGGTCTTCTGGACCGTCTTTCGCTTGCTATGGGCGGCGACCGCCTTTTGCATCGCAGCCGGCATCGCGCTCGTTGTGCTCTACGTGCTCGGCGCCTGGTGGGTCGGAAGTGAGCTTCGCGTCGCAGCGCCGCAGGACCCTGTGCTGCATCACGGCGGCGCACCGTTCTTCGGAATCGTCCTGTTCGCGAGCACGGTTACTCCCGCGCTAACCGCGCTTCCGGCGATTACGGTCGCGGTGATTGGCGAGGTCCTGCGCGCCAGGTCTTGGATTTATTACTTGCTCGGCGGCGGCGCTTCGCTTGCCGCCGTTCCGCTCCTGGTCACGCCGTCCTCCGCTGACCTGCCCGCGGTTGCCACTAGCCAGTACATGGCCATCTTTCTCGCCGCGGGTTTCGCCGGAGGCTTCGCCTATTGGCTGCTCGCCGGCGCCAGGGCCTGAGCATCACCTTGTCACACAGGTTGCTTTTGGGGACGGCAACCTACATCTAACGGCCAGCAACCGAAGGACCGAACATCATGAATAAATTCCTTCTCGCCTTGGCGTTTGTGGCCGCGTGCTCTAGCCCAGCCTTGGCAGGCAACGTGCGAGCTAGACAGGCCCACACGGTTGACGGCTATGCCTTGCCGTCCTGGGTTCACCCCCTTCCCCACTCTCAGAGTCTGGCAAATTCGCTAGGTGGCTGGAACCGGGGCTATCCCGCCGATCCATACTGGGAGCCTTGCCTCTCTTATCAGAGGAGCTGGGGGCCTGGAGCTTGCGGCGGCAACGGTTCGTAGCCCACG
>DASSLP010000171.1:0-22105 GCA_035689365.1 Methyloceanibacter sp.
CCATGCTGCCAGGGTGAGGGTTTGGCTCGCCGACCGCCTGGTGCTCGACGTTGAGCTTGACTGCGACAATGACAATCATGTCGTCCACACCTTCGACGACGCGGAATGGGCGAACGTGCTGCTCGCGGCGCTCATCTACGACGAAGATGCTGCACGCGCCCCGAGATCAGATCACTAAAGGCTTTCGCACATGTCTGTAATCGATCCTCGGACCATAATGGTAGTCATCGGTTTCATGGGAGTGGTATCGCAAGCTCTGGCAGCATGGGGGTGGTTCCAAGCCTCCTGCTATGAGGTGCCAAAAGATGTGCTGGACTTAACTAGCGAGTTGCGAGCGATTGCGCGGCTAAACGCGCGCGCGGCCATCGCACAGAGCCTCGCGGCGACCAGCGCGGTGATACTCTGGCTCACAGGTGCATACGCTTATCAGGGGTGAGGGACAGATGGGCACCCGACACGCCTGTCATGCTAACGGGTAAACGCGCCTACAGTTTTGAGGCCGACTAATGGGCAATCCGCTTCCCGCCACCTTGGAGTAGGGGGGAGGTTCGCATGGATTCCGAAATACTGCTCGGCTTAGTAGGGGCGGTCCTGCCCTTGGCTGGGGTGGTGCTTGTGCTTTGGCCGATTCTGGTTGCCGTAATCGAAAGTTTCAAGGTCATTCGGGGTTCTGTCAGGCAATCGACTTCGTTCGTCATTACAGATACGGGTGCAACCATTTGGCAGAAAGATTCTCTGAACGCCGAGTCGGTTTCTGCGGGTGACAAAAGGCTTCGGCTAAGCGTCCTCCTTATCTGTGGCATGGAGGCCGCGTTTATAGTCTTTCTATCCGTATTCTTATTTCGGCACTCCGACCCACATGGCGACGGGATGGAAATGGCGGGGGTCGGCTTCGCCTTCATGCTGATCTTCTTACCATTCACCTTGCCCGCGTTCATCCTCGCACGCAGGGGGAAATGGCTTGTTCTTGCCGCTGGCCTCGCGGCTCTCGCGGCGGTCGCCTATTTTGGTTTATGGCTTGAGCTAGTTAGTGAACTAGGGCTTCCCAAAGCCTAGAGCACCAGCGAGCGAATTAGGCCAGGGGTTTGACTTTACTCCCGGCACTCGTTCCCCAGCGAGCCTTGGATTATCCCTTCTTGGGCTTGCTTGCTTTCGCGGTTGATTTTACGGAGCGCTTGGAGGCGACCTTCGCATTACTCCTTCGAGCTTCGACCGCCGCCATCCGTCTTTCCACTTTAAGCGTGAGCGCCGCCAGCCGTGCCTTGTGTGCCGCCCTGCGCTGGCTCGCCTCGACGCTTCATCTCCTTGGCTTTGTGAGCACCTCGCATAGCGTCGTCCAAAGGCTTGATTACCGATTTAGGAGCTTGACTGCCAAACTAGCACGCTGGTAGCACGCAATTTCAGCTAAGTGCTTGGTATTCCGTGCTCGCTTTTGCTAGCGCCAGCTAGCCTGAGCTATTGGTTTTCGGCTGCTTCCTTGGCGTTGACATCGCAGGGGTCACTGGTTCGATCCCAGTCGCGCCCGCCATAAAATCAGGTCCTTAGATACCGAACCTGGTCACGTCCTGACTTGCAAATTTTCGGCGGAATCGAATTCGGTTCCAACGTAGAATGCTTGCACGCCCTTGGGAGGACAAAGGATGTATCCGCTCACCCTGCAAGCCCAGATTATGCGTCATATGCTGAATCTCGCCAAAGACATGGCGAGCGGTGACTTGTTGGAGTCACACAAGAAACTCGAAGAGTACCCATTACGCGGGGACCCGAGTGTTTTTGATCAAATCATGCGGGCTCGTGCCGTGCAGGACAGGATGTGGGGCCGCGAGGTGGATGACACCAAGAACGACCCGTGGCGCTGGAGCACGTACATTTCTCATTGCGCCGTCCGGTGGATGCGCGACCCACATAAATGGACGCGAGAAGATACCGATGACTTCTACGACGCCATGATAGAGACGGCCGCGATATGTGCTGCCGCGGCTGAAAGCGTAATAAGACAGAGGAATACAAACGGTCGCACTTTCTACGAACCAGCGTCGGGGAACGGTAAATAAGTGGATGGTGAAACGGACCCGACTTAGGCGGCTAGCGCCAGTCGTCCCACTTTTTTCCTAATCCAGCGCCCAATCGGATAGGTTTGCTCACGACCCACGGGCTGGTTGTGCGTCCAGGCAGAGAGACTCAAGCCTCGACGATGACCTTGAAGCCGCCGTAGATCATGCGCTTTGCATCGAACGGCATTGACTTGAGGTCCATGCCTGCGATCCGCTTGTCCTTCATGACCTTGGCGTTGACGCGGTCGCGATGGGCGCGCGATTTGTAGGTGATCCAGGAGAACATCACCGTCTCGCTCGGCTTGAGCTTCACACTGCGCGGGAACGAGGTCAGCTTGCCGACCTTGACATCGTCGGCGATGCATTCGCGGAACTCGAGCGCGCCATGCTCGCGCCAGACCTTGCCAGCCTTTTGCGCCAACCTGCGATAGGCCTGAACCTTCTTCTTGGGAACCGGAACGACAAAGCCGTCGACATAGACCATCTCAGTTCCTCCTCACGTCAGACGAGAGCGGGGTCCAGGCGCCAACCGTGAACGCTGCCCGATATCACTGCGGCTTCTCGCAGACGATCATCCAGGGAGTGCCAAACTTGTCGGTGAGCATCGCGAATTTTGTGGAAAAAAAGGTCTCGCCCAGTGGCACAGCCACAGTTGCCTTGTCGGCGAGTGCATTGAAGATGCGCTCGGCCTCGGCAGGCTTCTTGGTGTTGAGCGTGACCGAGAAGCCTTTCCCGGCTGGTAGCGGTCGGGCGGGGCGTCAGATCCCATCAATACCATCCCATTTCCGACCAACCGGGCATGAATAATCTTCTTGCGCCATTCGGGCGGCACGCCTTCTTCCGCCGGCGTGCCTTCATGCGGGATCATCGCCGCGATCTCGCCGCCGAGGATCTTCTGATAGGTTGCAAACGCCTCTTCGCAGTTGCCGTTGAACGTAAGATAGGGGTTCACTTGCATTGGGAGCTCCGTTGAAAGCGTGGTTGTCATACGAGGCGATTAGGCTCAAGCCTTCGCCAAATAGTCGTCGAGCCGGTCGAAAGTTCCGGTCCAGCCGGCCTTCATCGACTCGCGTCCATCCTCAAACGTCTCGCGTTCGACCTCTGTTGCATCTACGGGGATCCACCTAACTGTGACAGTCGTCCTGCCATTTGCCTGGGCGAAGGTCACGGTGGAAAGGATCGTGAGGGGCCACTTCTCATGCAGCGGGTGCCGGGTTACGCCTCCCGCTTCATCGGAAAAGCTAACCACGAAGACGAGACGCTTTTGCGGCACGATCTCGTGATAGGTGAACTTGCCCCACATGTCTTGACCGTCTGGCGATCTCAGATGGTAGTGGAAGACGCCGCCGGGCCTGAGGTTGACCTTGGTCGAGACGATCTCGAAGCCCTTCGGACCCCACCAGTTCTTGAGTTGCTTGGCGTCAGTCCACGCCTTCCACACGCGCGCAAGCCGTGCATCGATGACGCGCGAGATGAGGAATTCTTTTCCTTCGGCTGTGGCGGCGCTCGGTTTTGTTTTGGTTGCGGATTTTGTGGTCATAGATTTTGTCCTTCAAAGGCGCGCTGCAGCGCAGAGATGTCGAACTTCTTCATCTGCAGGAAGGCTCTGGTAACCCGCTGCACTTTGGCGGGGTCTCGGTCGGTGACCATCTCGATAAGCGTGGTGGGAACCACCTGCCAGGAGAGGCCGAATTTGTCCTTGAGCCAGCCACATGGGCCTTCTTCGCCGCCGTCACTGAGCTTGCCCCAGAAATAATCGACCTCCTTCTGGGTCTCACAGTGAATCTGGAAGGAAATCGCCTCACTGAATTTGAACTGCGGGCCGCCGTTTAGCGCCACGAATTTCTGTCCTTCGAGCTCGAAGGCCACCACCATAACCGAGCCGGGCTGCTTGCCGTGCTTCTCAAAGCCTTCCTTGCCATAGCGACTGATCTGGCTGATGCGCGAGTCCTTGAAGATTGAGCAGTAGAAGTTCGCGGCTTTCTCGGCCTCGGTATCGAACCACAAACACGGCATAATCCTCTGCTTGGCGATGGCCATGACTTGCTCCTTTCGTGACTCTCGTTGACCGGCGGCCTAGCGAATCAGGCCGCGTCGTCCTTGCGTGCCTCAGAGCCGCAGCAGGACTGGGACTTCGCACTGTCCTCGTATTTGTCGTGGTGGCGTACCCAGGCCATCGTCCAAGGCAGCTCGTCCTCGTCTCGGCCCTTCGGCGTCAGGTCAAGGAAGTTGTAAGCGCCGACCAGGATGTCGAGCCCGCGGGCGTAGGCCGAGTAGGTGTGCAACACGGTGCCGCTTGCGTCTTTGTAGAAGACGCTCACGCCTGGCATCTCGTCGCTGTCGATTTCCTGCTTTTCGTAATTGTACTCAGCGTTGGGACCGAGGTCGTCCTCACGGAAGGACACGTGGTAGTCGAAGTTGAAATCGTTGCCGAACGACGACACCCAGGGAAAGCGCCAGCCCATGCGCTGCTTGAAGGCCTCGATCTCGGCGAGTGGCGCCCGCGAGACCACAACAAACGCCACGTCGCGATTGGCGAGATGAATGGTGGCGCCGTCGAAATGATCGGCAAGGTAGGAGCAGCTCGGGCAACCCTCCTTCCATCCAGGGCCGAGCATGAAGTGATAGACGATGAGCTGGCTCTTATCGCCGAACAGCTCGGCGAGGGTCTTCTTGCCCTCGCGCGTGTCGAAGACGTAAGGCTTGTCCATCTTGACCCAAGGCAGGGCACGACGCTCGGCGCTCAGCGCGTCGCGTGCGCGGGTGAACTCTTTCTCTTTGGCGAGAAGGCCTTTGCGCGCGGCGAGCCATTCTTGTTCAGATACGATCTTGTGCGGTTGCATGGCGAACTCCACGAGTTGGGGGGCGAGCTCAGGAGCTAAGCGCTGACCGGAGTCATCCAGCCGACGCCCGCACCTCCTGGCTCGCGCAGGATGGCAATCCGGCCGACGCCCGGAATGTCGAAAAGCGGCTTCATGAGTTTGGCGCCGGCCTTGACCGCTTTGGCGACGCGCTTATCCACGTCGTCGACGGCGAGATAGGACATCCAGCTTTCCGGCACGCCATCGAACTCCGGCTTGTCGATCGGAAACATGCCCGCGATGGGCTTGCCGCCCACCATGGCGCACCAATAGGTGCCTCCATCGGCCATGGGCATCGGCGAGAAACTCCAGCCGATCGTCTCCGCGTAGAACTTCTTGGCGCCCTCCACGTCGCGCGTCATCAGCTCGTTCCAGCAGAATGTGCCGTGCGACCCGCAGGTCGAGGTGTCGGTCTGATCTGTGTCGTGTTGTTTGGTTGCAGTCTGTGCCATGTTGGCCTCCTTCCGGTTACGCAAGAAATCGTTCGAGCTTGTCGAGGCAGCCGGTCCAACCTTGGCGGTGGCGGTCGCGCGCGGCCTCGTCGAAGAACTGCTCGTGAATCAAGGTGAGGATCGATCCGGTGCCGTCAGGCTTGATCAGAACGGTCACGAGCGACTCGCGCTCTGGCATGGTGCGCCATGCCCAGGTGAACACGAGCTTGTGGTTGGACACCACCTCGCGGTAGACGCCGCTGACGTGATGCTGCTCACCGTCCTCTGTGCTGAACTCGACCGCGTAGCGGCCGCCCACGCGTACGTCGGCGGAAGCCTGCTTCACCGGCGCTGCGTCAGGGCCGAACCACTTCACGATTTTTTCGGGCTGGGTCCACGCGGCGTAGACTTTTTCCGGCGGCGCATTGAGACGACGTTTGAGGGTGAGGCTGGGCCTCGGGGCGACTGCAGGTTGGACTGACATGACTCATCTTCCTCCAGGAAGGCAGCAAGGCGGTCGAGGCGCTCGGACCAGAAGCGCTGATAGCGATTGAGCCAGCTCACAGCCCCCTGCATGGGGGCCGCGGCGAGCCGGCAGGACACGGTGCGGCCGGTTTTTGTCCGCGTGATGAGGCCGGCGTCGGACAGCACGTCGAGGTGCTTCATGATGGCCGGCAGCGACACGGGGAATGGCCGGGCAAGCTCACTGACCGAAACGTGCTCGCGAAGCTCTAGTTGCGCGAGAAGGGCTCGGCGCGTCGGGTCGGCAAGCGCGGCAAAGGTGCGGTCGAGAGCGGCGTCTTGATACTTAACCATATGGTTAACTGTATGCGCAGCGGCTGCCTCTGTCAACCCGACCGTTACAGCCTGCTTTAGGTCGCGTCAGGAGAGGCTCGTTGACACCGGAAGCGGCGCTTTTTATGGTCCGCCCGGCTCCTGAGAGCGCTTATCGCCAGGAGCCAAATCCCCTCCGGCAACGATGGATGCTTTGCCATGAAGATCAAGAATTCGCTCCGGGCTCTGCGCAAGCGCCATCGCAACAACCGCGTGGTGAGGCGCCGGGGCCGGCTCTACGTCATTAACAAGACCAATCGCCGCTACAAGGCCCGCCAGGGCTAGTTTCACGATGTGGCCGGGCCCAAGGTTCTGCCTGAGGCCTTACGGGCCGTTATCGCCCTGTCTTGCCGCGCTCGCACTTGCCGGCGTCGCGTTGACCGCGCCCTGCCCTGAAGCCTTCGCCCAGGAATCCCAACCGCCTGGGGTTGAAGAGCTCGAAGGTGCGCCGTCTGGGCAAGCTGAGCCCGACCTCATCGAGCCTGATGAGATGGCGCCCGATGAGATGACGCCGGGTAAGCCGCCGCCTGATCAAGCGGCCATGCCCGATGCCAAGAAGGAGGGCGACGAAGAACCGGCGCCCCGTTCGACCGAAGAGAGCAAGCGCGACAAGCTCAATCTCTCGACCGACAACCTGCCGCTATCGGACCCGGTCGAGCGGCCGAAGATGCTTGCGAGGCTCTACGATGAGCTTAAGTCCGCGCACGATGCGCACGACGCTTCGCCGATCACCGAGACCATCGAAGAGCTATGGCTTCTGTCGGGCAGCGACACGGTAGATTTGCTGATGGCTCGGGCGGATCGCTTCATCAAGGAATCCGATCTCGACCTCGCCCTCGAGATTCTCGATGCTACCGTAGAGCTCGCACCTGACGACGCCGAAGCGTGGCACCGGCGCGCCACGGTTCACTATCTCCAGAAGGACTACGAGCTTGCGCTCCCTGATCTCAGGCACGCGCTCAACATCGACCCCAAGCATTACAACGCGATCAACGATCTCGGAGCGGTGCTGCAAGCGCTCGGCGCCAAGAAGGAAGCCTTGCAGGCCTACCGCAAGGCGCTCGAAGTCAATCCGTTTCTCGAAGATGCGCGCCAGGCGGTCGAATCGCTGTCCCGCGAGGTCGAAGGGCAGGATATCTAATAGTCTTCCGTCTCGTCGCCGACGAAGGCGATGCGCAGCAAGTTGGTGGCGCCTGGAGTGCCCAATGGCACGCCAGCGGAGATGATCACCCGCTGGCCGGGCAGGGCGAAGCCTTCCTGATAGGCAATGCGGCAGGCCTTGGCAACCATGTCGTCGAGATCGCGGGGGTCGTCAGTAAGAACGCAGTGAAGCCCCCACACGAGAGCAAGCTTTCGCCCCGTTGCTGGGATCGGGGTCAAGGCGATAATCGGCTGCTGAGGGCGCTCGCGTGCGGCTCTGAGGCTGGTCGCGCCCGAGGCCGTATAGCAGACGATGGCCGCGAGATTGAGCGTCTCGGCCACAGTGCGCGCCGCCGCAGAGATCGCATCGGCGCCAGTTGCCTCAGGCCCGATCCTCTGGGCATGGATGATCGCGTCGTAGAGCGGATCGCGCTCGACCTCCTGGGCCACTCGGTCCATGGTTTCCACCGCCTGTACTGGATATTTGCCGACCGCCGACTCGGCTGAGAGCATGACGGCGTCGGCGCCCTCGAACACGGCGGTGGCAACGTCGGAAACCTCGGCCCTGGTTGGAGCCGGCGCGTAGATCATCGATTCAAGCATCTGGGTCGCGACCACCACCGGCTTGCCGGCATTGCGCGCCGCCCGGGTAATCTGCTTCTGCAGCCCGGGCACCTTCTCGACCGGCATCTCCACGCCAAGATCTCCACGTGCCACCATGATGGCGTCGGCAAGATCGATGATCTCCTTGAGATGATTGAGTGCCGAGGGCTTCTCGATCTTGGCCATGATCGAGGAGCGGCCGCGCGCGAGCTTGCGCGCCTCGGCGATATCCTCGGCGCGCTGCACGAAGGACAGCGCAACCCAGGCGACGCCGAGCGACATAGCAAATTCCATGTCGGCGCGGTCCTTCTCGGTCATGGCGCCGAAGGGGAGCACGGTATCTGGCAGGCTGATGCCCTTGCGGCTGCCAAGCACACCGCTGGTCATCACTTCGGCGTCGATCCTGACATCGCTCGCCTCGACGACGCGAAGCCTGAACTTGCCATCATCCATCAGAAGTGTGTGGCCGGGCCGCACCGCCTGAAAGATCTCGGGATGGGGCAGGTGCACACGGCCCAGGCCGCCAACCGACTCGCGCCGCGTGAAGCTCAGCACGTCGCCCTCAGTCAGCCTGATCGCGCCGGACTCGAACTTGCCGATGCGGAGCTTTGGCCCTTGCAGGTCGACCAGGATGCCGATCGGCCGCGCGAACTCGAGCTCGAGCTTGCGCACGATGGCGTGGATGTCGCCTAACCCGTCATGGGTCGCGTGGCTCATATTGACGCGAAACACGTCCGCGCCTGCTTCGAACAGGCGGCGCATCGTTTCTTCGTTGTTGGAGGCAGGACCGAGCGTGGCGACGATCTTGACCCGGCGATTGCGCCTCATTGGGACTTCGCTTCGCCCTCGGGATCAGTGAGGCGAACGGTCCAGTCGCGCTCCTCGCCGGTGTCGACTTCGAAGAAGCCGGTCTTTTTGTAGCCGCGCTTCACGCAGTCCTTGGTGTCGCGGATAGTGAAAGACTTGTCATCGGTGCACATAAAGAGATTGCCGGCCCACTCGCCGCCGCGGTCGTAGTCGACGGCGTGGATATAATAGAAGCGTCCGATCAGCACGCCCTTGAGCAAGGTCTCGCAAGTGTGCGAGGCGATGTTCCACCATCCTTCGGTAGCCCAGCCCTCGGCGTCCTTGTATCCGATCGAGACGCCGACTCGGCTCGCCGTCGTATTGCAGAGCTTGAGGTCGGCGTGGGCGGGAGTTGCGCCGAGGCCCAGGAGGAGAAAGAGCGCAAGCGAGCGCCAAAGGCTCCGGGCCGAGCAGGGGTGAAGGGCACGTGCGTGGTCTCGCGCGTGCCGCGCCAAGTTCGAAGCAAGCATCATCCTCTAAGGCCTGGAATCTCGGTTAACGAATTTCGAAAGGTAGCACCGAATTGGTTGAGGTTGTCTGACCAGAAGACCGATTATACGGCCAGTTTGGCAGGGCAAAAGACCAGCCGAAACTCGTGGGTAAATGCGTCGCAACCTAGGCCACGATCAAGCTTTTTTCTTGCCGCAGAGGGAAGGCGGGCGCAAAAAGAGGCAGACGCGAGGGAAGGTCGCGTGGAGCGAAGTCTGGACACGCTGATACGAGAAGACTTGGGCACGAAGCCCTACCGGAGCATCGAGGGGGATTTGAGGACCGGACTCCTCATCCTCTGCGATCACGCCGAGGACACCATCCCCGAACCTTTCGGGACGTTGGGCTTAAGGCCGCAGGACCTCAATCGCCATATCGCCTACGATCTCGGAGCCGCTTCGGTGGCCGAGCGCCTCGCCGAGATGCTCGGCGCGCCGGCCATTCTATCCACCTTCTCGCGGCTCCTGATCGACCCAAACCGCGGACTCGACGATCCGACCCTGATCATGCAGGTCTCGGACGGGCTGATCGTACCCGGCAATGCCGGTCTCGACGAGGCGGCCGTTGCCACCAGGATCAATCGCTACTACGCGCCCTACCATCAGGCCATCGAGCGCGCGATCGATACCGCAATCTCTGCCGGCAAGCCGCCGGTCGTTGTGTCGGTGCACAGCTTCACGCAGGCCTGGAAAGGGGTACCGCGCCCCTGGTCGGTCGGCGTGCTGTGGGACAAGGATCCGCGGCTTGCCCTTCCCCTGCTCGAAGGCTTCAGGGCCATCCCCGGCATCGTGGTCGGCGACAACGCGCCTTACACGGGCCAGCTCAAGGGCGACACGCTCTACCGGCATGGCACCAAGCGCGGACTTGCGCATGCACTGATAGAGGTCCGCCAGGACCTGGTCCTTGGGCCTGAGGGGCAAGCCGAATGGGCGAAGCATCTCGCCGAGGTCTTGCGCAAGGTGATGCGGCTTGGCGGTCCACTCCATGCGATCGAGCTGCATGGCTCCTACACCGATGGTATGCAGGCGGAAGCGGCTAGTGGCGGTAAGTCAGCGGGCAAGGGCATGACCGAGTCGATCCGCACCGAGCTCGAGGCCCAGGCGTTCCGCCGGCTCGCCGCGCATCTCCGGGGGCGCTATGACGTGCAGAACATCGAACTGATGGAGCTTGCCGGCTTCTGCCGCAACTGTCTCTCCAACTGGTATCAGGAGGCCGCCGCCGCCAAGGGCGTAGCGCTCTCCAAGGAAGAGGCGAGGGAGATCGTCTACGGCATGCCTTACGAGACCTGGAAGGCGATGTTCCAAACCGAGATCGCCGCCAAGCGCCGCAAGCGCACAGGTTAGTTCGCCGTCCGCTTTGGATAAATGGGATAACGAGGCCGCGCATCTTGAAGCGTGAAATTCGCGCGACCTAAGCTTGCGCGTAATCGAATCATCAAGCGGCGGGGAGTGACCTAAAGTGCAGCTTCAGACATCAGCGAGAGACCAGCTTCGTGCCTTCGTTACCCGTATCGAGCGGCTCGAGGAAGAGAAAGCGGCGCTCGCCGCCGATTTGCGGGAGGTCTATGCCGAGGCCAAGGGGAACGGGTTCGACGTGAAGGCGCTTAGGACCGTCATTCGCCTGCGCAAGCAGGACGAGAACAAGCGCCGCGAAGAAGAGGCGGTGCTCACGACCTATCTACACGCGCTCGGCATGGCGGACGCCGAAGCGGCTTAGCGCCTCACAAAGTCCAAAGAGCTAGCGGGTGTTTTCGGCGAGCTGTGTGCGCGGAGGCGTCTGGGTTTCCATCGCCACATTCGTTGCGTACAGGCTTCTAACTGCGTGGCCCGAGAAGGTCTGGGCCGCGGCGAGGCCTGCATAGCCGGAGCTCTTGCGCAGGGTAAGCGCAGTCGGCTTGTTCATGTCCTCGAACAGATAGTCGAGGTTGGTCTGGTCGGGATGGGTGAGGGGAGCGACCGTGCGGCTGAAGGCCACCGAGGAATCAGTCATCAGGCTCGCGACCTCCAACGGGGCATAGTTGGTCTCGTCGGGATGGTCATCGTCTGCCTCGGGCGCGCCGACCACTTCTGCATCGCGATAGGTAGGCGCCCGCGCTTCCTGATGGGCCTTGGGGAAAAGGCTTGGGAGCGACATTCCACCGACGCTCGCATAGGCGAAGAGCTTGGCCGGCGGAGGCGGCGCGCCCTGCTCATGCGTCTCGACGGCGAGCGTGGGCTCGGCGTCCATGGTCGGCGTGAAGGAGGCGAGGATCGGCTTCGGAGTGGCGGCGGCCGGCTGAGCTTGCGCCGGCGTCGTGTCGGGCTCGGCCTGAGCCACCGTCTCGGTATCAGTTTCTGTGTCGGTCGCGTCATCAGCGTCAGCCACCTCCTCGTCCTCGGCGGCTGGCTTCACACGGACGGCCGCGGCGAGTTTGGTCTGCGCCACGATGCCCTCCGCCACGGCAGTTTTATAGTCTTGCGGCGTGATGGGCTTGCCGTCGATCGGCACATATTGCGAGTGGCCGTCGGGGAACAGGGCGGCGAGCTCAAGCCGAGGAATTCTTGGCCACATGCGCACCCTGCCGGTGTCGACATGAACAAAGGGGACGCCGGAAGTCGGGTAATATCCGACGCCGCCCCATTCCCACACGAGCGCAGAATTGCGCAGCACTTTGACGGGGACATCGGGGAAGGTGATATCGGCGGCCTTGCCGAGGATATGCTGGCTGCGCTTGGCCTGGCCGCCCCCGTGCCTGCGCAAATTGGCATTGGTCTCGGCGGTGCGATAGCCGCAGATCAGATGGACGGGAACTTGTGAGCCGAGTTCTTTGTGCAGGGTCCAGATGTGGTCGATCAGCACCGGGTCCATGCTGGTTTCTTTATCGGCCCGCCAATCGCGCATGAAGGTGTTGAGGCGCTTCAGAGCGTCCGCGTCATATTTGCCGTCACGCTTGTAGGTGACGGTGATCGTCTCTTTGGTGTGGATGTTGAACATAGTGAGAGTGCGGGTCTCACCGGTCGCGCTCGCCCGATAAGTCGTGGCAGACCACCAACCTGCGGCGGTCAGAAGCACAAGGCCGGCGCCCAGCACGGCGCGACGTGCGACACTCCCCCGAATCCGCATCCCTGACTTTCCCTCGCCGGCTCCCCAGCCGGTTTCCCCGTGAGGTACGCAAGCCATGAGAGGCCAGGCACCTAGCGGGCGGCACCCGTCCTGCCGTCCGTTAACGATGAGTATTAGCCAAATTGCGGGAAAAACAAGGCAAACAAGTTACCGAGACGCAGAATCTCGGACTAGAGTTAACAGGTTTTCCACAGGCGCTGTAGAGTCTAGAGGCCCAGCGCAGCCACCATGCGGGCGTCGTGACCGTAAATATCCGCGTAATTTGAGGTCGATCCGTCTTCGTTCACCTTGAGGGTAAAGTAGGTGATGTGGACCGGGATTCTTTGCCGCAGTGCAACATGACTGTCATAACCATCGGCGATGGCCGAGGCGACGCGCGCCTCGTTCCACCCCTGGTCGTGTTTCAACAGAATAAGGGCGAGCTGATCTGGGTTCTCGACCCGCATGCAGCCATGGCTTTCGGCCCTGACCGGCTGGGCAAACAGGAATTTCTGCGGCGTGTCGTGCATGTAGACGTCGTGCTTATTCGGAAACACGAATTTGACGTGACCAAGCACGTTATCGGGCCCGGGCGGCTGATAAATCTCGAAATTGCGGATATCCATCTGGTTCCAATCGACCGCACCAGGATCAACGTCACGACCAAGATATCTGATGCGCAGCTTGTGACGCTCGAACACTGACGTATTCCATCCGCCCCCGCTGAAGAACCAGGCAGCCTCCTCTCGAAGATAAGGCCTGATCTCCTCGACCTTGATCGAGGTCGGCACGTTCCAGAACGGGTTGAAGACGATTTCCTGCATCTCGCCGGAGAAGACCGGCGTCTGCTTGTCCGGCTTGCCGGTGACGACGCGCGTCGAATGCACGGTCTTGTTGTCATCGACCACGCGCAGCATGAACTCGGGAATGTTGACGGTCACGTAGTAAGGACCGAGGTCGTGCGGCAGCCAACGCCAGCGCTCCATGTTGACGAGGATGGCCCTGATCTTCGCGGAATTTCCCGACGTGTGCGAGGGTTGCTGCCCGTTGAGCAGGCGGCGCATGCCGGGCCCTACCATGCCGTCGGGAAGCACGCCGTGCGCTGATTGGAAGTGCTCCACAGCCTGCACCAGAGCGGCGTCGAACGTGTTCTCGTCGGCTTTCGAATGGGCAGGTACGTCGAGGCGCTCACGGAGCAAGGCCACTTGCTCGTGCTGCATTCCCATCTTGAGCATGGGGCCATCTGGGATGATCGTGATGACGGCCGGCTTGTCCTTCTTGACCTTGCCATCGCGAAGCTCGATGAGCTTCTGGCGCAAGGCCTCGAATTGAGGCTGATCCGGCTGGAAGCTCCGCAGATATGCCACGGGATCAGATCGGATGGCGATCGAGTCGATCACTTCGGTGGGATCGGGCAAGACGAGGGTTGGGTCAAGATTCTCACTCAGGCGCTGCGGATTGACGCGCCCGCCCCGCGCATCGTCGGCGTAGGCGAGAACAGCGAAGCTGATCTTGATCTCGGCGTCGGCAAGCCAGTCGGTGGCTTTGGGATCTGAAGCATTGAATGTGTCTGGCTTCGGCAGGACGTAGTCAGAGGCGCGGAGACCGTAGTCGTCAGCCTTGGCGATCTCCTCCATCACCGCCTTCCCCCGATCGGTGAGGCCCTTGTCGTCGACCCATAAGAGATGCTGCCCAGGCTGTGAGTAATATTCGACCAGCGCGCCTTGCTCGCTCTTCTTCACGCCTGAGGCCGTGGTGAATTTCTCCGAGAGGCGATTCTGTACGGCGATGCGGATCGCCTCTGTCGGACTGATCAAGGCCGCAGGCACATCGGGCTCTGCAGCGAGCGCCGGCGCATGCAAGGGTGCCGTGAGAGCCAAGATCAGAGCAACACGACAAGCCGCCCGCATCATTTCCTTTCCCCTAAATCCGCCCCAGGTGTGATTCTCGAAACCAATCAGTCAGTTAGGCCTAGACTCGAGCCCGATCTCGCGCATCTTTCGGTAGAGGGTGGACCTGCCGATGCCGAGCCGGCGCGCAATCTCGGTCATGCGTCCCTGGTAGCGCCCGAAGGCGAGACGGATCATGTCGGCTTCGACAGCTTCGAGCGGGCGAATGTCGCCCGAATCGCTCAAGGCGGGAATGCCGATGCCATCTTTGCCGTTGGCCAAAGGCACGTGAATTGTTGTGAGTGTGCTCGCTGACTCTCCGAGCATGACTGGCCCCTCGATGCGCGGCATGGGATCTTTGGGCGCTGGCGCAGGCGGCACGGTCACTGCATAGCCTTCGACATGGGCTGCGATCTGCGGAAACTCGTTGACAGTGAGCATGGCCGTGTCGGCGAGGACCACTGCGCGGAACACTGCGTTCTCGAGCTGGCGGATATTGCCCGGCCAGGCGTAGTGCTTGAGCATTGCGCTCGCCTCGGCATCGATGCCGTCGATAGGCTTGCCCTCTTCAGCGGCGAACCTCGCGATGAAATGGCGGACGAGCTCCGGCAGGTCCTCGAGCCGATCGCGCAACGGCGGCACCCAGATCGGAAAGACGTTGAGCCGGTAATAAAGGTCCTCGCGGAAGCGGCCTTGATTGACCAGGCTGATCAGGTTCTGACTGGTCGCGGCCATCAGGTGGACGTCGATCGCGCCATCTTGCAAAGCGCAGAGCAGCCTCGCCTGTGAGGCGAGCGGAAGCTCGCCGATCTCGTCGAGAAAGAGCGTGCCCTGGTCTGCGTCGATGAATTTGCCGGCGTACCTGTCGGGAGCATCGCCGAAGGCGTCACTCTCGTGACCGAAGAGAAGTTTGGCGATTTCATTCTCGGGCACAGCGCCGCAATTGAGGGTCACGAAAGGCTTCGACTTTCTCACGCTCTCGCCGTGAATGGCGCGGGCGATCAGTTCTTTGCCAACGCCCGACTCGCCCTCGATCAGAACCGGAATGGTCGAATCGGCGGCCCGCTTGCCAAGCTCGATGACACGCTCCATCGCCGCGCTGCCGGCGATCAGGTCGGCAAAGCCGAGCTCGCCCTTTGCCGAGGCCTTGATACGAACGAGCTCGTCCGCGAGCGCCTCGATCTTGAGCGCATTCTTGATCGAGATCTCAAGCCGCTCCGGGCTCACAGGCTTGACCACAAAGTCGAAGGCGCCAGAGCGCATCGCCGCCAAAGCGGCATCGATGCCGCCTTGGGCGGTTTGCACGATGACGGGAGGCTTGCGCGGCAAGGCCCGGATCGCGGTCAGCAGAGCCATTCCGTCGCCGCCCGGCATCAGGTCGAGCAATATGAGACAAATATCGCCCGCAGCGTCCGCGCGAAGCGTGGCAACGGCCTTGTCGCCGCTTTCGGCGACAGCGACGCCATAGCCGAACCGCTTGATTGTTTCTTCGATAATACGACGTTGGGCATGGTCGCCGTCGGCGACCAGGATGCGTTTTGGCATGACGCAGGACTCAGTACAGTTACGCGAAACGCTACGGTGCGGGCGCAGGCCCCCGAACCACTCCATGCGGCTCAAGCGAAGCTGCGCCTGTGCCAAAACTGTGCGGCGGAAGGGTAAATATCCCCTTTAACTCGGTTCGATTTTGGTGAGGCTGTGGCTCTGGCGCCCTCCAAAATGCCGAGAAGGCGTGGTCTATGGCCTTGCGAGCGCGGCGCCGCCTACCCACACTAACGGGCCATTGCCGCCAATCTCATGAGGATCTGAAAGACGCCAATGCTCCCCAAACTGACCGCATGGCCGGAGCACCCGGTTTTCGCCGCGACTGCCGCCGCCAAAGCCAAGGCGAAGCACAGCTCGCTTGCTTCGGCCGGAGCCAAGCCCAAGCTCGGCAAGCTGCCCGAATGGAATCTCGCCGACCTTTATAAGGGACCCGACGCACCCGAGCTTAAGGCCGACCTTGCGAGCTCCGAGAGCGCGGCCGACGCCATGCAGGCGGGCTACGCCGGCAAACTCGCAAACCTGTTGGACAACGGCAAAGGCGGTGCCGAGATCGCCCGGGCCGTCCGCGAATACGAGGCGCTCAACGACGTGATGGGTCGTATTGTCTCCTATGCGAGCCTGCTGTACGCCGCCGACACAGCCGATCCTAAGCGCCAGAAGTTCTTCGGCGACATCCAGGAGAAGATCACCGCGATTTCTTCAAAGCTCCTGTTCTTCCCGCTCGAGCTGAACCGCTTAGACGACGATGCGCTTGAGAAGGCAATGTCGGAGTCGGAGCTCAGTCATTACCGGCCGTGGCTCGAGGATCTGCGCAAAGAGAAACCATATCAGCTTGAAGACAAGCTCGAGCAGTTGTTCCACGAGAAGGCGATAACGGCCCGCGGCGCGTGGGACCGGCTGTTCAGCGAGACCATGACGGCTCTCAAATTCGAAGTCGACGGCGAGAAGCTCAGCATCGAGCCGACCCTCAATCGACTGCTTGAGCAGGACGAGACGAAGCGCAAGGCCGCGGCAGAAGCCTTGGCCAGAGTGTTCAAGGATAATTTGCGGCTGTTCACGTTGATCACTAACACGCTCGCCAAGGACAAAGAGATTTCCGACCGCTGGCGAGGCTTCACCGACGTCGCAGACTCGCGACACCTCGCCAATCGGGTCGAGAAGGAAGTGGTCGACGCTCTCGTCGCCGCGGTGCGTGAGGCGTACCCGCGCATCTCGCATCGTTATTACGCGATGAAGGCTAAATGGCTCGGCAAGAAGAAGCTCGCGCATTGGGACCGCAACGCGCCGTTGCCGGAAGAACCGAAGCAGGTGATCGGCTGGGATGACGCGCGCAAGACAGTGCTTACTGCCTACGGCGATTTCTCGCCGCGCATGGCCGACATCGCCGGTAAGTTCTTCGCCAAGGGCTGGATTGACGCGCCGGTGAGGGAAGGGAAGTCGCCTGGCGCCTTCTCGCATCCCACGGTGCCGAGCGCGCATCCCTATATCCTGCTTAATTATCAGGGCAAGCCGCGCGACGTGATGACGCTCGCGCATGAGCTTGGCCATGGCGTGCATCAAGTGCTCGCCAACAAGCAGGGTCCGCTAATGGCGCCGACGCCGCTTACACTTGCCGAAACGGCGAGCGTGTTCGGCGAGATGCTGACCTTCCGCGCGCTGCTCGACCAGGCACCGTCACCGCGCGAGCGCAAGGCGCTGCTCGCCGCCAAGGTCGAGGATATGATCAACACGGTGGTCAGGCAGATCGCCTTCTACAACTTCGAGCGGAAGGTGCATGCCGAACGGCGCGACGGCGAGCTCACCAGCGAGCGGCTCGGCGAGATCTGGTTCGAAGTGCAGAAGGAGAGCTTGGGACCGGCCATCGATCTCAAGCCCGGCTACGAGACGTTCTGGGCCTACATCCCGCACTTCATCCACGCGCCGTTCTACGTCTATGCCTATGCCTTCGGCGATTGCCTGGTGAACTCGCTCTACGCTGTTTATGAGAAGGCCGACAAAGGCTTCGCCGAGCGCTATCTCGACATGCTCGCGGCTGGCGGAACCAAGCACCACAAAGAGCTGCTCGCACCGTTCGGCCTCGACGCCTCCGACCCGAACTTCTGGTCGATGGGCCTCAAGGTCATTGAAGGCCTGATCGACGAGCTCGAAGCCATGGACGCGAAGGCTCCGGCCAAGCGCTAATCCCTGTGTCGTTGTACGTCTTGTATAACGATGTTATACATCCCGTACAATGGAGACTGCCATGAAGATCGAGATCAAAAGGATCGGGAATTCAACTGGTTTGATCCTCCCGAAGGAGCTGCTGGCCAAGCTCCAGTTGAAGCAGGGGGACGTGCTGTTCGTGACCGAGCTGGCTGAGGGTGGCATCAAACTCGCACCGCACGATCCGACCTTCGAGCGCGGCATGGAGATCGCCCGCAAGGCCATGAAGACCTATCGGAACACGCTGCGCGAGCTCGCCAAGTGAGAGAGCCCGTTTGGCTCTCGGCCGATCTTGTCATTGCAATTCACGAGGAGCAGCTTCGGCAATTCGGAGGCCCGCCCGGACTCCGCGACCAAGGGCTTCTTGAGTCCGGACTCGATCGCCCGCTCAACAAGCATGCATATGAGAGCCCAGATCTTGCCTCGGTTGCCGCGGCATATGGCTTTGGACTCGCGCGCAATCACGCCTTCGTTGACGGCAATAAGCGGATCGCGTTTTTGGCAATGGTCACCTTCCTCGGGCTCAACAACATCGACCTCGTTGTCCCCGAATCAGAGGCCGTGGTTATGATGCAAGCAATCGCTGCCGGCGAGGTTGACGAAGAGGGTCTCGCGCGGTGGATTCGCGATAACTGGCCGGAAGGAACTTAGGCGCCGATGTCGCAGGTCTCGCTTGTTCCAATTCTGCTTTGGCTCGCAGCGTTTGCTTGCGCCGCCGTCGCGGTATGGCAAGGACCCCTGCCGATTGATCGAAGCTTCGTCATCGATCGGCTGCTCCGCTATCTGTTCCTGTTCCCGTTAGGGCTGCTGGGGCTATGGGCGTTTATCGGCCATGTGTTCTTTGCCGGGCAGTCCGCCGCATCGATCGGCTGGGCGCCGAGCCCGTTCCAATACGAGGTTGGTATCGCCAATCTCGGGCTTGGGCTTCCTTCGCTTTATGCCGCCTTCCGAGGCTTCGAAGCTCGCCTCGCGGTCGCCATCGCCGCCGCATGCTTCCTTATCGGCGCGGGGTTCGGCCATATCAGGGATATTGTCGTGGCTGGCAATCTTGCACCCGGGAACGCGGGCCCGATCATGGTGACAGATTTTCTGACGCCGCTCGCCATTCTCGCGCTGCTCTTCTTCGCGAACCAAAAGCTGCGACCCAAGTCGCAGGCGACGCTCGCGCTCGAGGCCGAGCTTGAGAATGCCCGCAAGGCGATGCGCCAATATCGCGACGCGCTCAGCCAACTCGGCAAGGATTGAAGCCTCGCGCGCGGGATCGGCGCTCAGTGGCGCGCGAATACCTCCGTGGTGCCGTCTTTCTTGATCAGCAGCACGTCATAGGGTTCGCTCTCGGCGCCTTGCTCCATCCCCGGAGCGCCGACCGGCATACCTGGGACCGAGAGACCTATGGCGTCCGGATGCCCGGACACGAGCCGCTTGATGTCTGGCGCCGGCACATGGCCCTCGATGACATAGCCGTCGATCCTGGCGGTGTGGCAGGAGGCAAGTTTCGAGCTGATGCCCGCCTGCCGCTTGATTTCGGCGAGCATTCCGGGCTCGGTTGGGTGCACCGTCGGGAGGAGGCCATTCGCCTCGAGGTGCTTGACCCAATTGCCGCAGCAGGTGCAGGTCGCCGACTTCCACACCTCGACCGAGTTGTCCATCGCGGCAAAGGCCGGCGAGGCCCATAGCATCGTGACAGACAGAGCTAGGATGGGTCGCATGGCCATCGGCATATTCTCCTCGATTGCAAGAATGACGGGTTTCACGGCCGCAGATTTCCTGCCCTAGATGGCGATCATTGTGGGCCATTGGAGGACGGGGCGCAATTTGGTCTCCTATATGAGAGAGACTTGTCTCGCGTGAAGTTACCGCCTCAATGAACGAGCGCCAACCAGACAAGGAGAAGAACAGGTTCAGCGCCCGCGCGCTCCGCTACGGCAGAGTCGGCGCCAATGTGGGCGGCGTGGCGGCGCGCATCGCCGCGACGCGGCTGTTCGGGTTCGATCCGGCCCGCGACAAGGAGGCCGCCTCGCTTGCCGCCGCGCTCGGCGGGCTGAAAGGCCCGATCATGAAGGTCGCGCAACTGCTTGCCACCATCCCCGAGGCGCTTCCCGCCGAATATGCCGCCGAGCTCGGCCAGCTCCAGAGCCATGCCCCGCCCATGGGCTGGCTCTTCGTGCGGCGGCGCATGGCGGCCGAGCTTGGTCCCGATTGGGAATCGAAGTTCGCAACATTCGCGCATGAAGCTGCCGCCTCCGCCTCGCTTGGGCAGGTGCATCGCGCGACAGGGCGCGACGGCCGCGCGTTTGCCGCCAAGCTGCAATATCCCGACATGCAGTCGGCGGTGGAGGCCGACCTCGCGCAGCTTTCCGTCCTCTTCTCCATCCACGCCCGCATGCGTCCGGCGATCGAGACCTCCGAGATGCTGAAGGAGATCTCGGCGCGGCTCCGCGAGGAGCTCGACTACGATCTCGAAGCGCGCCACATGCGGCTCTATGCGCAGATCTTCAAAGACGATCCGCTGATCCGCGTGCCGGAGGTCTTGCCTGAACTTTCAACCAAGCGACTGCTCACCATGACTTGGCTCGACGGGCGACGTCTCCTCGATTACACCAGCCGCCCACCCGAAGAGCGCAATGAGATCGCACGCGCCATGTTCCGCGCTTGGTGGTACCCGTTCAGCCATTACGGGGTGATCCACGGCGATCCGCACCTCGGCAATTACACCGTGTTCGAGGACGGCGAGGGGAGGGCCGCCGGCATCAACCTGCTCGACTATGGCTGCATGCGCACCTTCGCGCCGAAATTCATTCAGGGCGTGATCGATCTCTATCACGGGTTGTTGCGCAACGACCGCGCGCTGGTCGTGCATGCTTACGAGACCTGGGGCTTTACCGGTCTCTCCAGCGAGCTGATCGACATCCTCAACATCTGGGCGAGCTTCATCTATGGCCCGATGCTCGAGGACCGCATCCGCACCATCGCCGACAAGGTCAGCCCAGGCATGTATGGACGGCGCGAGGCCTTCAAGGTGCATCAGGGCCTGCGCGACAAGGGGCCAGTCAAGGTGCCGCGCGAGTTCGTGTTCATGGACCGCGCCGCGATCGGGCTTGGCGGCGTGTTCCTGCATCTCAATGCCGAGCTGAACTACCACCGCCTATTCGACGAAACGATCGCGGGCGCCGATCTCGCCGACGTGGCTGGGCGCCAGCGCGCCGCCTTCACCGCGGCCGGCGTCCCTCTGCCCGAGGGTTCGTCCTGATGGCCTCGCGAAGCTCCTTGATGACAGAAAAGGTTTACCTTGTCGGTCGTCGCTTCTGCTGGACGTTGAAGCCGAGCTGTCCGAGCGACCTTGACGGCGCCCGTCTTTCCGCCCTCGAAATCACTGGAGCCGAGTCGCTGGCCCGTGGCGAACTCATAGGCTGTGCCCAAGATTGCTTTGGGCGGATAACGGCGTCCTTCCCAGGCGAGCTCATAAGTCGTGGTGGGGGCAAAACCGTGCTCGGAAAAGAATCGCTCCGCCCCTAGTCGGTCGTACTCCTTTATCGCCCGCAACACGTCAGAGCCTATCACGTGATCCCAGAGCACCATGTATTGATTCCTCCTCGGCTTCCGGCGCGGGTCTTCTTTATGGATCGCTGTAAGCGAGCTCCCACGGTCCGATATTGTTGAGTTGAACCACCGTCTCCTCGTCCACGGACACGAAGTGCGGACTGCCGGGCGGAAGCGCGATAAAGCTTCCGGCTGGCATGGCCCTCACCTTGGTCGGATCGACTCTCTCGCCCATCCCGATGCGGAAGGTCCCCGAGATGACGGTGAAGGTTCCGGCCTTTGAAAGCGTACGCGGCGGGACGCGGTAGCCCTTCGGCAGCTTGAACCGCATCGAGAAGAGACCATCCTTGGTCGGATCTCCGTAAAGAATCGCGACTTGTGCCCCTTTAGCAAGAACATCTTGGCCTGCTCCCCACTGGATTTCGGCTGGGGTCACCAGCGTGTTATCCATTGCTTGGGATGTTGCCATGCCGCCAGGGCTAATGGCGGCCACCGAGGCTGGCGCCGACTGCAACACCGTGCGTGTCATGAGGCACTCCTTTCATGTCTGCCAACTAGCTCATGCGGCGGGCGAGAAAATCGCGAATGAT
>DASSLP010000172.1:0-5939 GCA_035689365.1 Methyloceanibacter sp.
ACTACATCCTCGATATGTTCGCGAGGCTCACCGAGGATTATGAGGAAGACCGCCACCTCATTCCCAAGGATCATCTTGTCGAGCTTCGCTACGAGGATTTTGTCGAGGACCCGGTCGCAACCATGCGCGACGTCTATGCGGAGCTGCGCATCGAGGGATTCGCCGAGGCAGAGGGGCCGATGCGCGAGTTCCTCGACGAGCGCTCAGAGCACCAGGTGTCGCGCTACGAGCTGCCGGAGCCGCTCAAGCGCAAGGTGATCGCGCGGCTCAAGCCGTATATCGATCGCTTCGGCTACCGCCAGGCGGTAGACGCCGCGCTTGGCGACGCGCCAAAACCGGCGCGCAAGCGAAAGCCGCAAGTGCGCGAAAAAGAGCCGTGGTAGCTGCGTTCCGCCTCTCCCAAAAGGAGGGTGGTTACAGGATACCCACGGGACGAGCCATAGTGCAAAAAGAACAATTGCAGAACAGGAACAAAACATGTACATTTTCCTCCGCTGCACCTTCGCGCCCTCTCCCCGCAACGAGCCGATTGGCAGGCTGAACGGAACGCCGGGAGAGGGTGCGGAGCAAAGAGCATTATTTGCGACTCGGATCGGGCTTGTGAAATAAGGGAGACTCTCCATGTTGAATGTCGCGCTGCGCCTCGTCGAAGGAGCTGAGATGGATAGAGAGAAGGCGCTTGAGGCTGCGATCTCCCAGATCGAGCGCGGCTTCGGCAAGGGCTCCATCATGCGGCTCGGCCAGAACGAGAAGGCGGTCGAGGTCGAGGCCATCTCCACAGGCTCGCTCGGGCTCGATATTGCGCTCGGCATCGGCGGGCTGCCGCGCGGCCGCGTCATCGAGATCTATGGCCCAGAGTCGTCGGGCAAGACCACGCTTGCACTGCATGTCGTGGCCGAGGCCCAGAAGCGCGGCGGCATTTGCGGCTTCATCGACGCGGAGCATGCGCTCGATACCGTCTATGCGCGCAAGCTCGGCGTCGATCTCGAGCAGCTCCTGATCTCCCAGCCCGACACCGGCGAGCAGGCGCTCGAGATCGCCGATACGCTGGTGCGCTCTGGCGCGATCGACGTGCTGGTCATCGATTCGGTCGCGGCGCTGACGCCAAAGGCTGAGCTCGAAGGCGAGATGGGCGAGCAGCTACCGGGCTTGCAGGCGCGGCTGATGAGCCAAGCTTTGCGCAAGCTCACAGGATCGATCTCTAAATCGCGTTGCATGGTGATCTTCATCAACCAGATCCGCATGAAGATCGGCGTGATGTTCGGTTCGCCCGAGACCACAAGCGGCGGCAACGCGCTCAAGTTCTACGCTTCGGTGCGCCTCGATATCCGCCGGATCGGCGCCATCAAGGAGCGCGAGGAGGTGGTCGGCAACCAGACCCGGGTCAAGGTGGTGAAGAACAAGGTTGCACCGCCTTTCAAGCAGATCGAATTCGACATCATGTATGGCGAGGGCATCTCCAAGACCGGCGAGCTGGTCGATCTCGGGGTCAAGGCCGGCATCGTCGAGAAGTCCGGCGCTTGGTTCTCCTTCGATTCGGAGCGCATCGGCCAGGGCAGGGAGAACGCCAAGGCCTATTTGAAGCAGCATCCAGAGACAGCCGAGCGAATCGAGCGGGCGATTCGCCAGAACGCGGGCCTTATCGCGGGCCAGATCCTCGATGGCGGTGGCGATGCTGGCGAAGGCGGAGGCGCCGAAAGTGGCGAGGGTGGCCTTGCCGAGGGCGAGGGTTCTGTCACGCCGCTCCCAGGCGGCGCCGCGCGAAGGGGCCGCCGCTGAGTTAAGCGGCGCGAGTTCTGGAGCGGGACCAATCAAAGGGCGCGCTTGCCAGCCCCCTCTCCTGACCTTATGTCTGACGCGGGACCGTAAAGCCCTTTATGTTCAGGGAAGGGGCTGAGCGGCGCTTTGGGTTTGGCCGAACGAGCCAGGCTCCGATAGCGCCGGTCCCCTCTAAGACAAGGTCTCCCGTCAAACTGCCGATGACATCCGCCAAACACACGAGCGCGAAAGGCACTAGCGCTAGTGCCAAACACAAGGATGCTGCCTCGACCGGCGTGAGCCACACGAGCCTCGGCCACACTAGCACCAGCGACATTCGCGCCGCTTTCCTCGATTTCTTCGCCAAGAACGACCACGAGGTCGTGCCATCGAGCCCGCTCGTCCCGCGTCACGACCCGACGCTGATGTTCACCAACGCTGGCATGGTGCCGTTCAAGAACGTGTTCACCGGCCAGGAGAAGGCGCGCTTCCCGCGCGCGGCCTCGTCGCAGAAATGCGTCCGCGCCGGCGGCAAGCATAACGACCTCGACAATGTCGGCTTTACCGCGCGCCACCACACTTTCTTCGAGATGCTCGGCAATTTCTCCTTCGGCGACTATTTCAAGGAGCGGGCGATCCTGCTCGCCTGGGAGCTTCTTGCCCGCGACTTCGCCCTCGACAAGAAACGGCTGCTGATCACCGTCTACCAGGACGACGACGAGGCGGCTGAACTCTGGCGCAAGATCTCCGGCTTCCCCGACGAGAGGATCATCAGGATCGCAGGCTCAGACAATTTCTGGTCGATGGGCGATACCGGCCCCTGCGGGCCGAGCTCGGAGATCTTCTACGACCACGGCCCTACGGTCAAAGGCGGCCCTCCCGGCAGCGCCGACGCTGAAGGCGACCGCTTCGTCGAGATCTGGAATCTCGTATTCATGCAGTTCGAGCAGCTTCCAGGCAGCGAGCGCGTCGCGCTGCCGCGGCCCTCGATCGACACCGGCATGGGGCTCGAGCGCATCGCCGCAGTCTTGCAAGGTACCCACGACAATTACGCGATCGATCTGTTCCGCGCGCTGATCGCAGCCTCGGTCGAGCTCACGGGCGTCAAGGCGGAAGGCGAGCATGAACCGAGCCACCGCATCATCGCGGATCATTTGCGCGCGTCATCCTTCCTCATCGCCGACGGCGTGCTGCCGTCGAACGAGGGGAGGGGCTACGTCCTTCGCCGCATCATGCGGCGCGCCATGCGGCATGCCCATATCCTCGGGGCCAAGGAGCCTCTGCTCTACCGGCTCGTTCCGGCGCTGATCGACCAGATGGGCCGCGCCTATCACGAGCTCGAGCGCGGCCAAGGCCTCATCGAGGAAACGCTGAAGCTCGAGGAGACCCGCTTCCGCGAGACGCTCGGCCGCGGGCTGAAGCTGCTGGAAGAGGAAACCCGGAATTTGAAGCGCGGCGACACTCTGCCCGGTGAAATCGTCTTCAAGCTCTACGACACCTACGGCTTCCCGTACGACCTGACCGAGGATGCATTGAAGGCGCGAGGCATTGCCGTCGATGCGAAGGGCTTTGCCGCGGCCATGGAGCGGCAGCGCGCGGAAGCACGGAAGTCGTGGGCGGGCTCAGGCGAGGCCGCGACGGAGAGCCTTTGGTTCGAGCTCAAGGAGGAGATCGGCGCGACCGAGTTCCTCGGCTACGAGACCGAGATGGCGTCGGGCGAGATCGTGGCTCTGGTCAGAGACGGCAAGCGCGTTAAGGAGCTGAAGGCGGGCGAGCGCGGCATCGTCATTGTCAATCAGACGCCATTCTACGCGGAGTCCGGCGGACAGATCGGCGACCGGGGCTGGCTTACGCTCGGCAAGAACACGCTGTTCGGTGTGGAGGACACGCAGAAGAAGCTCCACGGCCTCTTTCTCCACTCAGGCGCTCTAGAGAGAGGCAATCTCAAGGTCGGCGACGAAGTCACCCTAGAGGTCGACCATGCGCGCCGCACCGCAACCCGCGCCCATCACTCGGCGACGCATCTGCTGCACGCGGCGCTCCGCCAAGTGCTCGGCACCCATGTGGCACAGAAGGGCTCATTGGTCGAGCCGGGACGTTTGCGCTTCGACTTCTCCCATCACAAGCCCATGACTCGCGAGGAGATCCGCGCGGTCGAGGATCTGGTCAACGCCATGATCCTGCAGAACGAGCCGGTCGAGACCCACCTCATGACGCCGGAAGCGGCAATTGCCCAGGGGGCGCTTGCGCTGTTCGGCGAGAAATACGGCGAAGAGGTCCGCGTCGTCAGCATGGGCAAAAGCGACAAGAGCACGCGGGCAGAACACGCCTATTCCATCGAGCTTTGCGGCGGCACGCATGTGCGGCGCACCGGCGATATCGGGCTCCTCAAGATCGTAAGCGAAAGCGCTGTCGCCGCCGGCGTGCGGAGGATCGAGGCGCTCACGGGGGGAGCCGCGCGCGCCTATCTTGCCACCCAGGACGATCGCGTGCTCGAGGCGGCGGAGCTGCTCAAGGTCTCGCCCGACGAGGTGATCACGCGGCTTGCCGCGGTCATCGACGAGCGCCGCAAGCTCGAGCGCCAGCTCGCCGACGCCAAGCGCGAGCTTGCACTCGGCGGTGGAGCAAGTGCCGGAGGCGACGGAGGCGCTTCGGCCGTACGCGATCTCGGCGGCATCAAGCTTCTTGCCCGCACCGTGCAGGGTGTGGCGCCGAAGGACCTGCGCGGACTCGCCGACGACGCCAAGCGGCAGCTCGGTTCGGGCATTGCCGCCATCGTCGGCGTGAGCGAGGAGGGCAAGGCCGGTCTCGTCGTCGGCGTTACCGGGGATCTGACCGCAACTTACGACGCAGTCGAGCTTGCCCGCATCGGTGCGGAGGCGCTCGGCGGCAAGGGCGGCGGCGGCCGGCCGGACCTAGCTCAGGCTGGCGGTCCTGATGGTTCACGTGCCGATCAGGCGCTCGAAGCGATCGCGGCAAGGATCGCGGCCCAAGGCGGCGCGCCTGCCGCAAGCCCGACACCTGACAGCGAGCCAAAGCGCCGGGCCGGACGCGCCTGAGCATGAACGCCACGGACGCCTATCGGCGCTTGCGGCGCGAGGTTCATGACGTTCTCGAGGTCGGTGGCGACGCTCATCCCATGGGGCGCGTCGTCAACGGTGTCATCATCACCCTGATTTTCCTCAACGCCGTCGCGTTTGCGGCCGACACGGTCCCCGAGCTCGCCGAGCGCTATGGGTGGGAGTTCAAGGCGTTCAACGTGTTCTCGGTGATCGCTTTCACCATCGAATACGTGCTCAGGATATGGAGCGCCGTCGAGATTCCGATGCTGAGCCGGCTGCCGCGCGGGCAGGCGAGGCTTCGCTTTGCGATGAGGCCGATGATGATCATCGACCTGCTCGCCTTCGCGCCCTGGTACCTCCACTGGCTTTATCCGATCGATCTCCGGCTCCTCAGGGTATTCAGGCTGTTTCGCCTGCTCATGCTCGTGCGCTACTCGCCAGCGCTGCAGACGCTCGGCCGCGTCCTTGCCGATGAATATCGCGCGCTGCTCGGCGCGCTGCTTGTAGTTCTCATCCTGCTGCTGTTCGCCTCGGCGGGAATGTACCTGCTCGAGCGCGACGTGCAGCCGGACAAGTTCGGCTCCATTCCGCAAGCCGCCTGGTGGGCGCTGTCCACACTGACAACGGTGGGATATGGCGACGTCGTGCCGGTGACGCCTTTGGGGAAGGTGCTGGGGGGCGTGGTAATGCTGCTCGGCGTCGGCATGATCGCGCTGCCAGTTGCCATCATCGCCACGGGCTTCAACCAGGAATCGAGCCGCCACCAATTTGTGGTGACCTGGGGCATGATTGCCCGCGTGCCGCTGTTCGCCTCGATGGACTACAGCGAGGTCGCCGAGATTACCAAGCTGCTCTACACGCGCACCTTTATGCCCGGCGTGCCGATGGTCCGCGCCCACGATGCTGGCGATGCGATGTTCATCATCGCGAGCGGCGAGGCGGTCGTCGAAATCAGCCCTAGCCGCCAGTAGTTCTAAAAGAGGGCGACTTCTTCGGCGAGATGGCGCTGCTCGAGCATCGCCCGCGCAGGCCGATAAAATCTGGGACGAGTGCACGGGCGCGGACAGATCGCGCGCCTATGAAGCTTGCCAGGCCATTCTGAAACGTGGAGTTGCTGAG
>DASSLP010000173.1:0-20672 GCA_035689365.1 Methyloceanibacter sp.
GGGCGCTCGGTCCGGAAAGCCTATCCCGCATCAAGACACTCGACTTGAGCAGCCTTCCCTTGGTTGAAGGGAGGCCACGCATTGGGGCGCCAGTGGGTATCGTGCCGAAATTCCTCGGGATCGGCCTCAACTACCGCGATCATGCCGAGGAGACCGGTATGCCGATCCCTGAGGCTCCCATCGTGTTCGCCAAGGCGAGCTCCTGCCTCTCTGGGCCCTATGATCCGGTTCTTCAGCCGAAGGGCTTCGACCGCATGGATTTCGAGGTCGAGCTTGCCGTCGTGATCGGCAGCCGCGCCAAGAACGTCGCCAAGGAGAACGCACTCGACTTCGTTGCCGGTTATTGCATCTGCAACGACGTGTCGGAGCGTAGCTTGCAGAAGGGCGGCGCGGGCGAGTGGATCAAGGCCAAGAGCTATGACTCATTCGGGCCGCTCGGCCCTTGGCTCGTCACCAAAGATGAAATTCCCGATCCGCAGAAGCTCGACCTTACTCTCGACCTCAATGGAGCGCGCATGCAGACGGGCTCGACCTCGACCATGATCTTCGGCGTGGCAGAGCTCGTGAGCTATATCAGCAAATACATGACCTTGGTGCCGGGCGACGTGATCACCACCGGAACGCCTCCCGGCGTGGGCATGGCGCGCAATCCGAGGGTGTTTCTGAAGCCCGGTGACGAGCTTCGCCTCACCGTGTCCGGCCTCGGCGAGCAGCGCATCAAGGTTGTAGCCGAGCGCTAGCGCTCCCTTGGCCACCAGGCATGGAAGTGGTGCACAGGCCCCCTGCCCTTGCCGATTTGAAGCTGGTCGGCAGCCGCGATTGCCGCGGTCACGTAGGTCTTGGCCTTGGCGAGCGCCTCGCGAAGCGTTGCGCCCTTAGCAAGCTCCGCGGCAGTGGCTGCGGATAGCGTGCAGCCAGTGCCGTGGGTGTTCTTGGTCGGGGTGCGCGGAGCTTCGAGCCGCATCGCCCCTTGTGCATCGACGAGAATGTCCACCGCCAGCGGGCCGGTGGCATGGCCTCCTTTTACCAGAACGGCGCTCGCACCCTGTTTGCGCAAGCGTTCTGCTTGCGCCGCCATTTCCGCCTCGTCGCGGGCGACGGTTTCACCAAGCAGCCGCGCGGCCTCAAGCAGGTTCGGTGTCACCAGCACGGCAAGCGGCATGAGCTTGGTCCTAATAGCGTCGATTGCCTCATCGGTGAGCAGAGGATGGCCGCTTTGCGAGACCATGACGGGATCGACCACGACCGGTACGCCGGGAAACAAGCCCAGGCCCTCGACCACTGCCTGGACGATCCCGAGGTTGCCGAGCATGCCGGTCTTGATGGCACCGACCCTGAGGTCGCTGGCAATGGCGCGCAGCTCGGCCAGCACAAACTCTGGCGGCGCGGTATGCACGGCCTCGACACCGAGCGTGTTCTGCGCGGTAAGCGCCGTGATAGCGCTCGCGCCGTGGACGCCGAGCGCAGCAAAGGTCCGCAAGTCTGCCTGGATGCCGGCGCCCCCAGCCGAGTCAGAGCCGGCGATGGTTAGAGCGATCGTCGTCATGGGGCACTATCTAGGAAATTTGGCGCAATCAAGAACCTCTAGCCAATCTTGGCGAGCCCGGGAAAGAGCTCAAGCATCCAGCTCGAGATGAGGGTCATGGCGTCGGTGAAGAAGAGGATGCCGGTGAGCACGAGAAATCCGCCGAGCATTTTCTCGACCGTGGCGAGGTGGCGCTTGAAGCGCTGCATGGTCGAGAGGAACGGGCGGATGGCGATGGCGGCGACGACAAAGGGAATGCCGAGGCCGAGCGAATAGACGAAGAGCAGGCTCACTCCTTGGCGGACCGAGTCTTCGCCCGCGGCAACCGCGAGAATCGCGCCAAGCACAGGGCCGATGCACGGCGTCCAGCCGAAGGCAAAGGCGAGCCCGATGACATAGGCGCCGACAAGGCCTGCCGGGCGCGAGTCGGCATGATAGCGCGCCTCGCGATGGAGGATCGGAAGATGGATCACGCCAAGGAAATGTAGGCCAGCGATGATGATCACCACGCCGGCGATCTTGGCGAGGAGCGGGAGATTCGCGGCGAGCAGCTGACCTGCAGCCGTGGCCGTCGCGCCGAGAATGACGAACACGGTGGTGAAGCCGAGCACGAACGCGACCGACGACATCACCACCGTCGTGTAGACGTGCGACGGCGTCTCGTCCTCGCTCGTGAGTTGATCGAAGGTGGTCCCGCCGAGGAAGCAGAGATAAGGCGGCACGAGCGGCAGCACGCAAGGGCTTAGAAAGCTGAGCAGCCCGGCAAGCAGCGCGCCAAGATAGGTGACGTTCATGGCTCTTGCTATTGCCCCCGCGCAATAAGGGCAAGGGCTGGCACCGACTCGTGAAGAGGATTGATCAGCAACTAGGCGGCGGCGGGGCGCGCGCGCTCCGCGGCTTTGCGGATGGCGGCGATATTGTCCTTGTAGGCGCCTCCCTTGAACACGCCTGAACCCGCCACGATCACATTGGCGCCTGCCTCGACCACGAGCGGCACTGTCTCGGCATTGATCCCGCCATCGACCTCGATATGGATCGGCCGTGCGCCGATCGCCTTGCGGATCGACCTGATCTTGTCGAGTTGAGAGGGAATGAAGGATTGCCCGCCAAAACCCGGGTTCACCGTCATGACCAGCACGAGGTCGACCTTATCGAGCACATAGTCGATCGCGGTCTCAGGCGTCGAAGGCGTGATCGAGACGCCGGCCTTCTTGCCAAGGCTCTTGATCAGCTGAAGCGAGCGGTCGAGATGCGGGCCTGCCTCGGCGTGCACGGTGATGATGTCAGAGCCGGCGCGGGCGAAGGCCTCGATATAAGGATCGCAGGGCGCGATCATGAGATGCACGTCGAATATCTTCTTCGAATGCGGGCGGAGCGCCTTCACCACGTCAGGGCCGATGGTGATATTCGGCACGAAATGCCCGTCCATGACGTCGACGTGGATCCAATCGCAGCCGGCCTGGTCGATCGCGCGCACCTCCTCGCCGAGCTTGGCGAAGTCGGCTGAGAGAATGGACGGGGCAATGATGATGTCGCGGGCCATTGCTTCCGGTTTCCTTGTCATTGCCCGGCTTGACCGGGCAATCCGATAGCCCCTGGTTTCGATTTCGCAAATAACTCTTGGCAGATGATTACTGGATTCCCGCTTTCGCGGGAACGACAACTGTAAGGGAAATCACAGAACTTAGTGAGTGCGGGAGCCGCTGCGGGCGAGCGCCACGACCCCGGGGAGCTCGGCGCCGCCAAGCCATTCCAGGAAGGCCCCGCCGGCGGTCGAGACATAGCTGAAATCCTCGGCAACATGAGCCTCATTCAAAGCCCTTACCGTATCGCCGCCGCCGGCGACGCTTACGAGCTTGCCGCTTTTGGTGAGGCGGGCAACCTCGCGGGCGAGCGCGAAGGTTCCCTCGCCGAAGGGCGGCGTCTCGAAGGCGCCGAGCGGGCCATTCCAAAGCACCGTTTTGACCTGGCCGAGGCGGCGCTTCAGTTCGGCGAGGCTCTTAGGGCCGAAATCGAGGATCATGCCGTCGGAAGGAACGTTCCCCGCGCCGCAGAGCTGCCAAGCAGCACCTGGCTTCAGTTCCTTGGCCACGACCACGTCGATCGGCAGCACGACCTCGCAGCCGGACTCATCAGCTCTAGCCATGATGCCCTTTGCGGTGGCGACGAAATCCCGCTCCACCAGCGAAGCGCCGAGCGTGAAGCCCTTGGCGAGAAGAAAAGTGTTGGCCATGCCACCGCCCACCACGAGCTGGTCCATTCGGGAGACGAGATTGGTCAGTACCTCGATCTTGGTCGAGACCTTAGCGCCGCCGGTAATGGCCATGACCGGCCGCTCCGGCTGCTCCAGAGCCTCTCCCAGCGCCGTGATCTCGGCCATCATTAGAAGGCCGGCATAGGAGGGAAGCAGATCGGTGATTGCCTCGAGAGAAGCATGCGCCCGGTGCGACGACGAAAAGGCGTCATTGACGTAAAGGTCGCCGAGCGCGGCTAGAGCCTTGGCGAAGTCGCGGTCATTCTTCTCCTCGCCCTTGTGGTAGCGGACATTCTCGAGCACGGTGACCTCGCCGGGCTTCAGCGCATCGACCACGCGCTTGGCGTCGTCGCCAGAATGCGCGGCCGCGAAGCGGACTGCGGTCCCCGGCATCAGCTCCTGCATTTTCGCGGCGACGGGCTTGAGCGACGTATCGGGAGTTGGCGTGCCCTTGGGCCTGCCGAGATGGGACAACACCACGACCTTAGCCTCCTCGCGCGCGAGCTTAGCGATGGTGGGCAGCACGCGGGTCAGCCGGGTCGTATCGGCGACGACGCCATTTTCGATCGGTACGTTGAAGTCGACGCGGACCAGCACGCGCTTGCCGCGAACATCGACGCCGTCGATCGACCTGACCTGGGAGAGATCGAGGCCGCCCTTGGTTGGATTCGTCTCCTTACGCGCCGCAGTCCGTTCGTTCATATCAGCCGGCCCATGGCCGCGGCCGTGTCGTTCATCCGGTTGGAGAAGCCCCACTCATTGTCGTACCAGGCGACAACGCGGCAGAAGGTCCCGTCGACCACGTGGGTGCCCTTGAGGTCGAAGATCGAGCTGCGCGGGTCGTGATTGAAGTCGGACGAGACCAGTGGCTTATCGTTGACGCCGAGGATGCCTTTGAGCGGACCGTTGGCAGCTTCGATCACCGCCTTGTTGATCTCCTCGGCCGTCGTGGGTTTCGACGACTGGAAGGTCAGATCGACGAGGCTCACATTCGGCACTGGCACGCGGATCGAGGCGCCGTCGAGCTTGCCCTTGAGTTCAGGCAGAACGAGGCCGACGGCCTTCGCCGCGCCGGTCGAGGTGGGGATCAGATTCATCGCACTCGCGCGGGCCCGGTACGGGTCCTTGTGCAGTGTATCCACGGTACGCTGATCGCCGGTATAGGCGTGGATCGTGGTCATGTAGCCGTGCTTGATACCGACCGCGTCGTTCAACACCTTGGCGACGGGGACGAGGCAATTCGTGGTACAAGAGGCGTTCGACACGACGTGATGCTCCTGGGTGAGCTTGTCGTCGTTGACGCCGAACACCACGGTTAGATCGGCCCCCGAGCACGGCGCCGAGACGAGCACCCGCTTGGCGCCCGCGGTCAGGTGCCTGGCAGCGCCGTCACGGTCGGTGAACCGGCCGGTGCATTCCATCACGATGTCGATGCCAAGATCGCGCCAGGGAAGTTTCTCGGGGGTGGCTTCGGACAGCACCGCGACATCCTGGCCATCGGTCTTGAGATGCCCGTCGGCGACGTTGATCCTGCCGCGGAAGCGACCATGCACGCTGTCGAATTCGAGGAGATGGGCGTTCATCTCCGCCGAGCCGAGATCGTTGATCGCAACGAAGTCGAGGTCCTTGCGGCCGGACTCGAGGAAGGCTCTGAAGGTGAGCCTGCCGATCCGGCCAAATCCATTAATGGCGACGCGCTTATTAGCCATGTCCTCCCTTACTCCTCGAACTTTCAATCAAACTGCGTGCGGCGGCAGCAACGGCCTCAGCCGTAATGCCGAAATGCTTATATAGGTCTTGCGCAGGCGCAGAAGCACCGAATCCGTGCATGCCAATGAAGGTGCCGTTAGGCCCGAGCCATTTCGACCAGCCGAACTCGGCTGCAGCTTCGACGCCGACCCGCGGCGCTGAGCCTAGAACCGCGTTGCGATACTCCCCATCTTGGGCGTCGAACAGCTCCCAGCAAGGCATCGACACGACCGCAGCCTTGATCCCCTCCCCTTCGAGCGTTTTGGCGGCTTCGACCGCAAGAGCAACCTCCGAGCCGGTGCTGATCAGCGTCACATCGCGCCTACCCTTCGGCTCGATCAGCACATAGGCGCCTTTGGCCGAGAGGTTCTCGTCGGTGTGGGTCCTGCGGAGCAGCGGTACACCTTGGCGGGTGAGCGCGAGAATGGTCGGCGTGCTCTTGGAGAGAAGAGCGAGCTCCCAGCATTCGGCGCACTCCACCGAGTCCGCCGGGCGCATCACATTAAGGTTCGGCATGGCGCGCAGTGAAGCCAAATGCTCGATGGGCTGATGGGTCGGGCCGTCCTCGCCAAGCCCGATCGAGTCGTGCGTCATGACGTAGATCACCCGCTGCTGCATCAGCGCGGATAGGCGGATCGAAGGCCGGCAATAATCGGTGAAGACGAGGAAGCTGCCGCCGTAAGGCACCGTGCCGCCGTGCAGCGAGAGCCCGTTCATGGCCGCCGCCATCTCATGCTCCCGCACGCCGTAATGGATGTAGTTGCCGGAGAAGTCGCCCGGCTTGACGATGCTGTGCAGTTTGGTGAGCGTGCCGTTTGAGCCCGTGAGATCGGCGGAGCCGCCGATCAGCCCAGGAATGATCGCCACCAGCTTCTCCAGCACCTTCTGCGAGGACTGGCGCGTCGCGAGCTTCGCGCCTTCGCGGGCGAAGTCGAACTTGGCGGCGGCGACAGTGGCCTTGATCGCCTTTCCGACGTTGGCGTCGATCGGGTCGGTGAGCGCTGCGCGCGCGCTGGCATCGAGGCGCTTTGACGCTTGCGCCCAGGCATCATAGGCGGCGCGGTTCCGTGTGCCCGCCGCACGCCAGGCAGCGAGGACGGGCTTCGGCAGATCGAAAGGATGGTGGCGCCAGCCGAGCTTCTCGCGCGTGCCTTTGACCTCTTCCTCGCCCAGAGGCGCGCCATGTGTGGCCGCTGTCCCCGCTTTGCTCGGCGCGCCATAGCCGATGATGGTGCGGCAGGCGATCAGCGACGGCTTGTCGGTGACCGACCGCGCATTCTCGATGGCAAGCACCACTGCCTCTGGATCATGCCCGTCGACCTTCGCGGTGTGCCAGTGCGACGCCCTGAAGTGTTCGATTTGGTTGTCCGAGACCGAAAGGCTGGTCGGGCCATCGATCGAGACCAGGTTGTCGTCGAACAGCACGATCAGCTTTCCAAGCTTGAGATGCCCAGCGAGCGAGATCGCCTCCTGGCTGATGCCCTCCATCAGATCGCCGTCGCCAGCCACGCAGTAGGTGTAGTGGTTTACCAACTCATCGCCATAACGATGGTTGAGCAGCCGCTCGGCGAGGGCCATGCCGACGGCATTGCCGAGGCCCTGGCCGAGAGGGCCCGTCGTAGTCTCGATGCCCGCCGCATGGCAGTATTCCGGATGACCAGCAGTGCGCGCGCCGAGCTGGCGAAAGCGCTTAAGCTCATCGAGCTCCATCTCGGGATAGCCGGTGAGATAGAGCAGCGCATAGAGCAGCATCGAGCCGTGGCCGGCGGAGAGCACGAAGCGGTCGCGGTCTGGCCAGTCGGGGTGGCTCGCATCGAACTTCAGGAAACGGGTGAACAGCACCGTGGCCACATCGGCCATGCCCATGGGCATGCCGGGATGGCCGGAATCGGCCTTCTGCACCGCGTCCATGGCGAGCGCCCGAATGGCGTTAGCCATGTCGTTGTGGGACGCCTTCGGTAACGCCTGATCTTGCATCAGGGCTTCAGCCATCGATTCTCCTCAAAAAATGGAAGGGCTTACTCGGGAACGCGACGGTTCACTAACATGAGAACGCGCTAGATCAATAGGCGCGGACTCCCATGGCCGCCTTGACCGCGTGGTAGCCCACAAGAAGCTGGCTCAGAGCAAGGGGGTGGCTCCTGCGGGCGCCATTGGCGACGTCGATCTGGCCCACCTGGTCACGCAAATGCCCGGCCTCCGGGATGAGATTCCACAAGAGATCCTCTATACGCTCGGCCCTCTTGTCGGAGATATTGCCGTTGATCTCTAGCACATCGACGGGCTTGCCGTCCCGGTCGCGAGCAAGCTCAAGATGCAGCCCCGCATTGCTCGACCCGTCGAACAGAGGCGTAAAGTCGGGATGGGGCAGTGTCGGCCGCAAGATATGGCGGACATCGAGCTGGGTGTCGGAGCCGTTCGCGTCCTTGGACCTTTGGAAGCGGATCACGATGTCGGCAAAGGTGCGCTGTGGATGGATGAAGGTTTGGCTATGCACCTGCCGCTGCTCGAGCTGAAACAAGACCTCTTCGCGGGTATAGCCGCGCCGCGTGGTGTCACGATGCAGCTTCCATCGCCTCCTGAGCTCCTCCTCGGGGTCGAGATAGACCTTCACGTCGAAACAGTCGCGCATGGCGCGGGTCGCATAGCCGAGCAGGCCTTCGGCGATGACGAAGTCCTTGGGCCGGACGTATTCGGGCGGCTCGAGCGTGCCACGGCGGTGATCGTAGACCGGCTTCAGAATCGGCTCGCCGCCGCGCAGGAGGCGCAAATGCTGCTCAAGGACATCGATATAATTCGCCCGTGGGTCGAGCGCGGACAGGCCGGCGGCAGCGCGCTGCGCGCGGTCGTAGCGGTGATAGTCGTCGGTGCAGATCACGGTGCAATGGGCCTCGCCCAGAATCTGGGCGACGCCCGCTGACAGCGTAGTCTTACCCGATGCCGAATCACCCACGATGCCGAGGATGATCGGATGGTCTACCCGCTTCGGCATTATCTACTCCAGGCACTCTCCTCCCAACCCTAGTCAGGCGACGTCGCGCGCCGCCATGCTCGCCGGGCGTTCGTTCGGCACGTAACTCGTCAAGATCTGCCGTTCGCCGGTCGACCCCGTTATCATCATCGTCTGCACCTTATAATGGGACTTGGTCCGCTCGACGCCTTCGAGCATGAGACCAGTGGTGATCCCGGTGGCGCAGAAAAACACATTGTCCGACGCGATGATCTCGTCGCGGTCGTACCACTTTGAGGTATCGATCCCCGCCTCCTTAACCGCGCGCGCCTCGGTCTGAAGCTGAGGATCAAGGCGCCCTAAGAACTCGCCGCCGATCGCCCTGATGGCACATGCCGACATAACGCCCTCTGGCGTGCCGCCTGTTCCCATCAAAGCGTCGATACCCGAACCGGGAATGGCGGCCATCAGTGCGCCGGCCACGTCGCCGGCGGGATAGAGCGCCACCCGAGCGCCGGTGCTCAGGATGCTCTCGACGAGCTCGCGATGGCGCGGCTTCTCGAGCACAAACACCGTTAGTTCCGAGACGTGCTTGTCGAGAAGCTCGGCGAGCACGGCGAGCTTCTTCTCTGGTGACCAGCGCGGGTCAATCTTGCCGCGCGCAGGTGCCGAGGCCACGAACTTCTCCATGTAGAAGGCCGGACCCGGATTCATCATCGCGCCGCGCGCAGAGACCGCGAGCACGGCTAGCGCATTCGTCTGGCCACGCACGAGATAGCTCGTGCCCTCCACAGGATCGACGGCGATGTCGGCCTTGAAGGCAGAGGTTGGACGGCCAAGCCGCTCGCCACGCTGCGGCTGCGGCGCCTCGCCCCGCGTCGCCTCGCCGATCGCAACCACGGCGTCGATGTCGATCTCCGCCAGCGCGCTGCGCATGGCGTCGAGCGCGGCGCGGCCAGCGTCCTGGCTGTCGCCGCGGCCGATCCAATTGAATGCCGCGGTCGCAGCGCGCTCGGTGACGCGGCGAAGGGAAAACACAAGCTGCTGATTGACCGGACTTAAGGTCTCCATGTCAGCTCCCGCAGGCCGTCTCACTCATCCGAGTGAATGCCTTGGCACTATACCTTATGGGTCCGAGCGCACCTACCGTTCAAGGGGTTGCGGGGACTCGTCTCGATCGCGATTAACGTGGGCTGAGCCTCGGGTCGAGCGCATCGCGAAGCGCATCGCCGAGCACATTGACCGAGACGAGGAGACCAATCAGCACGAGGCCCGGGATGACCGTGATCCACCAAGTGCCGGCGAACATCAGGTCGTAGCCGGAACGGATCAGCGTGCCGAGCGAAGGCTTGGTCACTGGCATGCCGAGGCCGAGGAAGGAGAGTGCGGCTTCCGCCATGATGGCGCCGGCGATCTGCGTGGTGGCGACCACGATCAGCGGCGACAGGATGTTGGGCAGGATGTGCCGTCCTACGATGCCAAGGTCGCTTGCTCCAAGCGCGCGTGCCGCCCGCACATAGTCCTTGGCAGCTTCGACTTGGGTTGCGGCGCGCGCGGTGCGAGCGAAATAGGGCCATTCGGCTAGGCCGATCACCACAACGAGCAGCGGCACGGCATAGCGGCTCAAGCTCTCGCCGCCCAACGCCGCACGAAATAACGCGAGCGCGATGATCGCCATCATCAAAGTCGAGAGCGAGAGCTGGATATCCGCGGCGCGACTGACAACGTTGTCGAGTCTACCGCCGACATAGCCTGCGAGCAGGCCTAGCGGCACACCGATGGTGGCTTGGATCACGACGGCGAGCACGCCCACGAGGAGAGAGATGCGCGTGCCGTACAGAATCGCGCTCAGGAGATCGCGGCCTTGCGCGTCGGTGCCGAGCAGAAAGCTTGGATCGCTCCCTTGTACCCAACGAGGCGGCAGCTCGGCATCGAGCACGTCGAGGCCTGCGAGGTCGAAGGGATTGGTCGGAGCGATCAGGGGCGCAAGCATGGCCGCGATTGCGATGAGCCCGAACAGGATCGCGGCGACCGCCGCGCCGGGTCGCTCAACGATGACAGCGCGCAGCCAGCCCTCACGAATAGTTCGTGATGCAGCCTCGTTCATCGTGCCCCTTCCAGGCTGATGCGCGGGTCGAGCATGAGGCTCAAAATATCGACGATGGTATTGGTGACGACAAACAGCAGACCGACGAAGACGAGGTAGGTGGTGATGAGCGGAATGTCGGCGCGGGTCACGGCTTCGACGAACAGGAAGCCCATGCCGGGCCATTGGAACACGGTCTCGGTGAGGAGCGTGTAGGCGATAAGCGTGCCGACCTGGAGCCCTCCCACGGCGACGAGCGGCAGAAGCGCGTTCCGAAGCGCATGGCCGAACCAGACTCTGAGCGGCGCGGCGCCTTTGGCACGGGCCGTTCGCACATAGTCATGGCCCAACTCATCGAGCATGGCACCACGCACCAGCCTGATGAACAGCGGCAACATGATCGACGAGAGGGTGAGCGCAGGCAGAATGAGGTGTCGGAGCCCGCTCAGCGTGAGAAGCCCCGTCTCCCAGCCGCCGAGGTGCACCGTCTCGCCGCGTCCGAAGGCCGGCAGCCAGCCGAGCCATACCGAGAAGATGGTAATGAGGAAGATGCCGGTGAGAAACACGGGGATGGAGATGCCGAGCACGCTCAATCCCAGGATGAGCCTTGCCCCGAGCGCGCGGGGCCGCACCGCGCAATAGACGCCTGCCGGGAGCGAAAGCAGCAGGACGATCAAGCTTGCACCGAGCACAAGCTCGAAGCTCGCCGGGAACTTGGCGAGCACGACCTCGAGCGTCGGCTTCTTGTAGATGGTGGAGGTGCCGAGGTCGCCGTGCAGAGCGCCGCCGATATAGCGGGCAAGCTGCACTGGCCAGGGCGCGTCCAGCCCGAGCTCATGGCGAAGCTGCTCGCGCTGAGCTTCCGGGACCGCCTCGCCCACGATCTCGCGCAAAGGATCGCCGAGATTCGTGCGCACGGCGAAGGCGATGATGAGGACCACCAGCATAACGAGCAAGGCCTGTGCGAGACGGCGGGCGAGGAAGGCGAGGCCTGCGGCAAACTCTTTTATGAAAGTCATGCAGGCCGTCTACGCCGCGCGAGGCCGAGCGTTCGCCGACGGGAATTCCATCGAAGAAAGGGTGCAATCATCGCGCGCCTAAGGTTATGGCGCGTCAGCATAGCCTAGATTCGGCCATGGAATACGGGGCGCAGCAGATCGCGGCGAGTTCCGCTACGACTTGGGCTCGGGCTTGCAGACCCGTTTGTCGTCCGCGATGTTGGCGCCGCTGAAGTCAAGTGCCGCTGTCAGGTCCTTCGAGTTCTTGTCGCGCTTCCCCAATGGTGGAAGCCCGTATCGAGTTTCTATCAGCTTCAGGATCGCGGTCGTGTCGTAGGTGGTATGGTCAATGAAACCCTTTTTGGCAAAGGGCGAGATGATCACCGTCGGCACGCGCATGCCTGGACCCCAGCGATCGATTTGCGGTGGGGGCACGTGATCCCAATAGCCGCCGTTCTCGTCGAAGGTCACAATGACGATCGATTTCGACCAATACTGACTCAACTCGATTTTGCACAGCAGCTGACCGAGGTGGCTGTCGCCCGCGAGCACGTTGGCATAGCCCGGGTGCTCGTTTTTCGTGCCGAAGGAAGAAGACGACGTGCGGGAAATCGGCGAGGCCATCGAGCGCCCGCCAAAGCTCCTCCTCATCTTTCAGATGTTCGCGACGGCCGTGGGAGTCCTTGCGATAGTTCTCGAAATAGGCGAAGGGCTGATGGTGGGTTTGAAAGTTCTCGTCCGGGGGGTTGGCGTTGAGCGCGTCGTTCCAGCCCCCCGAATACCACGCCCAGGTGACAGACTCCGGTTTGGCGTCGTTGAGCTCGTCGCCGATGGTGTTCATCGTTTGCAAAGGCAGTTTTGGCTCATTCCTCTGGGGTGGATCGAACGGCTGCAAGGTATTCACAGCATAGCCATCAAGCGTGACCTGGTCGGGTAGCCCGCGCAGAGCACCGGTGGGATCCTCGCCCACCTTGAGCGTATCCGGTGCATTATCATAGCGCGGCGTGCAAGCGCAGATCATCCAGAAGTGATTGAGAAAGGAGCCGCCGAAGGCAGCGTGGAAGAAAAATGGTCGGCCAGTGTGTAGTGCTGCGCGTACTCCCAAAGTTTGGTCTTGCTGCCGTCGTAGAACCCCATGACGAGCGGCCCCATGTTGGAATAGGCGACGAACCTGTCCATTAGGCCGCCGTCGATCTGCGCCTGCTGGTGATAGAACCGATGGATCGGATCGCCGGTTTGGTCGCCGATAGGAACGTAAGCGTCGATGCTGAAAGGCTGGTTCGGCAGATTGGCTGGGAAGCGCTGATCGATGCGAAATTGCTTGAGGTGCCGTTCGTCATAGTAGTCTTGCATGACGCGCGGGAAGAAGTCGTAAGGGCGGCCGTTCTTGTCGACCTGGATCTTCGTTGCGCCGGCCGCGGCAATTCCGTCGGCGTTAGGGAAGAATCCGAACAGATTGTCGAAGCTTCGGTTCTCCATATAGATGACGATGATGTGCTCAACGCTGTTGAGATCTGCCTTGGGTTCGTCGGCGAAGCATGAATTGGCGCCGATCGATACGGCGAGCAGACGAGTGCCGAGCGCTATCTTGCGGAACATCGTTGCCCCCCAAATGTGCGCGACCTCACGCCGCCGAAATCAAGCCTGCGCCGCACAACTCACAGTTAGGCTCAGCTCCATGACATCTCGATGAAGTGAGCTCTCGCGCTTAATGCCGCGCTATACCGTAGGCGATCGAAGCGGCGACGGCGCTCTGCCACGGCACGAAGAGAATGGCGATCTGATCGAGGCTTGCAGCGGGATAAAGTAGAACCCCACACAGGGCGCCGACGCCAACGATGACTCCCCAGGCTTCCGGCCGCCTGATCTCTTGGGCAGGGACTCCGGAGCCAAACGCGGTCAAGCCAGCGCCGACCGCGCCGCCGACAAGTCCGGCAAGAATCCATCCGACAGCTTCTCGGCTTGCCTTTGCGCCCTGTACCGTGCCGAACAGCTCGGAGCCCACGATCGCATCCATAACGTCGTTTGCCGTGTTCACCGCGGCAAGCCAGGCCAAAATGATCAGCGCCATGGCGAGCAAGCACTTGCCAAGATCGCGGCTCGACCAAAGCCGCAGCATGATGGCGACGCCGGCGCCGAATACGATCCCAGCGTGAAGCGGGACCCCTTCGGCATTGATCAGGACCTCGGGATTTTCCAAGCGCATGTCGGGCAAGGGAGACGGCAGGCTCGAGATCAGTCCGGTGAGACATCCGACGCCGGCCATAAACGGGATTGCGCGGGCCCGCGGGGGAGACCTCGGCAAAGTATCGACCTTCAGGAAGTCCCACTTCATGGCCGATAACGAAATTTTCGAATGCGGCTCAAGCCCCTCGCGAAACGTGCCCGGGCAGGCTCCGTCGAGCGCCAACTATACTTGAGCTATTTGAGTCGACCAATGCTGAAGCGGCCAGTCGCGCCGGTCCATGCCGCACTGCAAGATGACGTGCCGAGGGAAGACTAATTGTTTCCCGCCCGCCGTCTTCCATGACTGAGTCATGCTCTCCAAGCTAATTGACCACCAGATCGCCGAGGTAGGGCATATCGATGGCGTTGACGATCGGTCCGATCTCGACGTTCTTGCGCGCTGCCCAGGAGAGGTGCTGCCAATGCAGCGGGATGAGCGCCGCGTCGTCATAAAGAATGCGCTCGACCTTCTTCAAGACCTCCGCGCGGGCCTTGCGATCGGTCATGGTTTGGGTCTCGAGCGTTAGCTTGTCCACCTCCGGGTTCGAATAATTGCCGGCGTTATATTGTCCGTAGCCCGTCGCGTGGTTTGGCGTCATGACCAGGAACTCATAGAAGTTGGCCGAGTCCTGCGTGTCGGACTGCCAGCCGATCATCATGATGTCGGCGGCACGTTCGTCGAAGCGCTGCCAATATTGCGCCTTGGGCATGGTCTGGAGATCGACCTTGATGTTGATCTTGGCGAGCATGGCGGCGACCGCCTCGGCGATGCGGGCGTCCTCGATGTAGCGGTTATTTGGCGCCATCATGGTCACCGAGAAGCCGTTCTCGTAGCCCGCCTCCTTCATCAGCGCTCTCGCCTTATCGAGGTCGTAGCGCGGCACGAGCGTGGGATCGTAGCCGGCATAGCTCGGCGGGCTGAGCTCGCCTGCCGCGGTGGCGAAGCCGCGCATGATCTTCTCGGCCATGCCCTCGCGATTGATGGCGTAGTTGATCGCGAGCCGCACGCCCGGGTCCTTGAAGGCGGCGACGCGATTCTGGTTCAACTCGAAGGTGAGCACGCGTGTGCTCGGCATTTCGATCAGCGTGCAGCACGAGTCGGACTTGACCCGGGCGACATCGGTGGGCGGGACAGGCGCGATGAAATCGACGTCGCCGGCGAGCAGTGCGGCCACCCGCGTCGCGGGCTCCTTGATCGGCGTGAAGATAATCTCGTCGACATTGCCAGGGGAATTCTTGTCCCAATAGTCGGCGAAGCGCTTCAGCGTGAGCTTCACCCCCTGCTCCCGGCCGGTGACGACGAAGGGACCAGTGCCGCCCGCATGCGACGAGGCGAAGGACGAACCGGCTTTTACGATCGCGTCCTTGGGCCGCCCGTTGTCATCGGTGCCGGCATAGAACTCTCGGTCCATCGGGAAGATGTAGGTGGCAAGGTTGAGTACGAGCGGATACGGCGCCTTGGTGATGAGATCGACGGTAAGGTTGTCGACCGCGCGCGCCCCCTCGAACGGCTCGAATAGTGCCTTGAAATCGGGGCTTTGCTTCAGGCGGTTCACGGTCCACACCACGTCTTGGGCCGACAGCGTGCGGCCGGATTGAAACTTCACGCCGTCGCGCAAATGAAAGCGGGTAGTGCGCGCGTCGATGGTCTCATAGCTTTTGGCAAGCCGCGGCTCGATCGACATGTCTTGCCGGAATCTGATCAGCGGGTCGAACAGGAGATGCGAAATCTGAAGCGTCGCGCCGGAGAGCTGCTCGTGCGGATCGAGCGAGGTGGGGTCTGAATCATAGGCCATGCGCAGCGTCTTGGCCTCCGCGGCCACGAGCTGACATGCGAAGAGAGGCACAAGGACGGGAATGAGCAAATAGGCACGCATGGTCAAAGGTTTGTGGCCCGAAAGTACCGGGCCGTCCACTCCCCTTTGCCCCGATTGATCTCGCTCTATACAGTCTCGGCGTTGATTGGGGGTATGGATGGCTGAGGAGAACGTGGAAGGATTTTTTGTCACAGGCACCGACACGAACGTCGGCAAGACGGTCGTCTCGGCCTGGCTCGTGGGCCAGCTCGATGGCTGCTATTGGAAGCCGGTGCAGGGGGGAACCCGTCCCGAGACCGATTCCGACATCGTTCGCCGACTGGCCGGCGTCCCGCCCGAGCGCATCCTGCCCGAGGCCTATGTCCTCTCAGAACCAATCGCACCGCACGAGGCGGCGCGGAGGGAGGGCATCACGATCGATCTCGCGAAGCTCGTGCTGCCCGATTGCGACCGGCCGCTCGTGGTCGAGGGGGCGGGCGGGCTGATGGTGCCGCTCACCGACGACGCCTATGTCATCGACCTCGCCGCGGAGCTGCATTTGCCGGTTGTGCTCGTCGCACGCTCGACGCTTGGAACGATCAACCACACGCTGCTTTCGCTTGAAGCCATCAGGCGCCGCGGCCTTCAGCTTGCCGGCGTGGTCGTTAGCGGACCTGAGACGCCGCATAACCGCGCGGCGATCGAGCGTTACGGCCAGGTCGAGCTGATCGCCGAGATCCCCTGGCTCGATGCCGTAACGCCCGATGCGTTGAAGGCTATCGAACCCGAGCTCGATCTCGCCAAGCTTGCTAAGCCGTTGCCATGAACTACAACCAGAACCGGAGCGGGCTCGCACGCGACTTGCTTGCCCGCGACCGGCACCACGTCTGGCATCCCTTCACCCAGCACGGGACTGAGGGCGATCCCATCGTGCTCACCGGCGCCAAGGGCGCCTCGCTGTTCGATGCCGACGGCAACGAGATCCTCGACCTTGTCTCGTCCTGGTGGACCTGCACGCATGGTCACTCGCATCCCAAGCTCAACGCTGCGCTCGCAGAGCAGGCGGCACGGTTCGAGCACGTGATGTTCGCTGGCTTTACGCATCAGCCCGCCGTCGATCTTGCCACGGCGCTTGCTGGACTTCTGCCCGGCGACCTCTCACGCGTGTTCTTCTCCGACGACGGCTCGACCTCGGTCGAGGTCGCGCTGAAGATCGCCTACCAGTATTGGATCAATGTCGGCGAACCGCGGCGCCAGATCCTAGTCGGCTTCGACGGCGGCTATCATGGCGACACCCTTGGCGCCATGTCGCTCGGGCGCGGCTCGCAATTCTTCAACCCGTTCCGCAGCTTGATGTGCAAGGTCGTGGTGCTCCCCTGCCCGGCGACCTTCGAGGGCGACGATGCCGCAGACGAACGCGAGGCCGGGGCCATCTCTGCCTTCGAGGCGCTCGTCAGGGACCGCGGCCAGTCGGTCGCCGGCCTCATCATCGAGCCTTTGCTGCAGGGGGCTGGCGGCATGCGGCTTTGCCGTCCGAGCTTCTTGAAGCGCCTCGTCGAGAAGGCCCGGGCCACGGGTATCCTGGTCATTTTCGACGAGGTAGCGACAGGTTTCGGGCGGACCGGAACGATGTTCGCCATGGAGCACGCCGGCGTGGTGCCAGATCTCGTTTGCCTGTCGAAGGGCCTCACCTCGGGCTATATGCCGCTCGCCGTGACGGTGGCGCGTGACGCCGTGTTCGAGGCGTTCCTCGGCGACAGCTTCGACCGCGCGCTTCCGCACGGTCATTCCTTCACCGCCAACCCTCTTGCCTGCGCTGTCGCGCTCGCCTCGCTTGCCTTGTTCGAGGAGGAGAAGACGCTCGAGCGCATCGCACAGATCAATAAGCGCCACAAGGCGATGCTGGCCGAACTTGCTGCGCGTCCTGACGTCACGCGGCCGCGCCTGATCGGCTCGGTCCTCGCCTTCGATGTGAAGTCTGCCGGCGGCTATCAGTCGGCGGAAAGCCGGCGTTTACGCGACTGGTATCTCGCGCATGGATTCAATATCAGGCCGCTAGGGCCGACGCTCTATCTGATGCCGCCTTATTGCATCACCGACGAGGAACTGACCCGCGCTTACACTGGGCTCGTCGAAGGGCTGGATGCGCTCACCTCAGGTGCGTTGAGCCGGCCATAGACGATGTGCCAGGAGATGCGGCCGCCGAACTTAACATCGGCGGCGTGGATGGCGCGACGAAGCGCGCCAGCCGACAACGGCGCATAGCCTTCATGCGGCGTAAGCCCACCGACGGCCTTCATGCGTTGGAGGAAGGCGAGCGCGTTCTGGTCGGGGAAGACGCGCTCTTCCTCGATAACGCCCGGGAGCTGGTGGATGTCGGCAAGTCCGCTTGGAAGGACAAGCTCCGCAAGCACGGCTCGCCATTCCGCGAAGCTCTGAGGCCCGAGCGTTGCATAGAGAAGGACGCCGCCGGGCGCGAGCAGCGGCTCGAGACGCTTCAGGCTGGCACCAGGATCGGTAAGCCAATGTAGAGTCATGCTCGAAACGATGAGATCAAGCCCCGCGTGCCCTCCTGCCTCTCCGGCGTCCATGACCTCATAGCTGATATGCGCGGTCCTGGCGGGCGCGAGGTTGCGGCGGCATTCGGCGATCATGGCAGGGGCGACGTCGGTCAGCACGAAGCTGCCGTCGGGATAGCGGCTTACGAGATGGCGGCTGAAGAGGCCGGTGCCGCAACCAAGCTCCAGCACGCGAGGCTGCCTGAGCTCGGGCAAATACTGCGCGAGATGATCCGCGACCGCGCGCTGGAGCCCGGCGTGGAGCTCGTAGCTCTGCGCCGCTTCGCCGAAGCTCGCCGCGACGGCGGCGCTACGACGGGAGAGCACGGGCGAATTCAAGGACATGACGCGCGCACCATCTTGGGTGCCTTAACGGAAGAACATGACGGCCATCGGGCGACCAGACAACGCCCTTCTCGCCCCAAATTGCTTCGGTCATCGATGCCGGAACGATGGGATCGTCGCGCGAGGCCAAGGCAAGCACCGGGCATTTAAGCTCGTCCTTTGCCTTTCGCGCATCCCAATTCGTCAGCCAATCGAGCCCCTCGTCGAGGCGAGCGATGTTGAGGGCCTCAGGCCAGGCAAAGCCGGCGGCGCCGCAAGAGCGCCAAAACGCCTGCAGCGTTCCACCGGGATCGCGCTCGATCCCGCGTTTAAGCGCCGCCAGCCGCGACGGCGCGACGTGGCAGGAGAAGCAATCGAAGCCCTGAATGCTGACGAGGGCCCGGTAGCGGCCCCCTCCGTTTTCGAGCAGCCACAACAGCCCGAGCGAATGGCCGACGGCGATCACGTCCTCGGGCCAGTCTGTTGCGCCCTTAGGCCCTCCGGAGACAAAGCCGAGATCGATGAGGCTCACTTCCACACCGCCCAAATGGGCAATGAAGTCGGCAAACAAGCCGGCGTGGAACCCCCAGCCGTGTACGAGCACGAAACGCATCTTTGACGAGTTTACATCGCGCTCGCCTGGCGGGGCAGATCTTCCTCGGCAAGGGCATCCAACAGGCGATCGACGTCAGACCCGTCGTGCGCGGCAGTGAAGGCTACGCGGAGCCTTGCCGTGCCCGTAGGCACCGTTGGTGGTCTGATCGCCACTGCCCAGAAGCCAGCACCGCGCAGCCGTGCACTCATGCCAAGGGCTGCCTCCGGCGAGCCGAGGATTACGGGCACGATCTGGGTGGTGGACGCACCGGTGCTGAGGCCGATCGCGCCAGCCCCATCGCGAAAGCGCTGCGCAAGGTTCGCCACCTGTGCGCGCTCGGCATCCATGCTTGGAACGAGGTCGAGCGCGGCGTCGATGGCGCCAAGCACAGGGGGCGGCAAGGCGGTCGAATAGATGAGGCCAGAGCAGCGGTTGACGAGATAATCGCGCGCGGTCTCCGAGCAGGCCACATAGCCGCCGAAGCTGCCAAGCGCCTTCGAGAAGGTGCCGATGGCGATGTCAACATCGCCGGAAAGTCCCCTGCCCTCCTCGCCGAGAATGCCGGTTGCGTGCGCGTCGTCCACGATCAGCGTGGCACGATGTGCGCGTGCAAGTTCGGCGATTTCACCGAGCGGCGCCACGTCGCCATCCATAGAGAACACGCTCTCGGTCAGGATGAATTTCGGCCGGTCGTGCTGGCCGTATTGACTAAGAAGTTCGCCGAGATGCTTCACATCGCAATGGCGATAGCGAAGCTCGCGCAGGTCGGCTGCCTGGCAGCCGAAATGCATGCTCGCGTGATTGAGCCGGTCAGTGAACACGAGGGGCTCGGCGCCAAGCACGCTCCGGTCGAACAAGGCCTGGAGCACCGCGGCATTGGTCTGAAATCCTGAGGCCATGATCAGAGCCGCGGGCTTGTTCTTCAGCTTCGCGACCTTGGCTTCGATCGGCGCAAACAGGTCGAGATTGCCGGTGACGAGGCGCGATGCGCCTGAACCCACACCGTAGGCCTCGGCCCATTCGGCTGCGCGCCTTATCAGGGCCTTATGGAATCGAAGCGCGAGGTAGTCATTGCTGGTAAGGTTGACGTAGGATCTGCCACCGACGCTGACGATCCGTGCATTACGCGCTACGACGTCATTCAAGGTCCGGCGCAAACCCTCGCGGCTGCGTGCGTCGAGAAAGACCTGGTACCTTCTTTCGCTTCCGACCATGATCCTGTATTACCCTAAATTGAAGGAATTTTCAGCAGTATCAAGTACTTGCTGTTTACAATGATGCCAGTACAGAACCGGAAAAAGACAAGAACAACCGAGCATCTTGTAAACAGTGACTACGACTTCGAGCGGAGAAAGAAGCGGCGGAAGGCGGGTTGCGGCACAAGCGAGAAAACATTCTTTGGAGCATGAAGATGCTCATTCGGTCAAAGGTGCTCATGCTTTTTAGATGAGCATCTTCGATCAAGTTGAGCATCTTCGAATACGATGCGTAGCATAGTTTAGATGCGTCGCTCTTTAGCCACCTCCTCATAGGCAGCATTGATCGCAGCGACTTTCTTGGTTGCGAGAGACACAAATTCCGGCGGCACGCCACGCGCGACCACCCTGTCAG
>DASSLP010000174.1:0-2459 GCA_035689365.1 Methyloceanibacter sp.
TCGGTTATCGGCACGCCCCATTTTTGCGCCGCCGCCTCCAGCAGGACGCGCCGCGCCTGCGCGCCGGCGAGCCGCATCGGCATGAAATAGCCGCGGGTGGCGAAGCTCGCGGTGGTGTTGAAGTCGTGGGCGCGCGGCCTCGAACGCTGCTCATCACCCGAAAAGGGATTGCCGTAGGCCTCGTCGTGCCAATCCGGCATCACGATGCGCACTTTCGCCCAGTCGGCGTCGAGTTCGTCGGCGAATGTTTGACATCTTGCCCGGTAACCCATTGATTTTTCTAGGGTGGCTATGGCGATTTGTCACTACATGACGGTTTGGCCTGGTTGCGGCGGAGCGGGTGGATCGAGGTCGTTGATTCCGAGGGCGCGCCGCACGCTCGCCGCACGCTGACTGCCGCGAGTGACGGAGCGTTTGCTGGCGCCATCGCCGAGATCGATCTCCACCACGCGCACGGATTTGAGCGCGATGAGTGCTTCCGTGGCGGAGAGATCGAGACCGGCGGCCTTGAGCTTCTTTTCGATCGCGCGATGGAGCAGGAATGCCAAAGCCGCGACGAAGACATGCGCCTGCACGCGATCGTCCGTGCGGTGATAGATCGGCCGCAGGTCAATGACGTCCTTGAGATTGAGAAACGCACGCTCGACTTCGGATAGTTCCTTGTAGAGCCGCACAGCCTCGACGGCGGACAGACTGGGCTCTTCGGTCTGGATCACATATTTGCCTTCATAGGCCTGCTCACGGGTAAAGTGGACCGGATGTTCGAAGAAGCGGAAGACACCGCTCTCATAGGACCAGCCGTAATAGCGATGGCCGTGATTGCAGGCGAGGATTCGGGCGGCAGCAGCGCCGATCTTCTCGGGCGCTTTGAGCCGCCCCTTCTTGATTCGCTGTTCTAAACCTTGCAGCCTGGTCCGCACGCGGCTCATGGCCTTGACGCGCTGCGCGCGCTCGAATTCCGCGCGCTCGTCCGAGTGGACGACGAACACGCGCACGCCCGGTTTGTTCGACGCCACTTCCTGAACCCGCGTTTTCGGCGGCGTTGCCTTCTCGCGCGCCGTGATGCCGACCGGGCATTCGGTCCATTCGCCGGTCGCGCTCTGGATGTAATCGAACACTTCGCCGCTGCGCCGGCGATTGCGGCCGACGATGTAACCGTGGCCACCCGCCCGCAAGTCATCAAGGTTTTGGCTCGTCACCATGCCGCGATCCCCGATGAATACCACGCGTTTGAGCCCGAAGCGTTGCTCGAGGTCACGCATCACATCAGGCACGGTGTTGGCGTCGCGCTGATTGCCTTCGAACACGTGATGCGCAATCGGCCAGCCGTCGACCATGACCACACCCACAAGCACCTGCCGGTTGCGCGGCTTGTCGTCGCGAGTGTGGCCGAAGGCGCCAAGCTCGGGTGGGCCGGCACCCTCGAAATAGGTCGAGGTCAGATCGTAGAACACCATATCGACCTGGAGCGAGAACAGATCACGCAATCGAAAGAACAGCGCCAGTTCCAGCGCATCCTTGGCTTCGAGTAAGTAGTCGAGGGTGCGATACCACTGCTGCAGTTGCCGCGGCTCGACCCGCACGCGCGGGGCGCGGCTGGCCTTGCGTTCCCAGTCGTCTCGCCAAGCGGCGATGAAGCGCCGACCCCGCCGATCGCAGATGAAATCACTGTCGAGCCACTGAGCTAATGCATGCTCGCTGCTTGGCCGCACCAAGCGATTGGCGACCAGAACGAGAGCCCGATCGCTCAGCCCCACGGCATCGCGGCGCTCGCGCCGCTCCCGTTTATTGAGCATCGCGTCGAGGCCGAGCTCATGCCAGATCGCACGAGCGGCTAGCATCGGGCCCCAATCCCACGCGCCGATGGCCTCGACGTCCTCGCGCTTGGCCGTGTCGCTGTTGTCCTCGCCATGCAGCAGACGCCGCAGCTTCGTCAGATCGAGATGCGCCGCGAGCAGATCCTTGCGGCCGAGATTGAGAACTGTGCGGTGCTGGGTTTTGCCGGCCCGGTCGCGGTAGGCTTCGACGACGCGCACGTATTCGCGCTTGGTGCCGTTGCTGACGGTTGCCCGCACAACCCGCAGGAACATGACCGGGGCGGCTCCGAATCGCGAAAATTGTCCCGCCAAAATGGAGGAGATGAGCAGCTTCCGCAAGAGAAATTCAATAGGAGCGTTTATTTCTCTGTCCCTACAAAACAGCAGAAATCAGACGCCACCCATTGCAATATCAATCAGTTAGCTCGCGTCCCCCACTCGGATATGTCAAACATGGGCTAGGGGAATCTGGTTGCCCCAGCTACACTGGCCCGGAGCGCTAGCGCCAACTACGGCTGGCCCGCCGTTCTGACCGGCGGCGGAAGCCCCGGCTGCCGCGATAGCTTGATCAGCAACTCCCTGCTCTCGTTGAGAGCTGCGCAACTCCGCTCGATCATATCCATCGTCCGGCGCAGCCTTCCC
>DASSLP010000175.1:0-3659 GCA_035689365.1 Methyloceanibacter sp.
CAGACGCGGCGAAGCGGTCATTCCGCTTCCGAGTGGTGTCCTTAGGCTAGGACTTGCGCCAAACCTGAGGGCGCAATCGCCGCAGGCGTAGAAGTGTCTCGAACCGCTTCTTGGTCCAAAGGCTTCAGCACGATGCCGAGCTCATGCCGGCACGCCGCGAATCTTTGCAGCACGTCGGCAAGATGGCTCCCGCCAAGACTGACAATACCGTAGCGATAGCTCTGCCCGTCTTGCAGCTCGTCTGAGAGCTTGCGGCCAGGCGTGGCGTGCACCTCCACCCTGATATCGGGATAGACACGCGCGAGTCTGTGAACATCCGCATCTGACGGCACCGCTTCGACGGCAAGGTCAGCGAAGCTGCGCAGCACGCAGCTGGAGGCAAAGGCGTAGCGGCCCTGCCGCCGGGCGAAGGTAGGCTCGCGCCCTTGCGCGATATCGAGAAGCACCTGGTAGCTGTTCGTGCCGTCGACCTTCTCGTAAAGATCGGCGAATTGCGAGGCCATGCGCGGATTGATCTCGATGATCCCGATGCCGTCCGTCTCCTGGTCGTACATCATCTCGATGTTGAACAGGCCGTTATCGAAGCCAAGCCCTTTTATCACCGTTGTCGCGATTTCGGCCATGCGCGCCTGCACGCTCTTTGGCAAAGCGGAGGGATAGTCGAAGCGCGCGAAAGCGAGAGTGCCAGGGAACATGACCGAATCGACAACGCCCATGACGCTGGCCTTCCCGCCGTAGGCGTGGCCCTCAACGGTGACCTGCTCGCCGCTGAGCAGGCCCTCGGCGATGAGACGCTTCATCCCGATGCTCGTGTCAGCGTAACGCTCAAGCATGCGGTCGAGCGGCACGAAGAACTCGTCGCGTTCCTTCCAGTGCGGCAGCCGAGCAGCAAGCTCTGCCTCCGACGAGATTCTCTCGGCGCCGATCGAGAAGAACGACTTCACCGGCTTGATGAAGATCGGGAAAGCGAGGGTGGGCGGCAAAGACGCTCCGTTCGCCACATCGATCAGGGCAAAGGGCGGGACAGCATCAGGCGCATACTTCTTCTGCGCCACCCGCGACAGATATTTGTGCTGGCAGATGAGCACGACTTCAGGATCCGGCGCCGGAAGGCCGAGCCGCCTGGCCACTGCGGCCGCGAGAGCAGAGCCTGGGTAATCATCACTGCTGATCACCCCAGCAATCTCGCGGCCTTTGACCAGATCGAGGATCCGCTCGATTTCGGCCAAGGGATCGGCGACGGGGCTGCCACCTGCCGCTCTCTCGCTGATCAGATCCTCGATCGAGGTGCTCGCATAGTCGTGGAAGATGAAATCGATGCCGCGGGGAGCCAAACGCGGAAGTTCGCGATGGTCGCGATGGGTCGCGCAGATTACAAGAATGGTGCGGCTCAATTGACGATCCCCCCGTGAAGAGTCTCGGCCGACGGTTTTAGTCCACTCCGGCGGGTTGGCCTAGATTGATAACACGTGGCGACTTGGCTACTGTCCTCGCCTCGCAAACGGCCGGCACGACACATGCCCCTTCATTTCGGCAAAATTTTCGCGGCGATTTCCCTGCTCACCGTCGCCGCCTTCGTGTTGTGGCTTCTCTTCCCCACCTTCTTCGCGACCGAGCGTGCCGAGCAGAAGATCGAGCAGCACGGCGCCGTCGATCCCGTCGTCATTCCGGCCTAGTCGGGCGCCTCGCTTAGGTGCGTCATGCGTTATCGCCAACTCGGCCGCACCGGCGTGAAGGTGAGCGAGCTCTGCCTCGGCACCATGACCTTCGGCGAGCAGAACTCCGAGGCCGAGGGCCACAGGCAGATGGACTATGCGGTCGACTGCGGCATCAACATCTTCGACGCCGCCGAGATCTACCCGGTGCCTCCAAAGGCTGAAACCCAAGGCCGCACCGAGTCGATCATCGGCACCTGGCTCGCGCGGCAAAAGAAGCGCGACAAGGTTCTCATTGCCACCAAGATCGCTGGCCGCGGCACCGCCGATTGGCTCCGCAAGGACCGCTCGCTGCCACGGCAAAGCCCGACGCAGATCAGTGAGGCGGTCGAGGCGAGCTTGAAACGGCTCAGGACGGACTCCATCGATCTCTATCAGCTCCACTGGCCCGACCGGCCGATGCGCGTGTTTCAGGGCCTCGAATACGTGCATATTGCCGGAGACACTCACCCCATCCCGGAGATCCTCGACACGCTCGGCAAGCTCGTGCAGGAGGGCAAGATACGCTTCGTAGGGCTCTCGAACGAGACGCCCTGGGGGCTAATGACCTTCCTCAAGGCCGCCGACGATCGAGGCCTGCCGCGCATCGCCTCGATCCAGAATGCCTACAATCTCGTGAATCGCACCTTCGAGATCGGACTCTCCGAGATCGCCCAGCGCGAGGAGGTCAGCCTGCTTGGCTACTCGCCCCTCGGCCAGGGCTACCTCACCGGCAAATATGAAGGCGGGGCGCTCCCGCCAGGCTCGCGCAAGACGCTGTTCAACCGTCTCGGACGTTATGAGAAGGGAAATGGCCCAAAGGCGATCTCCGCGTACATCGCGCTTGCTCGCAAGCATGGGCTCGATCCGGCGCGGATGGCGATCGCCTTCGCCGTGTCCCGGCCGTTCGTGACGAGCACGATCATCGGCGCAACCAGCATGGCGCAGCTCAAGACCGACATCGCCGCAGCCGACCTCAAGATTTCGGACAATCTGCTTGAGGACATCAATCAAATCCACCTTGACTACTCGAACCCGTGCCCTTGAGTGTCTACCTATCGAAGTGAGTCGTCCGCTATGCCCCGACTCTTCTCCGCCATCGAGATCCCGGAGAGCATCGCCGCGCGCTTGACGCAGCTTCGCGCGGGACTGACCGGTGCGCGCTGGATCGATCCAGAGAACTATCACCTTACGCTCCGCTTCGTCGGCGATGTCGACGGCGCCACGGCACACGACTTCACCCTCGCCTTGAGCGAGATCGCAGTCACCCCGTTCGAGCTCAAGCTCAACGGCCTTGGTAGTTTCGGCGGCAACAAGCCGCGCGCCATCTTTGCGGGCTTCGCGCCGTCGGAAGGGCTTGCCGCCTTGCGCCGCGCCAATGAGCGTGCGGCACGCGAAGCGGGGCTCCCGCCGGAGGGGCGCAATTTCCAGCCGCATGTGACGCTCGCCCGGCTCAGGGGCGCGCGCGCCGACGCTGTCGCCGCCTATCTTGAGCGGCAGGGGCGCATCGAGGCGGAGCCCTTCACTGTCAGCCGCTTCGTGCTCTACTCGTCGCGCGCTTCGGTAGGCGGCGGCCCTTACATCCTCGAAGCCGCCTACCCCCTCGACAGCTAGTTAGCCCTCATCGGCCGAGCGTCCGACCAAGCGGAACAATCGTGCACGCACTGCACTTTAACTCGTGCAGACCTTAGGTGCGTAAGCCACACTCTAATCATATTCGTGTCGTCTCAAGTAGGTCCGAATAACAGAGACCGACGCTTTCCGCTTGGGCGCGAGAGGAAGCTGACGATGCTCTCCGAACGGATCACCAAGGTCCTCACTTTCCTGCGGGCGGAAATCCCGACGGAAGACATAGCTAAGAGTCCGGTCGTAAAACACCCCCACAATTCCAGCAGGACCATCCCTGAACGCTTGCCTTCTGCAACGATCAAAGAATTGTCGGTCCTTGAGCCGGCGAAAACGATC
>DASSLP010000176.1:0-6100 GCA_035689365.1 Methyloceanibacter sp.
AACGCAGATCCGTCGTCTCGATATAGACGAGACCGTAGCGCCGGCAGAGTTTCTTCGGGTCTTGGGGCATGTAAGCCGACAAACCCGCCGCAAGCATTTAGGTTTCGAATCGCAAGTCGAACTCTTTTCTTAACCGCGTGAGGGCCGCCACGAATTCACACACGGCTGGGCAGCGGGCGAGCAAACCAATTAGGTTCTTGACCAGAACTCCCGACAAAGACGACCGAGACGCCTTTAATTTTGGCGAAGTCTCAGGACTTTGGCGCCCCCAAAGGTCCCTCGTCTTGGTTTCCTGCACCGCAGGTTTCGCTGCTCAAGGCAGGGTTCTTTGCCTCTGGCTGGCACGTTGCCGCGGCATGCTAGCCTTTTTCGTCCGGGAACGGCCGGCGCCCGCGCGTGTTTTAATGGCCGAGTTCCCATCCCACCGAGGAGAGCAATCCATGCATATCGATCTGGAGCAGGCCGAAAAGGCCATTGCTGCCGCGCGCAAAGAGGCGATCCGTCTCGATACTAAAATGTGTATCGCCGTGGTCGATTCCGGGGCAAATTTGCGCGCCTTCATCCGCATGGATGATGCTTGGGTCGGCTCGATTGACATCGCGATAAAGAAGGCGAAGACCGCCTGCTTCTTCACCATGGGGTCCGGCGAACTTGGCAAGTTGTCGCAGCCTGGAAAGCCGCTTTACGGAATCGAGCATTCGAACGGCGGTCTCATAACGTTTCCCGGCGGCCTGCCGATCATCCAGGACGGCATATTGTTCGGAGCAATCGGCGTAAGCGGAAGCTCTGTAGAGAACGACCACAAGGTCGCCGCCGCGGGCTGCAAGGTGTTGGGCGAGAGCTCGCTCGCCGACCACCCCTTCGCCCGCATGATGCATCTTGGCACTTGAGCCACCGCGCATTTGCAGCAATCCGAGCAGGCTCAATCAGATGCGCCGTTGGTCCGTCCGAGGTTTGGGTGGTAGATTAAGAGGCTCGGGGACAGGGGCGGCCAGTTCACGAGGAGGTCACCCATGAGTTCGCCCAACATCTTCGGTTCGAATCAGAATCCCGCCGTGCCTGGCGGCAGCGTTGCGAAGCCCCTGATCATCGCCCTTCTTGCGCTTCTCGCCTCCCGCTATTTCAGCGGCAAGAGCAGCGAACCGGCCGGCGCTCCGGCGCCAGAGTCGCAACCACGCTCGCCGGCGCCCACGCCGGCATCAGAGCCCAACCCTGGCAATATCCTTGATGGGCTCGGCGGCCTCATCAAGCAGTTCCAGCAGAAGGGCTTTGGCGACACGATCGACACCTGGATCAATACCGGCGCCAACCAAGACATCTCTTCGGATCAGGTTTCCGATGCGCTTGGTCGCGACGTCGTCGACGAGCTTTCGCGCCGTACCGGATTGTCACGGGACCAGGTGGTCGAGGAGCTCTCGCGTCTGCTTCCGGGAACGGTCGACAAGCTCACCCCTGAGGGGCGGCTGCCGACCCAGCGCGAGATGGCGCGGCTTTTGAGCTAGTGCGGTAGGCGTCGGCGTTGCCAACCCAGCAACGAGGAGACTTCACATGTCGATTATCGCCTGGATTGTCTTGGGACTGATCGCGGGCTTCATTGCGAGCAAGCTCGTCAGCGGCTCCGGTCAGGGACTGCTGATGGATATTGTGCTCGGCATTGTCGGGGCGGTGGTGGGCGGCTATCTCTTCACCGCTCTCGGCGCCACGGGAATCACGGGATTCAATCTCTACAGCATGTTCGTCGCGATCATCGGCGCGGCGGTGCTGCTCGTGATCTATCACGCGATTGCCGGCCACTCGACCTGACGGTCTAAGCCACACAGAACAAGGACTGGGCGCCGGCCTTCACCGCCGGCGCCTTTTTTCCGTCGCCACGACCGTGGCTCGATGATTACGGCGCGCTGATTACGGCGGATTGGCGCAAGAGCAAAGGACGGCGGCGTGGGTTGTCATGGGCTCCATCCCATGCTTTCTTTCCCCGCCTTTATTGGAGAGTCATCCCGCATGACAAGTTCGACCGCGCGCCAAGCCAAGGCCGGGCGCGCTACATCTGAGTTGTTCGAGAACGTTACCGATCCTTTCGATGGGACGCTCAACGACGATCTCGTCATCGAGCGGACCGACAAGGGGCTTAAGGTGCTCAAGAACGGCAGTCCGAGGTCTATCGCCGGTTTCGAGCGCAAGCTGCCCGAGGCGTCGCCGCAAATCGGCGGCAAGGAGGTATCGCTCGACAAGGCCGTGGCGGAAGCCGCCAAGCTGATCGGCAAGGCTGCGCTTCCGCTTTATGGCGGGCTTGCAACCGATGTCGAAGGCATGCGCGCCGTGCTCGCGCTCGCCGAGTGCTCTGGCGGCATCGTCGATCACGCCCTTAGCGAGGCGCAATATCGCAACTTCAAGGTGCTGCAAACCACCGGCTGGATCACCTCGACGCTCACCGAAACCCGCAACCGCGCCGATCTCATCATCGTTGCTGGGAGCGACGTGCTTGGGCTTCATCCGCGCTTCATCGAGACGATTGCCGCTCCGCCTGACTCGATGTTCGACGTGACGGCGTCCAAACGCACGCTCGTGTTCATCGGCAAGGGGCTCGATGGCGCCGTCACCAAGGGATCGCAAGTCGCCGATGTGATCACGCTTCCCTGCAAGCCTGAACGGGCTGGCGAGGTCGTAGGGGCACTGCGCGCGAGACTGCGCGGCTTTAGATTGAAGCCGCTCAAGATCGATGATGTCACGCTGGCCGAGATCGATGCACTCGCCGAGAAGTGCAAGCAGGCGAAATACGGCGTCGTGGTATGGGCGCCTCCGTCGCTCGATTTTCCGTTTGCCGAGCTCGCCGTCGAGCAATTCGCTGGGCTGGTAAAGGACCTCAATCAGACCACGCGCTTCGCCGGACTTTCGGTAGGCGGCGGGGAGGGGGCGATCACTGCCTCGGCGGTATGCACTTGGATCAGCGGCTATCCGCTCCGCGTCAGCTATGCGAGCGGCGCACCGGATTATGATCCTTACCGTTGGGCCATCGGTCGCATGCTCAAGGACAGCGAGGGCGACCTTCTCGTCTGGATCGCCTCCATTTCGCCTGATCTCGCGCCGCCGGAGACCAAGCTGCAAACGATTGTGCTTGGCACGCCGGGCCTCAAACTTGCGAAGCCGCCTCAAGTGTTCATTCCCGTCGGCACGCCGGGGCTGGACCATGCCGGTCGCATGATCCGGGTCGATAATGTCGTGTCTTTGCCGCTCAAGGATCTCGGCCGTGCGGAGCTTCCGCCTTCCGCCGACGTGCTCGCGGCCATCGAAGCCGCACTCTAGGTCCGGAGACTCTCGACTATGCTCATCAAGCTTTCCGGCGGAAAAATCTATGATCCCGCAAATAAAGTGAGTGGCGAGGTCCGCGACATCTATGTCGAGGACGGCAAGATCGTAGCGGCGAAGCCAAACGCCAAGCCCGACGCAACCTACGACATCAAAGGCCGCATCGTCATGGCCGGCGCCATCGACCCCCACACTCATATCGGCGGCGGCAAGATGACCATCGCCCGCGCGCTTCTGCCCGAGGACCACCGCGGCGATCCTGTCACCCGCACCGAGCTCACTCGCGCTGGCTCAGGTTGCTCGGTCCCGTCGACCCACGTCACCGGCTATCGCTACGCCGAGATGGGCTACACCGCCTGCTTCGAGCCCGCCATGCTTCCCGCCAACGCCCGTCAGGCGCACATGGAAATGGGCGACACGCCGATGGTCGACAAAGGCGCCTTCGCCATGCTCGGCTCGGACGACTATTTCCTGCGCCAGCTCGCGGCCAAGGAGGATTTTGCGGCGATCAAGGATTACGTCGCCTGGATCCTGCATGCCTCCCAGGCGATCGCCATCAAGGTCGTGAACCCGGGCGGCATCAGCGCCTTCAAGTTTAATCAGCGCAAGCTCGATCTCGACGAGGAGCATGTCTATTACAAGGTCACGCCGCGCCAGATCATCTTGACGCTCGCCCGCGCCGTGCAGGAGCTAGGCCTCACCCATCCGCTGCACATTCACGGCTGCAATCTCGGCATTCCCGGCAATATCGAGACGACGCTCGACACCGTACGCGCGGCGGAAGGCCTGCGCATCCACATGACGCACACGCAGTTCCTGAGCTATGGCACCGAGGGCGACAAGAAATTCTCTTCAGGCGCGGCGCGGCTAGCAGAGCTTGTCAACAAGGCGCCCAACGTCTCGATCGACGTTGGCCAAGTGCTGTTCGGCCAGACCTGCACGGCGTCTGGCGACTCCATGCGCCAATACGCCATCGCCAAGAGCGCGCATCCTAAAAAGCCGGTGATCATGGATATCGAGTGCGACGCCGGGTGTGGGGTGGTGCCGATGCGCTACCGCGACAAGAGCTTCGTCAACGCTATGCAATGGGTGATCGGCCTCGAGACCTTCCTCTTGTTCGACGATCCGTGGCGCATCTTCCTCACCACCGACCATCCGAATGGCGCGCCGTTCTTCTTCTATCCGCATCTCATCAGGCTACTCATGAACAAGAGCTTCCGCGACGACATGCTGCAGAAAATCAATCCTGACGCGCAGGCGCAGGCGAGCTTGCTCAAGTCGCTCACCCGCGAATACACGCTCGACGAGATCGCCATTTTGACCCGCGCGGGCCCCGCTAAGAGTCTCGGCCTTCGGGACCTAGGTCACCTTGGCGTCGGCGCGCGGGCTGACATCACCGTCTATCGCGACGACCCTGATCGCGAGGCGATGTTCGCAACGCCGGAATACGTGTTCAAGAACGGCGAGGTGGTGGTGAAGAACGGCAACGTGGTGAAGGTCGTGCAGGGCGCTACCCACGTGGCACGTCCTGACTACGATAAATCCATCGAAAAACCGCTGAAGGGCTATTTCGACCGTTACCTCACGGTGCGCATGGAGAACTTCAAGCTCGCCGATGAGGAAATCGTGCGCGGTGACAAAGGAAGCATCATCGTCCAGCCCACCCGCGCCCGGGCGGCCTGATTCAATTCGGCTGTTTCGGGCGGCCGACGATGTCGAAATCGGCCTCTTGGATCTCTTGCTTTTGCATGATGCTTGAGGTCGCAGCGAGCGCGCGCTGGCAGGCCTCATGGCCTGCGTCCTTGTCGTCGGAAGTGACCTTCTCGCCGTTGGCCACCCGGTCCGCTGTGGCGAGGCAGATTTCGATATCCTGCGCCAGCGCCGGCCGAGTGCCGAAAGCAATTAATAGTCCAAAGCCGGTGAGCAGGACTAAAAGTCGCGCAACCATGCGCTACTCGGCGGCAAGCCGTACATATTGGCCTTTGCCGACCGGGCAGGCCGCCCACAGCTCCTTGAGCGCCGCGATGAGATCGGCGATCTGCGCATCGGTATGGACCGGCGACGGCGTGAAACGCATGCGCTCCGTTCCGCGCGGCACGGTCGGATAATTGATAGGCTGCACGTAGATTCGGTAGTGATTGAGCAGAGTGTCGGTGACCGCCTTGCAGTGCACTGGATCGCCCACCATTACCGGCACGATATGGCTCGGATTTTCCATAACCGGTAGGCGGGCGTCGGTCATGAGCGCCTTGACCTTGCGCACTCGCTCTTTCAGCCGCACCCGCTCGATCTCCGATCGCTTCAAATGGCGGATCGAGGTGAGCGCACCAGCGGCAATGGCCGGGGCAAGAGAGGTGGTGAAGATGAAGCCAGGAGCGTAGGAGCGGATCGCGTCGCAGCAGGCTTTGGTCGCCGCGATATAGCCGCCCATCACCCCGAAGCCCTTGGCGAGCGTCCCGTTGATGATGTCGATGCGGTCCATAACGCCGTCGCGCTCGGCAATGCCGCCGCCGCGTGGGCCGTACAGGCCGACGGCGTGCACTTCGTCAAGATAGGTGAGTGCGCCGTATTTCTCGGCGAGCTCGCAAATCTCTTTGATCGGTGCGATGTGGCCGTCCATCGAGTAGACGCTCTCGAACACGATGATCTTGGGCGTCTGGGCCGGAACCTTGTCGAGCAGCTCCTCGAGATTCTCGACGTCGTTATGGCGGAAGATGTGCTTCGCGCCGCCGCCGCGCCTGATGCCCTCGATCATCGAGGCGTGGTTCTTCTCGTCGGAGAAGATCACAAGTCC
>DASSLP010000177.1:0-11333 GCA_035689365.1 Methyloceanibacter sp.
AGAGGCAAGGCAACGAACAGCCCGGCAACTCTGCGGCAGATCATGCACCCCCCTCCCTCGGACCGGCGCGGGTTTTTGCTCGAATAACCGATAGATGATTCAGTCAAATCTGGTCAACTTCTTGGCGTCCGCGGCCAAAAAGCGCGGCTAATAGGGCGTGGCCGCCTCGTCCCGGCCGACCAGAATCTCGCGCTTTCCGGCATGGTTGGCGGGGCCGATCAGGCCTTCATTCTCCATGCGCTCGACCAGAGAGGCCGCGCGGTTATATCCGATGCCGAGCCTGCGCTGGACATAGCTCGTGGAGGCCTTGCGGTCGCGAAGCACGATGGCCACGGCCTGGTCGTAGAGCTCGTTGCCGGACTCGCCGAATTCCTCACCGCCCTCGCTGTCCTCCTCTCCGTCATCCTCCTCTTCGGTGACGGCTTCGAGGTAAGCCGGCACGCCTTGCTTCTTCAAATGACGCACGACCTTCTCGACCTCGTCGTCGGCCACGAAGGGCCCGTGCACGCGCATGATGCGCCCGCCGCCAGCCATGTAGAGCATGTCGCCTTGGCCGAGCAGCTGCTCTGCGCCCTGCTCGCCGAGAATGGTGCGGCTGTCGATCTTTGAGGTGACCTGAAAGCTCACTCGCGTCGGGAAGTTCGCCTTGATCGTGCCGGTGATGACATCGACGCTCGGGCGCTGGGTCGCGGTGATGAGATGGATGCCGGCGGCGCGCGCCATCTGGGCGAGACGTTGCACCGCAGCCTCGATGTCCTTGCCGGCGACCATCATCAGGTCGGCCATCTCGTCGACGATCACGACGATATAGGGCATCGCGTCGTAATCCATTTCCTCCTGCTCGTAGATGGCGCGGCCGGTAGCCCGATCGAAGCCGGTCTGCACGGTCCTGGTCAGGACTTCGCCCTTGGCTTCGGCGTGGAGGATGCGGGCGTTGTAGCCTTTGATGTCGCGCACGCCCAATTTCGACATGCGTTTGTAGCGTTCCTCCATCTCGCGCACCGTCCATTTGAGCGCCACCACCGCCTTCTTGGGGTCGGTGACGACCGGCGCGAGCAGATGCGGAATGCCGTCATACGCCGACAGCTCGAGCATCTTGGGATCGATCATGATGAATTTGCACTGGTCGGGAGAGAGCCGGTAGAGCAGCGACAAGATCATCGTGTTGATGCCGACCGACTTGCCGGAGCCGGTGGTGCCGGCGATCAGGAGGTGCGGCATGCGGGAGAGATCGACGATGATCGGCTCGCCGCCGATATTCTTGCCGAGCGCAAGCGCAAGCCGCGCATCTGTGTCCTCGAAGTCCGAGGTCTCCAGCAGCTCCCTGAGCAGCACCACCTCGCGGCGGTCGTTGGGGAGCTCGATGCCGATGGCATTGCGGCCTGGAACCACGGCGACGCGTGTAGCGACCGCGCTCATGGAGCGCGCGATATCGTCGGCAAGGCCGATAACGCGCGAAGACTTGGTGCCTGGCGCTGGCTCAAGCTCGTAAAGCGTGACTACGGGGCCAGGCCTGACATTGGTGATCTCGCCCTTGACGCCGAAATCCTGAAGCACGCCTTCGAGCTCGCGCGCATTCTCCTGCAGCACCTCGTCGGACACCCCGCGGCCGCGGTTACCGCGCACCTGCTGCAACAGCTTGATCGACGGCGGGTCGTAGGGCTCGTCAGAGCGGGGGGAGCGGGAGAGGCCGGTATGCTTCTTCTTCTCCTTCGCGGCGGTGCGGGTGATGCGGTAGTTCGGCGCGGTGATGTCCTCCTCACCTTCATCCTCGAAGTCCTCGGTAATCGGTGCAGGTCCGAAGGACGGCTCGATGCGGCCTTCGGCGTCGACCTCGGCCTCCTCAGGCTCGAAGCGTTGCTCTTCGGTATTGTCCTCGTAATCCTCTTCCTCGTCGTCACGGGCGCGGCTCGGCATCAGGCGCCTCAGCTTAGACGCCACGAGCATCGCGAAATGCATGACGGCACTAAGCGATGCGCTCGCCCATTCGCCCGCCACCGTGCTGCGCGGCGCCCATAGCTCGATCAGCCGCGAGGTGCTGGTGCCGCAGGCGAATAGGAGCAGCATCGTACCCACGATAAGGAAGGCGATGCCGGCCACGAACGACACAGCGGCCTCCGGAAAGAACGGCCCGATAATGTGGGCGCCGGCCATGAAGAAATCGCCGAAAATACCGCCAAGACCGTTCGGCAGCGGCCAGCTCTTCGGCTGGGGTAACGCGGCGAGCGCGGCCGAGAGCAGCATCACGGCGGCTGGCCAGGAGAGCAGCCTGAACCGCCGCCGGTTGGGGACTGTGCGGAACACGATATGCCATCCCCAAGCGGCAAGCGGCAGAAACAGGATGATCGAGGCAAGCCCGATCGACTGGATGGTGAGGTCGGCGACCACAGCCCCCCAATGGCCGAGCAGGTTACGCGGCGCGGCGCGAGTCGCGTTGTTGAAGCTCGGGTCGTGCACCGACCAGGTGGCGAGGCTAGCCCAGACAGCGCATACGAGAGTGATAATGAGTAGCCCACAGCCGCCGAGCAGGAGCCGGCGCAATCCGGACTCGACCGCTCCCGGCAGGAGCCGCCGGCGCTCCTTAGCTCTGCCCCTACTCGCCATCCCCTCTAGCCCAATGTGGCGACGATGCGCGTTAAAGCCTCGCGCGTGGTGTCCCTGTCATGCACCAGCGCGACCCTGATGTAGTCCCTGCCGGGATTTGTGCCATCGGGGCCGGCTTGCGCGAGATAGGCTCCAGGCAACACTCTGACACCACACCCTTTCCAAAGGGTTGTCGCCGCCGCCTCTCCGCCGCCGAAATCCGCCATATTTAACCAAAGAAAGAAGGCTCCGTGCGGTCTCCGATAACCGAAGCGGCTATTAAGAATTGCATCAGCCAGGTCAAAATTCTCGCGGTACAGCACACGGCCCTTCTCGACGTGGTCCTCGTCGCCCCAGGCCGCGATTGACACATGCTGCACGGGTATCGGTACTTGCGGGCAGGCAACGTTGCGGAACCGGCCGAAGGCGGCGATGAAGTCAGGATCGCCGGCGACGAAGCCAGACCTTAGGCCTGGAAGGCCTGAGCGCTTGGATAGCGACTGGAACACCACGACATTGGCGAGGCTTCCGGTCTTCGCGTAGGCCGTCTCGAGCACGCCCGGCGGAGGCACCTCGCTATAGATCTCCGAGTAACATTCGTCGGCGAACAGCAGAAAATCGAAGCTCTGGGCGAGCTCTATCGCCTGGGCGAGATACTCGCCGCTCGCCACTGCACCCTGGGGATTTGACGGCGAATTGAGGTAGAGCGCGACCGCACGTTCGAGAGTCCCTGCATCGATCTTGTCGAGCTCGGGAAGGAACTCCGTCAAGGCGGTGCTCGGCAGGAAGACCGGCTCTGCGCCGGAGGCCGCCGCTGCCGCACCATAGGCCTGATAGAACGGATTGGGGATGAGCACTGCCGGCGGTGTGAGTGAAGGCGTCCGCGCTAGCGCTGGGAAGATCGCCGAGAACAAGCCTTCACGCGAGCCATTGAGCGGCAGAACGTGCCGTTCGGGATCGATGCGGCCCTCAAGAACCGGATATCGCCGGCCAATCCAAGCGGCGATGGCCTCGCGGAGTGCCGGAATGCCTCTGATCGGCGGGTAGCGCCCGAACTCCGACAAATGCTCTTGCAGGGTCGGACCGAGAAACGGCGGCAGCAGCGCTTTGGGCTCGCCGAGCGAAACATCGATGGCTGGGACGCCAGGCGTGATGCCTTCGAGCAAAGATGCGAGCCGCTGAAACGGCGATCGCACCATCTGATCGAGGCGGCTCAGCGCAAAATCAGGCGGCATAAGCGGAGCGTGTTACGGGATAGAGGCTCCTCCGGCAATGCCCGTGGGGCAGCAATCAAAACAATGAGCCCCGGCGAAAGGCCGGGGCTCAGGTGAGAGCAAAGTCTTGGGAGGAGGAGGAGACTTAGCTCTTCTTTGACGAGGTTATTCCCACTACGTTACGCGTGTACTGACTGTTACTGCACCACCTCGCCATGCAAGTTGATGTCAAGGCCTTCGACTTCGACAGCCTGGCTGACTCTCAGGCCCATGATGATGTCGATCACCTTGAGGATGATGAAGGTCATGATGGCGCAGTACACGAACGTGCCGGCGACGTCATAGAACTGGATCAGCATCTGATGGGCGTTACCATCGATGAGCCAGCCTTTCCCAGCGGAATTGATGGCGCTTGACGCGAACGCGCCGGTCAACATGGCGCCGAGAGCGCCGCCTACTGCGTGCACGCCGAACGCGTCAAGCGCGTCGTCATAGCCGAGCGCCTTCTTGACGTGTACCGCTGCAAAGTAGCACACGACACCCGCGGCAATGCCGATGATCAGCGCACCCGTTGGGTTGACGAAGCCGGATGCCGGTGTGATCGCCACAAGGCCGGCAACGGCGCCAGAGACAAGGCCGAGGATGCTGGGCTTCTTGCTGATCAACCACTCGCACACCATCCAGGCGAGCGCTGCCGCCGCCGTGGCAATCTGAGTTGCTGCCATGGCCATGCCGGCATTGACGTTGGCGGTCACTGCCGATCCCGCGTTGAACCCGAACCAGCCAACCCACAGAAGCGAGGCGCCGATCACGCTGTAGACGAGGTTGTAGGGCGCCATGTTCTCCTTGCCGAGCCCGTAGCGCGGCCCGAGCACAAGAGCGACGACCAGGCCCGCGGTTCCGGCGTTGAGATGCACGACGGTTCCACCTGCGTAGTCGAGCGCGCCGAGCTGACCGAGCCAGCCGCCGCCCCATACCCAATGCGCGATCGGGCTATAGACCAGCACAAGCCAAGCTCCCATGAACACCATGAAGGCCGAGAACTTCATGCGGTCGGCGAGCGAGCCCGCGATCAGCGCCGGCGTGATGATGGCGAAGGTCATCTGAAAGGTCATGTAGACCGACTCTGGGATGGATCCCGCGAGCGGGTTCACCGCGTTGATCGTCATCGGCTTCAGCATGATGTACGTGAAGCCACCGATCCACTTTTGCAGCGACGCGCTATCGTTGGTCGTGAACGCGATCGAGTAGCCGATGACCATCCACAACACGGTGATGATGCAGGTCGCCCCGAACGCCTGGCCCACGGTAGCAAGCACGTTCTTCTTGCGCACCATGCCGCCATAAAAGAGGGCAAGGCCTGGAATCGTCATCAGCAGCACCAGTGCCGTCGATGTGAGCATCCAGGCGGTGTCGCCGGTGTTGATCGGCGAAGGCGGCGGAGTCGGCGCTGCTGGCGCCGCTCCCGCGGCCTCTTGGGCCAACGCCGGGTCGAGCTTGAAGATCAAGAACACAGCGAGCGCTGCGACCGCGGCAACGAGATATTTGGCAAGTTTAACCATCTTTCTTCCTCTCCCCATTAGAGCGCCGATTCGTTGGTTTCACCGGTGCGGATGCGCACCGTCTGCTCGACGGGAACGACGAAGATCTTGCCGTCGCCGATCTGCCCGGTCTTGGCTGCGGCGACGATGGCGTCCACCGCCTTGTCGACCAGCTTGGCAGGAACCACCACCTCGATCTTGATCTTCGGCAGAAAGTTCACGGCGTATTCCGCGCCCCGATAGATTTCCGTGTGGCCCTTTTGCCTCCCGTAGCCCTTCACCTCGGTCACGGTCATGCCTTGCAGGCCGAGCTCAGTGAGGGCTTGGCGCACCTCATCGAGCTTGAATGGCTTGATGATCGCCATCACCAGCTTCATCTTTCGAACCCCTCCATGTTTACGGCTGCCGGTTCTTGTCCATGCCGGTTCCAGCCGTGCGAACCCGGAGCCAGAGTCAAGCCCCGTGCCAACTCGATTGGATGCTGGCAAGTCACTGGCTTTGATGAGTCTTTTTCAGGCAGCCGGCGGTGTCAGGGGAGACAGGCCAAGGCAGATCGGCACAAAAAATAGGCAAAAATCGCTAATTGCTCAGAAACTAGCCTGTCTTCGTGACAGTTCTTTCCCTGACCAGGCCCTCTTGTGCCGTGGAGGCCACAAGCTTCCCGTCACGGGTGAACAGCATGCCTCGGCAAAAGGCACGGCCGGCGCCGATAATTGGGCTGTCTTGGGCATAAAGCAGCCAGTCGTCGGCGTGGAATTTCCGGTGGAACCAAAGGGCGTGATCGAGGCTCGCAAGCATTAGATTGGGATCGAACACTGAACGGCCATGAGCGATCAGCGCCGTGTCGAGGAGCGTGAAGTCCGAGGCGTAGGCGAGCACGCATTGATGCAGGCTTTGATCGTTTCCGAGTTGCCCGGTCGCCTTGATCCACACCTGCTGCGATGGCGTACGCTTCTCTGGCAAAAGATAGCGCGACAGATCGACGGGACGGATCTCGATAGGACGCTCGCGCTGCCAATAAGCCTTGAGCGGCTCGGGCAAACGGTCGATGAGCCGCTCTTTGAGCTCGGCCTCGCTCGGCAGGGATTCCGGCGGCGGCACCTCCGGCATCTTGATCTGATGCTCGAGCCCTGTCTCCTCTTTGTGGAAGGAGGCCGCCATCGAGAAGATCGCCTGTCCGTGCTGAATGGCGACCACGCGGCGCGTCGTGAAGCTTCCGCCATCGCGAATCCTGTCCACGTTGTAGATGATCGGCACAGAGGGATCGCCGGCGCGAAGGAAGTAAGCGTGAAGCGAATGCGCCAGGCGGCCGTTCACCGTGCGGTGCGCGGCCACCAGTGCCTGGCCGATCACCTGCCCGCCGAACACGCGCTGCCAGCCGACCTGAGGGCTCAAGCCCCTGAACAGATTCTCTTCGAGCCGTTCAATGTCGAGGATGGAGAGGAGCTGGTCGAGCGCGCGGCTCATGGTCGGGCCTTTTCTGAGACGAATCCTCGCCCTTTAGCAGTTTCGCTTCGCATACGGAACGTGGCATTGCTGTGTGATGGCTAAGTCCAGTCCAAAGCGCTGGCGGTCTTACGATGTTGCCATTGCCGGCGGAGGCTTCGCTGGGCGGACACTTGCACTCGTTCTTGCCAAGGAGGCGCCGCAAGGGTTCCGCATCGCGCTGGTCGATGCCGAACGTCCGACAGTCGACACTGGCAGAGTTTTGGATGCGCGCGCACTTGCGCTTTCGGCGGCGAGCAAGAGCCTGCTTTCGGTGCTCGGCCTGTGGCAGAAGCTTGAGCCGAACGCGCAAGCCATCTTATCGATCGAAATCACCGACAGTCCCCTTGACGCCTGCTTGAGGCAGCACTTTCTCGGCTTCGACGACGAGCTCAAAGCTGGCGAGGCGGCCGCCTGCATCGTCGAGTCTGGCGATCTCGATCGGGTACTCGCTGCTGCCGTCGCCGAGAACGAGGCGATCGATGTCGTCGCGCGTGACATGATCGACGATTTCACTGCAGGGCCATTCGCCGTAGCGGCAAGGTTTGCGCAAGACGGGAAGATCGAAGCAAGCCTCCTTGTGGCCGCCGACGGCAAACGCTCGCGCATCAGGGAGCGCGCCGGCATCAAATGCGTGGGCTGGTCATACCCGCAAATAGGCATCGTCACCACCGTCGCACATGAAAGGCCGCATCGCGGACGGGCGGTGCAGCATTTCCTCCCAGCAGGTCCGTTCGCCATCCTGCCGCTCACGGGCAACCGTTCGTCAATCGTATGGACCGAAGAGAAGACGCGCGGCGCAGCCATCATGGCAGGGAGCGAAAAGGATTTCGTGGCGGAGCTCACCAAGCGCTTCGGCCATCGCCTCGGTGAGATCGCGCTTGCCGGTCCGCGGCAATCCTTCCCGCTCGATCTTCAGATCGCGCGAAGCTTCATTGCCGACCGGCTTGCGCTGATCGGAGACGCCGCACATGTGGTGCACCCGCTCGCCGGACAGGGACTGAATATCGGCATGCGCGATGTGGCGGCGCTCGCCGAGACCATCGTCGAAAGCGCGCGGCTTGGATTGGACATCGGCGCCGCGCCGCAGCTCCAGCGCTACGAGCGCTGGCGCAGATTCGATAGCGCCTTCTCGGCGGCGGTGATGGACGGATTGAACCGCCTGTTCTCCAACGATAGTGCGCCGCTCAGAGTGCTGCGCGATCTCGGTCTTGGCCTCGTGGACCGCGCGCCCGGCGCGAAGCGCTTCCTCGTCCGCGAAGCCGCCGGCACAACGGGACAAGTGCCGCGTCTGCTGCGCGGCGAGACACTCTAGCTTTCGTCGAGCTTGCGTGCTTCCTCCGGCAGCATGATGGGGATGCCGTCGCGGATCGGATAGGCGAGTCCAGCGGCACGGCTGATTAGCTCCTGCCGCTCGGCGTCGTAGTCGAGCGAGGTCTTGGTAAGGGGACAGACCAGGATCTCGAGAAGCTTGGGATCGACCATGCGCCGCCCGCTCTTTTCAGGTTCATCGCTCATCGATGCAACTCCCGGCCGTCATTGTAGCGATGTTCCGGAGCCGTCGTCTCGCGCCGCAAGCTCCATCTCGGCAAGCGCGATAAGCGCTTCGGAGCGCGCCCGCAAGTCACGCGCCTCGAGCAGGCATTGCTTCTCCTCGGGGCCGTAGGGGCTCAAGATCGACAGTATATTCACCAACCGCTCGGTGCTCGCGCGGTTGATGCGCTCCCAGTCGGCGTTCAGGTTATTGGCGATGAGATAGCTCTGGAGCGTCGCAATGAGGCGCGGGCGATCGACCTCGTCCTCGCCATATCCGCTGACGACATCTTGGGCATAAGGCGCGAAGTCAACCTGGCACACGCGGAACGGCTCGTCTCCTTCAACATCACGACTAACGCGGAAGCGCGCCACGCCTGAAAGTGAAATGACGACCCGGTCATCCTCGTTCTCGGCGAAGGACGTGATCTTACCGGCGCAGCCGACACAACGCAGCGGAAAGGTTTTGCCTTGCGGGGATTCAACACTTCCCGCTTCGGGCGCTGGTTGGATGACGCCGATCAACCGGTTGCCGGCGAGAGCATGATCGACGAGCGCAAGGTAGCGCGGCTCGAACACGTTGAGGGTGAGCGAAGCGCGCGGCAGAAGGATTGCGCCCCGCAGTGGAAACATGGGCAAAGTTCGGGGCAGGTCCGAAGCGCTGCGATAGACGTCGGTCACCCCAATGGATGAACTCCTTGGCTCTCACGCAAAGAGCAGCGAGGAGAGCCTCTGGCGGCCGGTAACGGTCGAAGGATCGCTTGGCCCCCAAGCATCGAACAGCTGGAGGAGCTGCTTGCGGGCCGCGTCGTCGTTCCAGCTCCGGTTCTTGGCGACGAGGATAAGCAGCTCGTCGAGCGCTCCCTTGCGGTCACCCTTCGCGTTCAAAGCGAGCGCGAGGTCAAAGCGCGCTTGCGCGTCCTTCGAATCGGCCGCGAGCTTGGCGCGCAGCGCGTCGATCTCGCCGGCAGCCGGCGCCTTGCGCGAGAGCTCAAGCGCCGCTCGGGCGCTTGCTACAGCAGCACTGTCGGCCTTGGCCGGAGGAACGAGCGCCAAGGTTTGCTCGGCGCGGGTTAGATCGCCGGTCTTGATGTAGCACTTGGCAAGACCGGCTAGGGCTTGCGCGTTCTCGCGGTCCTTTTGCAGCACCTCGCCGAAGAGCTGCGCCGCGGCATTGAGATCGCCCGCGGCAAGCGCCTCTTCGGCCGCTTCGATATCCGCGGCGGTATCGCCGTCGGCGTCGCCAATGAGGCGGGCGATGAAGGCATTGACGCGCGACTCGGGCAGCGCGCCCATGAAGCCATCGACAGGCCTTCCGTCCTGAAAGGCGAACACGGCCGGGATCGATTGCACGCCCATCTGGCCGGGAATCTGCGGGTGCTCGTCAATGTTAAGCTTGACCAGCCTGACCGCGCCCTTGGCCCCTCGCACCGCCTTCTCAAGGATCGGTGTGAGCTGTCGGCAGGGGCCGCACCACGGTGCCCAGAAATCGACCAGCACCGGCACCTCGCGCGAAGCCTCGATCACGTCGCGCAGGAAGTCCTTGGTCGTTGTGTTTTTGATGAGGTCGGCGTCGGCGCCGCCCTGATTGAGGATGGGAGTGTCCACGCTCATGCTCGGTTAAGGTCCTGAACTGGCCCCTCAAAGATGGGCCGCCACCGGGCTTTTGGCAACCTGCCGCGGGGCTGCGGCAGACGAGGCGTCAGCCGAGCTTCACGAGGATTGGGCTATGCCCGGTGGCCTCGATGAAGCGGAGGAGATCGCCTGTCGCGACCCTTGTGGTCGCGGTGTTCTCCAGCGGATGGCAATTGACCTCGGCGAAGTTCATGAGGGCCTCATCGACCACCACGGTGACGGAAGCCGTGGTGTCGTTCAGCAGGGCGAGCGGCGTCACCGAGCCTGGCGTTACGCCGAGCACGCTTTCGAGCAGCTCCGGCTTGCCGAAGCTGAGACGGCCGAGCCCGAGTTGCTTCGCAAGCTTCTTCATGTCGACGCGTGTGTCGTCCTTGGCGACCGCGAGGACCAGGTGTCCGTCCTTGTCGGTGAGGAACAGGCTCTTCGTGTGTGCGCCAGGGATCGTGGCGCGCAGGCCCGCCGATTGTCCGACCGTGAACACGGGCTCGTGCTCGACCGTGGTCGCTTCGATGCCAAGTTGTTCCAGATGGGTGAACAGGGTGTTTCGGTCGATGGCCATCGGTGCTCCGCCGGCTTGGGTTGCCTTGATACGCGGCGCGGGCGCTCCTAGCTACCGGCAGTAGCCCCGTTGTGGACATCGCCGAAGCGATCAACTACAAACCGGCGGCCATCGAAAGTGCTGACGGTGGGCGCCTAAGGCGCTAACATTCGGCTTGGAGTCGCGGGTGTAGCTCAGGGGTAGAGCACAACCTTGCCAAGGTTGGGGTCGGGGGTTCGAATCCCCTCGCCCGCTCCAATTTTCATCAACGATGTTAATATATTACGGTGGGCCCTCTATGCGGACCCAACCGTACCGTCGGTTTGGGGAAGCATGGGGGAAGCAAAGCGGTGCGGCTTAGTTGTCGCTCTCAGAAGACGCATTCATGGTGCCGTGAAGAGAAGTCCGCTAGTGACCCAAAGCGGAGATTGGTATGGCGTGACCTGGGTGAAGAAACCAGGGCTAGACCTAAACCCCGATCCACCCATGGAACGGCGTGAGCGCGGCGGCCAATGTCTGCACATGACCTACAGCGGACGTAGGCAGCATCAGCAACCAACCTCCGACGATAAGACCAGCGCCAACTGTGCGCGATAAGAAATGCCCTCTGACGATTTTTTCCGCGAGTATTAGCGTCGCAATAGCTGCCATCCAGAACACGTTCATCACGCCACCAACGCACAATGGTCGCTCGAACGCGCCGCGTTGCTTACACCGATGGCAAGCACCAGCAATGTTGTGGGCGGTATCCTTTTGATCGTGGCCGGTCTTTATCAATGGTCTCGGTTCAAGGATATCTGCCTA
>DASSLP010000178.1:0-2000 GCA_035689365.1 Methyloceanibacter sp.
CTCAAGGCGCAGGGCTTCTCCTTCAGCGTTGCATTCACGTCGGCGCTCATTCGGGCACAACACTCCCTCGATCTCATGTTGGAAGAGTTGGGCCAGAGCGGCATCCCGGCTTTCAAGGACAAGGCACTCAACGAACGCGACTACGGAGACCTCTCCGGGCTCAACAAAGATGACGCGAGAGCCAAATGGGGCGCTCAGCAGGTGCACGTCTGGCGGCGCTCGTATGACGTGGCGCCGCCTGGCGGCGAGAGCCTGAAAGACACGGCTGCGCGCGTGCTTCCGTATTACATTCAGGAAATTCTGCCGGCGGCGCTGCGCGGAAACCGGGTTCTGGTCTCAGCGCACGGCAACTCGCTGCGCGCGCTGGTCATGGTGCTCGAGCGGCTTTCAACGACCGACATTCTCAAGCGCGAGATCGGCACCGGAGTGCCTCTGATCTACCGGCTCAATGCCGACTCGACGGTGGCCGAGAAGCTCGATCTCGCGGCGTAACGGTCGGGACGACCTTCGGCATCTAGACGACCTATTCCATGAAACTTGTCATATGCGGGGATTCATCTGCGGTCTCCAGCTCCTATATTTTGCACCGCGGGGGCTTGAGACGAAGGATTGAACGGCATGGCAGCGTGGCGGCGGGCGATCGAGTTGTCGCTCGGAGATGCGGATGTGAGGAAGTTGCGGTCGATAGCGCAGTCGCGAACCGAGCCCGCGAGTCGGGTCGAGCGGGCGCGGATCCTGCTGGGTTACCGGGATGATCCGTCGTTTTTTGCGGTTGGCCAAGCCCTCGGATTGCACCATCAAACGGTGCAGCGCTGCGTTGAGCGGGCGGTAGTCGAAGGTCCGATGGCGGCGCTCGATGATCGGCCTCGCCCCGGCCGGGAGCCAACGATTACCATCGAAGCCAAAGCGTGGCTGACCTCGCTGGCGTGCCGGAAAGCGAAGGAATTGGGATATCCGCACGAGCTGTGGACGACGCGGCTTCTCGCCCGGCATGCCCGCGAGCACGGACCGGCGGAGGGACATGCATGCCTGTCCAACTTGGCGCAGGGCACGGTATGCAAGATTCTCGACCAGGAGGAGGTGAAGCCGCACAAAGTGCGGTACTACCTGGAGCAGCGCGCCCCCGACTTTGCGGAAAAGATGGCCGAGGTGCTGTGCGTTTATCGCAAGGTGAAGCTGTTGAAGAAGGCCGCCGCCGCCAACAAGAAGCCAAGCGACGCGCTGGCAATCATCTCTTATGACGAGAAGCCCGGTATCCAGGCGATCGCAACGACCTCTCCCGATCTGCCGCCCGAACCCGGCGTCCACCAGACCTTCGCACGCGATCATCACTACAAGCGCCACGGCACGGTCAGCTTGCTCGCCGGCATCGACCTGCTGACCGGCAAGGTGCACGCGCTGGTCAAAGACCGGCACCGAAGCCGCGAGTTCATTGAGTTCCTCAAGCTGCTCGATAGCGCCTACCCAGCCCACACGGCGCTGCACTTGATCCTCGACAATCATTCGGCACACATCTCCAAGGAGACGCGAGCATGGCTCGCCGATCAGCCCGCGGGCAGGTTTAAGTTCACCTTTACTCCCACCCACGGCTCCTGGCTCAACCTCGTTGAGGGCTTCTTCTCGAAGCTAGCCCGTTCGATTCTGCGGCACATTCGTGTCTCCTCTAAGCAAGAGCTCAAGGACCGTCTGATGGCCGCAATAGACTACTTCAACGATAACCCCGTGGTTCACACCTGGACCTACAACCTCGACAAGGCCGCGTGATATGATTCGAACTTCGGAAACCCTGACCTAGGCGCAACTCCCCGCGGCTCGATCCCGCACCACACCAAAAGGGCCGAACGGTACCGCTCTTGCACGACTGCGACGGCTCGAAAATTAAACCTTGGTCGGAGTGCCCTGAGGCGACGTGAAACGTGCTTCTGCACTCACGCCGTAGAGCCGCTTGTAGTCAGCCTACAATCTCGCGAATGCCCTTCCGCGCGAAGTAGCAGCCGCTT
>DASSLP010000179.1:0-4667 GCA_035689365.1 Methyloceanibacter sp.
CTCGTTATATGAGTGGTAATGGTCGTGAATGAGTTACGCCGCATCCGGCTCTGGCACCGGTACGTCGAATCCATTCAGCGTCACAGATACCAGGCAGTAGAGTCCGACTAGGTAGATGAGCTCGGCGGCGCCATGTTCGCCGAATGCCTGGACTGCTTGACGATAGGTCAGCTCTGGCAGCACGCCGTGACCGACCAGCGCAGATGCAACGTCATAGGCGATTGCCTCATCGCGCGCCAAGTCATTAGGGCGCTGACCGGCCACGATGGTCGCGAGCTTCTCGTCGGAAAGCCCGCGACGTTCAGCCAACATGACGTGGGCGTAAATCTCATAGGCTGCGCGGAACTTTGCACCGGTGACGAGGATCGCGACCTCCCGAACAGGCTTCGGCAGCGAAGGCGAGAAGGAGAGCGCTTTGGTCAGCTCCCAAATCGGCTTTCCGAACTTCGGCTCGTGCAGCCACGGATTCCACGGCCCCATGAGGGCGCCACCCTTGGCGATGGTGCTGAAGCCCTGGAAATTCTTCTCGATGCCGGTACGCATATCTTCGTAAACCGGGCGCTGCTCGGGGCTTAGGTCGGCTGGCGCGATCAAACGCAGGCGCATGATAATCCTCCGAATGGTTGAGTGAGGCACGCCCCCCTATTCATATAGCCACCGGCAAGTGCTTTTGAGGAAAGCGACAGTGTCGTCCTCCTGTTCCTCTAAGAGGCCAAGGTTGCAGCAGTTCACCCAGCGTCAGCGTTGCCAAATGACAGCAGGAAGCCCGAAGCCTCGGCACTATGGGCAGTCACCAGTCTGCATGGCATCGATCACGATCTTCATGAGGCCACTAGCCGGTAGCCCTTGCAATATTTGTCTAATCTTCCGGATGACAAAATCGGCGGACGGTGGACGCGACCGAGCCCTCGACGGCCCCCACGACTGCCGTGGAAAGTTTGAGTACTGCACGAACGTCGCGTTGCCATGTCGCCATTTGGATGAGCCGGTTCACCGCGTAAAGCTGACCTTTGAGGTCCTCGATTCGGTTGTGCTGCTCCCTTTTGACTCGCAACATCAACTGTTCGAATCGATGATTCTCATCGTTGATCTCTTGCTTGATCATGTCGACTCGGTCTTGCAGGTCGCCAAGAATGCTACGCATTGAATCACCCCGCCTGACTTGAGGCGCCGCTAACGCTCAGGACGCCAACTTAACGACCGGTCCCGGCCTCATTATGTCTTGTCCTGCGGATTGCGCCTGCGGGTTCTGAGGCTGGGGTGCCAGGGGCCAAGAGCCGACAAGCCGGCGATGCTCTTTCTCCGTTAGGAGCTTTATGGCTTCCAGTTCGGCCTTAGGCTCTTTCAGCCTGTTCTGATGCTCCAGCTTGAGCCGCTCGACGAGCTTATCGAATTGATCCTGCGCAGCGCTCATTTGTTTCTTGATCAAATTCGCGCGGTCTTGCAGGTCGACGCGGATGTCACGCATGCTTGTCCCCCTTTCTAATTCTCGGGCTGTAAATCAGCGGTGGAGCTGAGCCCTTTAGCGATACGCAGGTCGACGTTGCCGCCGTGACCCTCGTTTGTACGCCCAAAGGCCAACCTCGATTTCATGCTCATCGAGGATTCGCTCGCAAATATTCTGATACTCGCTCAATAGACGTCGTAACGGCGTAATCGGGCGAATGTTGGAGCGCGTTCGGAGCTCGGTGGTCTCTCCCCACTCCGTGACTTGTTGCTCCGCCTCACGTTCGATGTGCCGGCGGTCTTCCGGATTTATTGCCGCAAGCCCGCGGTAGCCAAGCTCGCAAGCAACCAATTCGCAGATCTCGGCGAACTTCTTGCTTTTCTCAAGATTAAGCTGGTCGAGCTTGGTCATTGCTCCAACCCCTCTTTGCTGGCGGCAGCATCCCAGCCGCCATTGGAGCTTCCCCCGCACCAAAACAATGATGGAGGGCCCTGGGTTCCCGGTGCTCAGCAGTCGACGTTCAAAAAAGACGGGTGACCTTGCAGAGAAGTTGGACAAGTGGGGACTTAGACGCCGCGATGGTGTATAATTCCGCTTATCGCCCTCGCCCCGCGGCCAGTTGGCATCAAGCCACTGATGCTAGCCCCCGGGACCTTTGAGCTTGGAGTTCGGGAGGAGCGAACATGACAAGCCGAGAGCATATCCGAAACCCGGTAGAGTGGACGGCAGACCAGCTATGGCTTGCGTCTCTGACCGTCGGCTCGCTGGGTCACTCCGTGCGGGGGAGCCGGGACATCGCGCTGCCGACGGTTCGCCGGATCAGGACCTCCGATCTCAGAGCCGTTTTGATGAGAGGGCTTGCCGATTTTGAGGCCTATCGGTCCGACGTCATCTTCATCTGCCTCATTTACCCGCTTGTGGGCATCCTGCTCGCATGGCTGAGTTTCGGTTACCACTTTCTGCCCCTGCTATTTCCACTCGCGTCCGGCTTCGCACTGCTCGGTCCGGTCGCAGCAGTCGGCCTTTATGAAATGAGCCGGCGCCGTGAGCAGGGCCATCGCATCGGTTGGATCGATGCCTTCGGCGTGGTCCGCTCGCCCGGATTCGGTGCAATCCTGGTGCTGGGACTGGTGCTGTTGGCGATCTTCGTGCTTTGGATGCTCGCGGCTGCTGTGATCTACCAGCTCACACTCGGTCCCGAGCCGCCGCTCTCGATCACCGCGTTCGCTCGCGACGTATTCACCACTTCCCCAGGCTTGAGGATGATCGCGGTGGGGGTTGGGGTCGGCTTCCTATTCGCTTTGCTCGTGCTCGCGATCAGCGTGGTATCGTTTCCGCTGCTGCTCGATCGCGATGTCGGGCTTTACGGCGCGGTGTCCACGTCGATTCGCGCGGTAGCTGCTAACCCCGGCCCGATGGCGGTGTGGGGCTTGATTGTGGCGGGCGGGCTTGTCATTGGCATGATCCCCGCTTTTCTCGGTTTGATTATCGTGATGCCAGTGCTTGGCCACGCCACTTGGCACCTCTATCGAAAGGTGGTGCGGTGACGCTTACACTGCCTCGACGTTCCCCAGCAGAGCGAAAAGGCCTTCGGCGAGTGTCGGGTGAATGAACATTTTGTTCTCAAGCACCGTGTAGGGAGCGTCGGCTAGCATCACCGCCATCAGGATCTGAACCAGCTCCCCGCCCTCGGCTCCGAGGATCGTTGCGCCGAGGATGCGATCGTTATCGGCATTGATCACGATCTTCATGAGGCCGCCGGTCTCACCGCGCTCGATGGCGCGGGCGACATATGACATCGGCGCGCTGCCGATCTTTAGGCGGTAGCCCTTGGCCCTCGCCTCGCGCTCGGTAAGCCCGATCCGGCCAAGCTCCGGATCGGTATAAAGCGCATATGGCACTATGCGGTTGTCGATGGTGCGGTTCTTGCCGTTCACCACATTGTCGAAGATCACGAGATAGTCGTCATAGGAGACGTGGGTGAAGGCCGGCCCGCCTTTCACGTCACCAAGCACCCAGATGCCTGGGACATTGGTCTCGAGCTTGCCATTGTGCTGGATGTAGCCGTTCTTGTCGGTCGCCACCCCTGCCTTGTCGAGGCCGAGGTCGTCAGAGTTCGGCACCTGGCCGATCGCCATGAGAAGGTGCGTGCCCGCAAGCGTCTCGGTGGTCCCATCTTTCTTCTCAAGGGTGACCTCCAATCCGCCTGCCGTCTTGGCGACCTTGGCGGCTTTCGCACCAAGGTGAAGTTTCATGCCTTCGGCTTCGAGCGCTTCTTTCAGGCTTTCTGAAACCTCAGGGTCCTCGCGGGGGCAGATGTTGTCTGACATCTCAACGATGCTCACTTCACTGCCGAGACGGCGAAACATTTGTCCGAATTCGAGCCCCAAATAGCTGCCGCCGAGCGCGATCAGGTGACCCGGCAGCTCCTTCACATCCATGATGTTGCGGTTGGTGAGGACCTCGATCTGATCGAGTCCTGGTATGGGAACGATGCGAGGCCGCGTGCCGGTGTTGATGAAAATCTTGTCGCTCTTGAGTCTACCGCCCTTGACCTCGATCTCGTGCGCGCCAATGAAGCGGCCGTGGCCGCGGTAGAGCGTAAGGTTCGGACTGCTGTCGATCTGGTCCTGTACGCCGCTCCGGAACGACTCCACGATCTCGGTCTTGCGCACCACGACCTCTGCCATGTTCACTTTGATCTTGCCCAAATGAATGCCGAACTCCGGTGCGACTCTCGCGTAGTGCGCGATCCGGGCACTGGAGATCATCGTCTTGGTCGGCGTGCAGCCGTAATTGATGCACGACCCGCCGACATCGCCCTTCTCGATCAGAGCCACCGACCGGCCTTGATCCGCGAGGTTGCTTGCGAGCGGCACGCCGCCTTGGCCAGAGCCGATGACGATCGCATGGTAGGTCTTCATGGCTTCCTCCCGGATGCGCGGCATCTGCGCTCGGCGGGCTCTCCTCTAGCATGCTGTAATATGTCCGCTCCGCGCCGGAAATGCTGATGAATGATCGACACCATAGCCGGTCGCTATTGGACCTTGCTCGTCTGACCGGGCCAAATCAGAAGCCTATCTGCGGGCGAGCCGCTGGGACCATGTCCCAGGCATGAACCGAAAGCTCAAGTGTAGGGGGCCGGTTAGTTGACCGCCGCGAAGGATCTGACAGTGCCGGTGGCAAAGGAGCCAATCCATGACAACTCCGGCATTCGCCA
>DASSLP010000180.1:0-16693 GCA_035689365.1 Methyloceanibacter sp.
ACTCCATTCTTCATCAGGCGCTCGCAGGTCGCATAGATGTCATCGACCTCGAAAGCGAGGTGACCGAAGTTTCGCCCCTCGCCATAGACCTCGGGGTCCCAGTTATGGGTGAGCTCGACCTGCGCATCCTCATCGCCGGGGGCGGCCAGATAATAGAGCGTGAAGCGGCCTTGCGAATTTTCCATCCGCCGCACTTCCTTCAAGCCGAGCTTGTTGCAATAAAAGTCGAGCGACTTGTCGACGTCGGAGATGCGTACCATCGTGTGCAGATACTTCATCTGATGTCGCCTCCTTGCGTTGTTCCGAGAGCCTGAGAGCACCCCTTAGCGCGAGGCGCTCGATACTGGCAAGCCCGCACGATTGATGGTTTCGTCAGCCAAGCATGTCGATTACGGCGTCATTGTTGCACGGCGTCCACAGCGCGGCGCACCTTACGACACATCGGCACTTGACACGAAATTTCTCTCGACAGGAGAGACATTTGCACTGTCGCAAGACGATTTGTGAGTGTCTGCGCGACGCGCGCGATCTTCGCGCGTGATGTCGGAGATTTGCTTTCCCGCTCAGATGCTTGCCCTTTACTTCGCCAACAGATGACGAAGTCGCCGCTGAATTGTGGATTAGACATGGCGCTTCGGAAAATTCCACTGGCCTCGGGTTACGGCGATGCTATCTTCGCAGCGAGTATCTTTCAGCCGATTCGTTTTGTGGCGTGTCGCTCGGCTGCGTTAGAAGTGAAGCGGGGGAATGCGGCATGGGGGCGAAAGAAGCGCCACATTTAGAGAGCCATATCCAGCGCGACGATGAAGTCACAGTTGATGTGTTCGAGGTGTCGGGTTCCATCAAGTGGTTCGACGCGTCGAAGGGTTATGGCTTCATCGTGCCGGACGAAGATCTCCCCGACGTCCTTTTGCATGTGACCTGCCTAAGACGCGACGGCTTCCAGACTGCCTACGAGGGCGCGTGCGTGGTGTGCGAAGTGCTGCGCCGGCCAAAGGGCCTGCAGGCCTTCCGCATTCGCTCCATGGACGATTCGACCGCGATCCATCCTTCGCAATTGCCGCAGCGCACCCATGTTGTGGTGCCGCCGGAAAGCGACTGGGAGCGGGCCACCGTAAAATGGTTCAACCGCTTGAGAGGCTTTGGTTTTTTGACCCGCGGCACGCAGACGCTGGACATTTTCGTGCATATGGAGACGCTGCGTCGATGCGGCTTTACCGAGCTCAGGCCAGGCCAGTCAGTGCAGGTGCGCTATGGCCGCGGACCGAAGGGGCTTATGGCCGCCGAGCTCAAGCCAGACGGCGCGCAAGGCCCATCCTCTCACTGACGATTGAGCTTCTCGATCGGCTCGGCCGCATGGCTGCTGCCGGTCTTATTACGCTTTCGCTTCTAACGCCGTTGCACGGCGGCTTGGCGGCGGGCACCGGAACGCTCGTGCTCAAGACCGCGACCGGCGATCACAACTTCAACATTGAAGTGGCAATCACGGACCAGGAACGCGCGCTTGGGCTGATGTTCCGTCGTTCGCTTCCCGAAAATGCCGGCATGCTATTCATCTACGACCCGCCCCAGCCCGCCACCATGTGGATGAAGAACACGTTCATCCCTCTCGACATGGTTTTCATCTCTGCCGACGGGAAGGTGCACCGAGTCGAGAGCAACACCGAACCATTCTCCACCGCGATCATCCCGTCGGAGGGCGACGTCGTGGGCGTCCTCGAACTGAATGCCGGGGAGGCTAACAAGATCGGGCTCAAACGCGGCGACCAGGTCATCTATCCTGGTCTCCCCAACCAAGACACTCGGCATTAGCGACTTCGGTCTAAGGTGCGCCAGTGGCCCGATGACTAGCCTCTGGAGGCTAGCCACCCGTGCCGCAGCGAACTATGTATGTCTTTTGCATGGCTTGCGGCCGCTCTTTGGGGGTCCGAGCCATGCGCCGGCGATCTGATCGGGGCATAGCGCAGTCTGGTAGCGCACCTGCTTTGGGAGCAGGGGGTCGCAAGTTCGAATCTTGCTGCCCCGACCATCGCCTCGCTTGAGCCATTGGGGAGAAATGTATGCCCGCGCGCATCTTTAAGCCTGCGAAGAACGCAATGCAGCAAGGCAACGCCACCTCGCGCGAATGGGTCTTAGAATTTGTGCCGGACCGGCCGCGCACGATTGAGCCGCTGATGGGCTGGACGAGCTCGGCAGACACGCGTCCGCAAGTGCGCATCACCTTCGCCACCAAGGAAGAGGCGATCGCCTACGCCACGCGTCAGGGCATAGCCTTCCGTCTCGAGGAGCCGCAAGAGACGGAAGTAAGACCGAAGTCTTATGCCGAGAATTTCAAGTTTGGCCGGCCCGACCGTTGGACGCATTGACACGAGTTTCGGCTATAGTCGGGCGATCTTTGCGTGGTCCCGTAGCTCAAGGGATAGAGCATCTGCCTTCTAAGCAGAGGGTTCAAGGTTCGAATCCTTGCGGGACCGCCACTTCCTAGGCCCAAGCCAATTCATCTGGCGAGGAGGACCATGTGCCCCGTCGTCGTCGCACTCACTACAACCCTGATCATCTTCAGCACCGCGGCCGCCGCCGGGCCGAAGCTCCTCTGGGAAACCAAGGGCCTCGCTCAACCGGAATCCGTCGTAGAGGATCCAACCACCGGCGTCATCTATGTCAGCAACATCAACGGCGCCGTCATGCAGAAGGACGGCAACGGCTTCATCTCGAGACTGACCGCCGACGGCAAGATGCTCGAGCGGCAGTGGGTCAAGGGGCTGAACTCGCCGACCGGGCTTGCCCTGCACGACCGCACACTCTACGCCGCCGACGTCGATCAGCTCATCGAGATCAACGCCGCGTCCGGAGAGATTCTCAAGCGCTACGACGCCAAGGGCGCGGTCTTCCTCAACGACGTCGCGGTGGATGACGCAGGGACGGTCTATGTGTCCGACACGCCGATCAACACGATTTGGCGGCTCAAGGACGGCAGCTTCGAGCCATGGCTCGCCAACGACGCGCTGAACGGCCCTAATGGACTCCTGGTTCAGGGCAACAATCTCATCGTTGCTTCTTTGGGCAAGGTCCAGAGCCAAGGACAAAAGAAGGAGCTCGGGACTCTAATGTCTGTGTCGCTCGACGATCAGAAGGTGACCAAGATCGGCAAAGGCGATCTCATCGGCAATCTCGACGGCCTCGAGGCCCTTCAGCCCGGCGTCTATCTCGTTACCGATTGGGCGAAGGGAGCGCTCTACCGTGTCGATGCCAAGGGCAAGGCTGAGCTGTTGATCGACCTCAATCAGGGGAGCGCCGACCTCACCTATCTGCCAGGAAAGAAGACGGTGCTAATCCCGATGATGCTCGATAACTCGCTCGCCGCTTACACTCTGAACTAGCAGTCAGTGTTAGGCAGGCTCACTAAGCGATGCTGCGCACCACGCCGCCATCAGCTCTGAGCGCAGCCCCGGTGATAGCCGACGAGCCTTCCCCGCACAGGAACACGACAAGATTGGCAACCTCGTCTCGGCAAAGCAGCGGAGACGGATGAAGGCCGCATCGTGCGCAAGAACTCCTCCTCGACCGCGGCAATGTCGGTCTTGTGCTCGGCCGCAACTTTGGAAAGAAATTCAACCGCACCCTCTGACCTGGTCGGTCCCGGCAGCACGGAATTTACCGTGACTCCGGTTCCCGCGACGATCTCGGCGATGCCGCGAGACAACGCAAGCTGCGCCGTCTTGGTCACGCCGTAATGGACCATCTCGGGCGGGGTCTGCAGCGCTGACTCGCTCGAGATGAAAATGATGCGGCCCCAGTTCCGCTTCAGCATCTGCGGCAGCAGCTCGCGCGCCAGCCGCACGCCGCTCATCACGTTGACCTCGAGAATGCGGAACCAATCCTCATCGCTGATTTCAAGGAACGGGACCGGCCAGAAGATGCCGACATTGTTTACGAGAACGTCGACGCGTCCGGCTTCGGCAACGAGTCGCGCCACTCCCTCGGCGCTGCCGAGGTCGGCGGAGATGCCGACGGCGCGAGAACCCACCTCAGAGCTGATGCGCTGAACGGCCTCAGCGACTTTCTGCTCGGTGCGGCCGTTGACGATGACCTCGGCACGTTCTCGGGCAAGGCCTCGGGCGATGGCGAAACCGATTCCAACTGTCGACCCAGTGACCAACGCCCGCTTGCCGCGGAGTTTCAAATCCATGACTGCATCCCGTTGATTGTGAAATCAGGCTCGCGCATTGAGCCTGGCAAAGCCCGCGTCGAGATCGGCCTTCAGATCCTCGACGTCCTCGAGCCCGACATGCAAACGCAGTGCCGGACCCTCCGCGTTCCATGTCGTTGCGGTGCGGTAGTCTCTCGGATCGAAGGGAATAATGAGGCTCTCGAAGCCGCCCCACGAATAACCCATGCCGAACAGGCTGAGCCCGTCGAGCATCGCGGCAACACTCTTGCGCGAGACGGGATTCAGGATGATGGAGAAGAGTCCAGAGGCGCCGCTGAAGTCGCGCTTCCATAGTGTGTGGCCTGGGTCGCCGGGCAGAGCGGGATGGATGACACGCGCCACCTCCGGCCTCTGGGCAAGCCAGCGGGCAAGCTCGAGCGCTGATCTCTGATGACGATCGAGTCTCACTGCAAGAGTACGCAGGCCCCTCAGGCCAAGATAGACGTCCTCAGGCCCAACACAGAGGCCAAGGTCCTCATGCGTCTTGGCGATCGCGGCGGAAGTCTTCTCCGTCGTGGTGATCGAACCGAGCATGATGTCGGCATGACCGCCGATATATTTGGTTGCGGCCTGGATGGAAACATCTGCACCGTGGGCGAACGGCTTGAAGTAAAGCGGCGTTGCCCACGTATTGTCCAAAATAACCACCGCGCCGGCGGCATGGGCCGCTTTGGCGATCGCCGGAATGTCCTGGACCTCGAACGTCTGCGAGCCCGGAGATTCGGTGAACACGACCCGCGTCTTATCAGTGATCAACCGGCCGATGCCTTCCCCGACTAGCGGGTCGTAATAGGTTATCGTGACGCCAAGCCGCTTCAAGACGTTGTCGCAGAAGCGCCTCGCCGGGCGATAGACGCTGTCAACGACGAGCACCTCGTCGCCTGCGCGGACAAATGCGAGCAGCGAAGTGGCAATTGCGGAGAGTCCCGACGGCGCGAGCAGTGTGCTGTGACCGCCTTCGATTTCGGCGATCGCTTCCTCAAGCGCCCGCACGGTGGGTGTGCCGAGGCGGCCGTAGGTGAAGTCCTGGTCGTTCGCTTCAAGTGCCGCAACGGTGGGGAAGATTACCGTCGAACCGCGATAGATGGGCGTGTTGACGAAACCATGCTGGCACGAGGGATCGCGACCCGCATGAGCAAGCCTCGTCTCATCCTTTTGCTTCCTGGTCCGTTTGCTCATCCAGGGGCCAGCCGGCCAAGCGCCGGGTTATGTTCCGGTTTCGATGGGGAGGCTTTGATCGGCACCCCATTCCGACCATGACCCGTCATAGACAGAGGTGCGGCGATGGCCGAGCTCGGCCAGACCGAGCGCAAGCACGCTCGCAGTGATGCCAGAGCCGCAGCTCGTCACCACCGGCTTGTTGAGATCGACGCCGGCCTGCTCGAACAACCTCTGCAGCTCGGGCGCCGACTTGAGCGTGCCGTCCTGGTTGAGGAGCTTGCCGAACGGCACGTTGTGGGAGCCGGGAATGTGACCAGAGCGGAGCCCGGCACGAGGCTCTGGCGCCTTTCCGGCAAAGCGCTCGGGCGCGCGCGCATCAATGATTTGAGCGGACTTATCCTTCAGCAACGCCTTCATGTCTGAGAGATCGCGCACGAGCTCAAGATTTCGACGCGCCGTGAAATGCCTGGTCGTGCGGTTTGGCGGGGCACCCCTTTCCAGCGGCAGGCCCTCCCGTCTCCATTTCGGCAGCCCGCCATTCAGCACGCTGACGTCGTCGACGCCCATGACGCGGAAGGTCCACCACACGCGTGCGGCGCTATAGAGTCCCCGCGAATCGTAGACCACGATGCGCGAGCCGTCGCCAACCCCCATACCGCGCATACGAGACGAGAATTTCTCGGGTGGCGGCAGCATGTGCGGCAGCGTGCTCTTAGTGTCGGCGATTTCGTCGATGTCGAAGAACAGCGCGCCGGGAATGTGCTCGCCGAGATATTCCGCATGCGCATCCTTGCCTTCGTTCGGCATGTACCAGGTGGCATCGATGATGACGAGATCGGGAGCACCAAGGTCGCGGGCGAGCTCGTCGGTCTCAATTAGCCAGGTCTTCGTTTTCGACAAAGCCAAATCTCCCCTTCGAGCTAGACGTACACTTCCGGAGCCGCCACCTGTCCGTGGTCGAGCCAAGCGGGGACCGGCAGGCCTTTCTCACGTAGGAATTTGGGGTTGAACAGTCGACTCTGGTACCGGGTGCCGTAATCGGCGAGAACCGTGACGATGGTATGACCAGGGCCGAGGTCGCGCGCAAGGCGGATGGCGCCAGCGACATTGATGCCGCTCGAGCCGCCGAGGCAAAGCCCTTCCTCGGTCAGCAGATCGAAAATGATCGGCAGAGCCTCGGCATCGGGGATCTGATAGGCCTCGTCGATCTTGGCTCCTTCGAGATTGGCGGTGATGCGACCCTGGCCGATGCCTTCTGTGATCGAGCTTCCTTCGGCCTTCAGCACGCCGTGCTTGTAATAGTTGTAGAGGGCAGCGCCCAAGGGGTCGGCAATCCCGATCACCACGCCTGGATCGCGCTCCTTGAGCCCCATAGAGACGCCGGCGAGGGTACCTCCGGTGCCGACCGCGCAGATGAAGCCGTCGACCTTGCCGTCTAGGTCATTCCAGATCTCTTGCGCGGTGGTTTCGATGTGGCCTTGACGGTTCGCCACGTTGTCGAACTGGTTGGCCCAGATCGCGCCATTTGGCTCCGTGGACGCAAGCTCCTCGGCAAGCCGGCCCGAATATTTCACGTAGTTGTTGGGGTCCTTGTAAGGGACTGCAGGCACCTCGATCAGGTTGGCGCCGGCGAGCCGCAGCATGTCCTTCTTCTCGGCCGACTGGGTCTCGGGGATCACGATGACGGTCTTAAGCCCGAGCGCGTTGCCGACAAGAGCGAGCCCGATGCCCGTATTGCCGGCGGTGCCCTCGACAACAGTGCCACCCGGCTGCAGCCTGCCCGAATTCAACGCGTCGCGGATGATGAACAGCGCGGCGCGGTCCTTAACCGACTGGCCGGGATTCATGAACTCGGCCTTGCCGAGGATGGTGCAGCCGGTCTCTTCAGACGCGCGCTTGAGCTTGATCAGCGGAGTGTTGCCAATCGCCTCAATGATACCGTTGCGGGGACGCACGGGCGGGCCTTTTTGTTTGCGGTGGCTGTCTGCAGCGGCAACCTAATAAGCGGGATAGGGCGCCGCAAGACACGGAAGTCCCGGTAAAACAGGTTTCACGCGCTTTTCATTGCCAAGTTAGTGCAGAGTAACGGTGGCGATGGCGCGAGCGACCTTCTCCTCAGGCCATGTCTTCGGCTCTCCCGGCCGATCGAGCGCCGAGGCGATGTCGGTGCCTTGTCCTGACTTTGCCAGCATGACGCTTCCCGCCTGGTTGGACACGCTGACTTCTCCTTCGAGCAGCAGCACCCCATATTGCTCGAGCGGCCCACCCCAGAACTCAGTGCCGCGGACGCCGATATCGGCGACCGGTGTCGAAACGGCGATCTTGTGGTCTTTCATCTCCTTGATGCGACCGGTGGCAAAGCGGAACGCGCCCTTGGTCGCCTGCAACACCGTCTCGCCGACGCCGCGATCGGGATCGTAGACATAGCGATCGATCACAACGCTCGCATGCTCCCCAAGGGTGAGTAGGGTGTTGTCGCGGAAGGTAACCTGAAGCCGCGCGTTGGCGCCAGTGCGCAGCTCGTCCTTCATATGCACCGGCGTGCCAACCGCGGCAGTGAGCGCGCCCGAGGCCGAGATCACTTGCGCCTCGTTCTCAACCCTGTTGACGGTGCCCACGCTGCTTGGGTCCTCCTCGGCGCCGGCTCCGCAAGTTGAGGTAAGTGCGGCGAACGTCACAAGAACGTGCAGGAGAGATGGCAAGGCGCGCATCGAAGCCTCCGTTGGGACCATCCCTCGGCGGCGCATCATAGACGAGAGGGGCGGAAGGCTGTAGAGGGACCGGCTCGGCGGATTGGCGGCGCGCCCTCGCCAGGCTGGCAGCCGATGAGTCCGGATGTTATAGACCGCGAGGTCGAGGGCTGGGCGCGACCCAAAGCGGGCGTGGTGAAACTGGTAGACACGCCAGATTTAGGTTCTGGTGGCTTCGGCCGTGGGGGTTCAACTCCCTCCGCCCGCACCAACCAACTTCGTTGGATGGACGTATAGTGTGATTAGGCGCCCGCAAGCGCCCGAACAGACGACGGATTGAGGCGTATGAACGTCACGGAAACGACTGCTGAAGGGTTGCGCCGCCAGTTGAAGGTGGTGGTCGGCGCCGATGAGCTAGAGCGGCGTCTCTCGGCGCGTCTCGACGAGCTGAAGGGCAGGGCGCGGCTGAAGGGCTTTAGACCAGGGCGCGTACCGAAAGAGCATTTGCGCAAAGTGTTCGGGCGGTCGGTGATGGCCGAGGTCGTTCAGCAAGCCGTCGCCGAGACGAGCCGAGAGGCGCTGTCGCAGCGTGAGGAGCGGCCCGCGTTTCAACCCAAAGTCGGGTTGCCCGAGGATGAGGCCGAGATCGACAAGATCTTCTCCGGTGCTGGCGACCTAGCCTACACGCTTTCCTTCGAAGTGCTTCCGCAATTCGAGGTGACCGACTTCTCCAAGATCAAGCTCGAGAAGCCCGTGGCGCCGGTGACGGAAAGGGACGTCGACCAGTCGATCGATCGCTTGCGCGCCGCCAATCTACGTTACAAGCCGAAGGACGGAGCCGCCGAGAATGGCGACCGGCTGATGGTCGATTTCGTCGGCAAGATCGACGGCGAAGCCTTCGAGGGTGGAAGCACCGACAACGCTCCCGTCGTGCTCAGTAGCGGCAATTTCATTCCAGGCTTCGAAGAGGGACTTGCCGGCGCCATGGCCGGGGAGGAGCGTCACGTCGACGCGACCTTCCCCGAGACCTATCCGGAGAAGCAACTCGCCGGTAAAAGGGCGCGCTTCGAGGTGAAAATCAAAGAGGTGGCTGCGCCAGAAACGCCGCCACTAGATGATGACTTCGCCAAGGGGCTCGGCATCGAGTCGGTTGAGAAGCTTCGCGAGACCGTGAAGCAACGGCTCGAACGGGATCGCGGGCAAGCCTCGCGCCTTAAAGTGAAACGAGCGCTCCTCGACGCGCTCAACCAAGGGTACAGCTTCGAGCTGCCCCCGACGCTGGTAGACAATGAGTTCAATGCCATTTGGCACCAGGTGATGGCCGATCTCGAGCGCTCTAAGCGCAGTTTCGCCGACGAAGGCACGACCGAAGAGAAGGCGCGCGAGGAGTATCGCGATATCGCCGCGCGGCGCGTGCGGCTCGGGCTCATCCTGTCAGAGATCGGCACCCGCAATAAGATTGCCGTCACCGACGAAGAGGTGAGCCGGGCGCTGCTCGAGCGCGTGCGGCAGTTCCCTGGTCAGGAGCGCAAGGTCTACGACTACTACCGGAATAACCCGGAGCTTCTCGCCGAGTTCAGGGCGCCGATCTTCGAGGACAAGGTGGTCGACTATATCCTCGAGCTTGCAAAGGTGACGGAAAAGACCGTGACCCCTGAAGAACTCTACGCCGATCCCGATGAAGGCCACGACCACCCCTATCACCACCACGATCATGACCACAACCACGACCACGACCACCATCATGACCATGGGCATGATCACCATGGCCGCAAGCATGGGTGATTAAGGGGAGGGCAATGCCCTCTTCCGTTTTGGCTGGCGACCCCATATTTAGTGAGGCCAACTCGAGATTCGTTGGCAGCCCGCGGCGGCGCTAATCAGCCCTCTGGAACTTCAATGAAAGACCCAGCAGACACCTTCTTGAATACCCTCGTGCCAATGGTGGTCGAGCAGACCAACCGCGGCGAACGGGCCTATGACATCTATTCCCGGCTGCTCAAGGAGCGCATCATCTTCGTTACGGGTCCGATCGAGGACCAAGTCGCTTCCCTCATCACGGCGCAGCTTCTCTTTCTTGAGGCGGAGAACCCCAAGAAAGAGATCTCCATGTACATCAATTCGCCAGGCGGGATCGTGACTTCCGGCATGGCGATTTACGACACAATGCAGTTCATCAGGCCTGCCGTGGCGACGCTCTGCATCGGCCAGGCTGCGTCCATGGGCTCGCTGCTGCTCGCCGCCGGCGAGAAGGGCATGCGCTATGCATTGCCCAATGCGCGCATCCTGCTGCACCAGCCTTCCGGCGGCTTCCAAGGTCAAGCAAGCGACATCGAGCGCCACGCCGAAGACATCATCAAGATGAAGCGGCGCCTCAATGAGGTCTATGTCCGCCATACCGGTCAGGACTATGCGACCATCGACAAGACGCTCGACCGTGATTATTTCATGTCGGCGGAAGATGCCCGCGCGTTCGGCCTCGTCGATGAGGTGATCACCAAGCGGCATCCGCTGGAAGAAAAAGTGGAAAAGCTCTCGCCGGTATCGTAGGGCGGAGAATCGGCGGCTAGATTTGTGAGCCGGGCGGCCCCAGAGCCAATCGACGAATTCCTGGTCAGTCGCGTGTGTAGGCGCGCCGCCTCGAGGGTGGCGATTATGGTGTTATTTGAACCCTAAGTGAGATGCGGGATTAATCAATCCTTGATCAGTGCCGCCTTAGCATGCTGAGATTGCCCTTCGGGCAGCCTGTGCCGGAGAAAGGGGGCTCACACTTGCGAGGCGGCAAGAAAGACAATGGCGCCGAGACTTAAGCGCCGGACGAGGTTTGAGGACTGGATAAGCCGATGAGCAAGGTGAGCGGAACCGATTCTAAGAACACTCTCTACTGCTCTTTTTGCGGCAAGAGTCAGCACGAGGTGCGCAAGCTCATCGCTGGGCCGACGGTGTTCATCTGCGATGAATGCGTCGAGCTTTGCATGGACATCATCCGCGAGGAGAACAAGAGCTCGCTGGTGAAGTCGCGTGACGGTGTGCCGACGCCGATGGAGATTTGCGCCGTCCTCGACGACTACGTGATCGGCCAGGACTACGCGAAGCGCGTGCTGTCGGTCGCCGTGCACAATCACTACAAGCGGCTCAACCACTCGAGCAAAAACTCCGACGTCGAGCTCGCCAAGTCGAACATCCTACTGATCGGTCCCACCGGCTGCGGAAAGACCCTGCTTGCGCAGACGCTCGCACGCATCCTCGACGTGCCGTTCACTATGGCCGACGCCACCACGCTCACCGAGGCGGGCTATGTTGGCGAGGACGTCGAGAACATCATCCTCAAGCTGCTCCAGGCTGCCGACTACAACGTCGAGCGGGCGCAGCGCGGCATCGTCTATATCGACGAGGTCGATAAGATCAGCCGCAAGTCGGACAATCCGTCGATCACCCGCGACGTGTCGGGCGAGGGCGTGCAGCAGGCGCTGCTCAAGATCATGGAAGGGACCATCGCCTCTGTGCCGCCGCAGGGCGGCCGCAAGCATCCGCAGCAGGAGTTCCTCCAGGTCGACACCACCAATATCCTGTTCGTGTGCGGCGGAGCGTTCGCGGGCCTCGAGAAAATCATCTCGGCGCGCGGGCGGTCGACCTCGATCGGCTTTGGCGCCAAGGTCGAGTCCGTCGACGAGCGGCGCACTGGCGACATCTTGAAGGAGGTCGAGCCTGAGGACCTGCTTAAGTTCGGGCTCATCCCCGAGTTTATCGGACGCGTTCCGGTGATCGCGACGCTGGACGACCTCGACGAAGAGGCTTTGATGCGCATCCTGACGGAGCCGAAGAACGCCCTGGTCAGGCAGTATCAGCGGCTGTTCGAAATGGAGGATGTGCAGCTCACCTTCGCCGAGGAGGCGATGCGGACCATCGCCAAGAAGGCCATCGATCGCAAAACGGGTGCAAGGGGCCTCCGCTCAATCATGGAGGGCATCCTGCTCGACACCATGTTCGAGCTACCTTCGCTTCGTGGCGTCGAAGAGGTGGTAATCAGCTCAGAGGTCGTTGAGGGTAAGGCCAGGCCTCTGCGCATCTATTCTGACCGCCACGAGGAGCTCGGGACGAGCGCCTGACGCGGAATGGCCTGATTCCTGCTTGAACGTGGGGACGAATCCTCCTCAGAATGGCGGGAAATCGGCGGCGACCCTGTTAAAAGTGCCACTTGACGGCAATCCCTAAGGTCGCCACCTACGCTAGCTGGCGGGTTATCATGCCACAGGATCGGCATTGCGGTTTGCCGTGTTAGTCTTGACGACACCGAGCCGGTTTCTGGGGGCGGGAACAGCGTAGAACGGCGGAACGCCGCAACGGTTCCGCCTAGAAAAGAAAGCGACGGAACTGCCATGACCGAACCAAAGCCGTCCACTACCAAAACCGAAGGCGGTCCGGAGCTTTATCCGGTCTTGCCGCTACGCGATATCGTTGTCTTTCCATACATGATTGTGCCGCTCTTCGTGGGGCGCGAAAAGTCGATCGCCGCACTAGAGGAGGTGATGCGCTCCGACAAGCAGATCCTGCTTGTCGCGCAGAAGAACGCGAGCGACGACGAGCCCACGACTGACGGCATCTATTCCATGGGCACGCTCGCGTCGGTGTTGCAGCTCCTGAAGCTGCCCGACGGCACAGTCAAAGTCCTGGTCGAAGGCACGCGCCGCGCTGCGATCAAGCGCTACACCGAGAACGCAAGCTATTTCGAAGCCGAGATTGAGCGTGTCGAAGAGACGCTAGGCGCCGAAGACGAGATCGAAGCGCTTGCCCGTTCTGTTGTGTCGCAGTTCGAAAGTTATGTGAAGCTCAACAAGAAGATCTCGCCCGAGGTGCTCGGCACTGCGAGCCAGATAGAGGACTATTCGAAGCTGTCCGACACCATCGCCTCGCATCTCGCCATCAAGATCGCCGAGAAGCAGCAGATTCTCGAGATCGGTTCGGTCTCCGAGCGGCTCGAGCGCGTTTTCACGCTGATGGAGAGCGAGATTTCGGTGCTTCAGGTCGAGCGCAAAATCAGGAGCCGCGTCAAGCGCCAGATGGAGAAGACGCAGCGCGAATACTACCTGAACGAGCAAATGAAGGCGATCCAGAAGGAGCTCGGCGACAGCGAGGAGGGCCGCGACGATCTCGCCGAGATCGAGCAGAAGATCGAGAAGACCAAGCTGTCACGCGAGGCCCGCGAGAAGGCGCTCGGTGAGCTTAAGAAGCTTCGCCAGATGAGCCCGATGTCGGCCGAAGCCACCGTGGTTCGCAATTATCTCGACTGGCTGCTCACCATCCCGTGGGGAGTCAAGGGCAAGATCAAGCGCGACCTCGACGAGGCGCAGAAGATCCTCGACGAGGACCATTACGGGCTTGAGAAGGTAAAGGACCGCATCGTCGAATATCTCGCGGTGCAGAACCGGACCAATATGCTCAAAGGCCCGATCCTCTGCCTGGTCGGCCCTCCCGGCGTCGGCAAGACCTCGCTCGGCAAGTCCATGGCGCGCGCCACAGGTCGCGAGTTCGTGCGCATGAGCCTTGGCGGCGTGCGGGATGAGGCCGAGATTAGAGGCCACCGCCGCACCTATATCGGCTCGATGCCGGGCAAGGTAATCCAGTCGATGCGGAAGGCGAAGAAGATCAACCCGCTGTTCTTGCTCGACGAGGTCGACAAGATGGGCGCCGATTTCCGCGGTGACCCCGCTTCGGCTCTGCTCGAAGTGCTCGACCCTGAGCAGAACCACACCTTCAACGACCACTATCTTGAGGTCGATTACGACCTGTCGAACGTGATGTTCGTGACCACGGCCAACACGCTCAACATTCCGCCGGCCTTGATGGACCGCATGGAGATCATCCGCATCGCGGGCTATACCGAGGACGAGAAGATCGAGATCGCGCGCCGCCACTTGCTCCCAGCCCAGACCAAGGCGCACGGTCTCGAGGCTGAGGAATGGACCCTTGAGGAGGATGCTCTGAAGGAGATCATCCGCCGCTACACGCGCGAGGCCGGCGTGCGGAATCTCGAGCGCGAGATCGCCAAGATCGCCCGGAAATCGGTGAAGGAGCTTCTCACCACCAAGAAGAAGTCGATCAAGGTCACGCTCAAGAACCTTGAAGACTATCTTGGCGTGCCGAAATTCCGTTATGGCGAGGCCGAGCTCGAAGATCAGGTCGGCGTGGTTACGGGCCTTGCCTGGACCGAGGTCGGCGGCGAGTTGCTCACCGTCGAAGGCGTGATGATGCCGGGCAAGGGCAAGATGACCGTGACCGGCAATTTGCGCGACGTCATGAAGGAATCGATCCAGGCCGCCAATGCCTATGTGCGCTCCCGCGCCGTGGATTACGGCATCGAGCCGCCGTTGTTCGAGAAGCGCGACATCCACGTGCACGTTCCGGAAGGTGCAACCCCCAAGGATGGGCCTTCTGCTGGCGTGGCTATGGTCACGGCCATCGTCTCGTTGATGACCGGGATCCCGGTAAAGCGCGAGGTCGCCATGACCGGCGAAATCACGTTGCGCGGGCGAGTGCTCCCCATTGGCGGGCTCAAAGAGAAGCTCCTCGCGGCGCTTCGCGCCGGCATCAAGACGGTGATCATCCCTGACGAAAATGCCAAGGATCTCACGGAGATACCCGACGAGCTGAAAAACGCCCTGTATATCCGCACCGTGTCGCGCATGGAGGAGGTACTGAAGATCGCCTTCACCCGTCCGCCCCAGCCGATCGTGTGGGAGGAGGAGGCCGAGGAAGAGGCCCAGGTCGTCCCGCCCAAGGACGAAGGCCTCCCCGGCGTCACGGCACATTAAAATCGCGCAAATCGGCGGTTTTTGCCGCCGGTTTGCCTCATTTCAGTGGTCCGGCTCTATCCACCGAGTCGGACCATTTTTGTTGATTTTCCGGGTTTTTTGCGCCAGTCATACACCACGTGTTTTGTGAATCGGAGCGTAGCCCAAGAAGCGGCCTCGAGGGCAAAACCCCTGCGATTGGGGCCGAGCGAAAGGATGGAGACCCGTGAACAAAGCTGAACTCGTCGCCCAGGTGGCGAAGGAATCTGAGCTGTCGAAGGACTCGGCCGAGAGGGCAGTCGACGCGACGTTCAAGAACATCGAGAAGGCCTTGAAGGGCGGAGACACCGTGCGCATCGTCGGCTTTGGCAATTTCCAGGTCGCGCAGCGCAAGGCCTCAACCGGACGCAATCCGCGCACTGGCGCTGAGGTGCAAATCCCGGCTTCGCGCGTGCCAAAGTTCCGCGCAGGCAAGGCGCTCAAAGAGGCCGTCAACAACTAGGCTTCAAGACCGACGAATTCTCGAGGCGGAGCCTCGCAACCAGCGGGGCTTCGCCTTATTGTTTGTCGTGGGCCTCAAGGGCGGTTAGCTCAGCTGGAAGAGCGCCTGGTTTACACCCAGGAGGTCGGCAGTTCGAGCCTGTCACCGCCCACCAATTAAAACAAAGGATTACATCAATTTCGAATAACCAAACGAGCCTTCTCCTCGTTTCGGAAGGTGAGTTCGATCAGCGCGGAATACGCGACGATTGCCGTGCCCGCTGAAGTTGGGGGCTTGCACGCATGAAAGCCGTCGGTCCGGGCTACCATGAACCCGAATTCCGCATGCTTGATTTCATCGTCTTTGGAGTGGCGCGAAGCGGAACTGGCGCGCTTGCTCGCGCCCGCCGGCAACTAGCGCCCACGATATTATTTCGTTTTAGATCGGCTCAATCGTGAAGTTCCGAAGCTTAAGAACATTCTCATCTACCGGAGTCCACGCGGTTTCATGCCGTCGTGGAACCGAAGGGAACTCGCGGGAAAGGAAGCACAATGGCCTGCCGGCCAAATAGGGCTTTTTGGCCTGCTCGAGCTGTTTGTTTGCATTGACAATTGCCTGCGGCAAACCAAGGAGATCCTGGTCTTTCCGTATGAGAGTGGATTGAACCACTCTATCGAACCCATCATACAAACGATGGACTTCCTCGGGGCAAACACAGATCTGTATAGGCGAGAAGCATTTGAGCGAAAGCAGCTGAGCGGAAAGAGACGAGCGTCCTCCCATTCGCCTTAGCCAACTACGAGTCAGAGATCCTCGATACATTGCGCGTGCGCGAGCTGGATGAGCTGATGGACCAAGGCGCCGCGATCACTTTCTCCCAGCTCGCGACACCTCTAAGAGAGTATATGGGCAGCGTGGCTGATCTTCTTCCACGCGCCTTCGACCGCGCCTTTCACGCCTGTACCGATCACGCAATTCGACGTTTCGGTGAACGCTATTTCCAACGCTATCGCACCGAACTCGGTCGATTTCTGAAGATCATGGACCGGTCCACGACCATTGCTCGGTTCCGACGGCCCAGTCTCCATAACAGATTAGTTTCTCGGGTGAGTCTTGGCGGCTCCTTCTCGGGCCGCAGAATGGGCCACCAACAGCGACTGGACCGAGTCCGATGGATCGCTAGCACGATGGATGATCGATACACTGTTCCTGGCACGACAGTCGGCTTCGGCTGGGACCCAATAATCGGATTGCTTCCCGGTGTGGGCGATGTTGTGACGAGTGCAGCTTCTCTTGTGATCGTCCACCACGCATGGCGATTGGGTGCGCCACCCTCAGTGCTTAAGCGAATGATCGGCAA
>DASSLP010000181.1:0-35180 GCA_035689365.1 Methyloceanibacter sp.
GTTTCGCCAAGGCATGCACCAAGGCCCAGCGAGAGCGGGACGCTACACAACACAACGAGGGCCGCAAGCAGCCCTCTAGCCAACGTCCACCGCACCATTACTGGTGTCTTCCCCTCAAAGCCGTTCCCCGCCGCCGCTCAGGCTTCTGGCTCGAAACTGGCCATTGTTTTGTGGCCGATTTTTGGTTCCTGCCGCCTCGCGCCGGCGGGGGTCCAAAAACCCCGCCCAGCCCAGCGCTCCGTGGTGCCAATCTCACAAAAACTTCAAGTGAATCAAGTCATTCCAGGTCGCAAAAATCATCAACATCAAAACGAAAGCGAGACCAATGCGGAACCCGATTTCCTGCGTGCTCTCGCTGAGCGGACGCCCTCTGATGGCCTCGATGCTGTAGAACAGAAGATGACCGCCATCGAGCATCGGTATAGGGAACAAATTGAGCAGCCCAATACTCACGGAGATGATGGCCGCGAGATTGAGCAGTGCGACAAAGCCAGCGCTCGCAACCTGACCTGAAACCTGCGCAATGCGAATCGGCCCTCCGAGCTGATCTGCAGATTCGCGCCCGGTTACCACGTCGTAGAGATAGCCGAGCGAGCGGGACACCACGAAGTAGCACTCCTTGACCGCCATGACGAAGGCAGTCGGGAGATCGTGGCGCTTGAGGGTCCAATCGTCGGCAGACGCGCTCCTTTGGATGCCCAACAGACCCATGCGCATCTCGTTACCAAAGCGGTCGGTGATGGTTTTGAGTTCGGGCGTCGCGGTGATGTCGACGAACTTGCCGCTGCGCTCGACGGTGAAATGAAGGGGCTGGTTGGGACTCATGCCGACGATGCGCTGCATCTCGCCGAAGCTCTCGATGGCTTGCCCATCGATGCTTACGACCTTATCGTCGACCATGAAGCCGGCGCGCGCTGCGGCGCTTCCGGCGTTGACGACATCGACCTTGGCAGCGGTGATGCGTTCGCCGAACAGGGCGAAGATTGCCGTGAAGATTGCGATCGCGAGAACGAAATTGGCAATCGGTCCGGCGGCGACCACGGCGGCGCGGGCCGCCAGGGGCTTCTCCTGGAAGCTCTGTTTCCGCTCCTCAGGCGACAATTTTTCGAGCGTCTTGCGTCCGCTTCTGCTCGCGACATTTTCGTCATCGATGAATTTCACGTAGCCGCCGAGCGGGATCCAGCTGACCTTCCAGCGGGTACCATACTTATCGGTGAAGCCGAAGATCTCAGGCCCGAAGCCAATCGAGAATGCCTTGACGCCGACGCCACACCAGCGGGCGACGAGGAAATGACCAAACTCGTGGAAGAAGACGACGACCGTCAGAACAAACAGAAATCCGATAATGGTATCCAGCACCATGTTATCCGAACCTATGATGGCAAATAGCTTTTCCGGCTCGCGCTTGTCTCATTAGATTAAGACTTCTTGGAGACTTATCCAGCCCTAGCTAAATCGTGCGAGAAGCGAGCGTGCGCAAGCCCTCGCCTCAAGGTCAATTGCGAGCACATCCTCGGCGGTGCGGCGGGGCAAGGCCGTAAGAGCGGAGCTTGCGGCAAGCGTCTCTTCAACCAAGTTGGCAATGGCAAGAAAGCCGATGCGCTTGGCTAGAAACGCGTCGACCGCGACCTCGTTGGCCGCGTTCAGCACCGTGGCGGCACTTCCTCCTTCGACAAGCACCTGCCGCGCAAGCCGGAGGGCGGGAAAGCGCGCTACGTCCGGAGCCTCGAAGTTGAGCGTGCCCAGGGCGGCGAGATCGAGCCGCTTGGTCGGCGCATGCATGCGCTCGGGCCAAGCGAGGCTATAGGCGATCGGAGTGCGCATATCCGGGCAACTCAACTGCGCAAGGACCGAGCCGTCGCTCATGTGCACCAGGCAATGCACGATAGACTGCGGATGGATCAGGACATCGAGCTTGTCGGCGGCGAGCGAGAAGAGGTGATGCGCCTCGAGCAGCTCTAGGCCCTTATTCATCAGCGTCGCCGAGTCGATGGTCACCTTAGGGCCCATCGACCAATTCGGGTGGTTGAGGGCCTGCTCTGGCCGGGCGGTTCGCATCTGCTCGCGAGTCCACGAACGGAAGGGACCGCCCGATGCCGTAAGGCAAACCCGCTCGATCCGCTCTCTCGACGTTCCAACCATCGCCTGAGAGGCGGCAGAATGTTCGGAATCGACAGGAAGTAGTGTGGTCCCGGCGCGCGCGACCTCGGTCATGAAGATGTCACCTGCCGACACAAGGCATTCCTTGTTGGCGAGCGCGGTGGCGGTTCCCTGCCGCACCGCTTCAAGCGTGGGCTTAAGTCCGGCGACTCCCACGATCGCCGCCATCACCCAATCCGCCGGACGGCTCGCCGCCTCAAGCAGCGCCTCCTGCCCTGCTCCCACCTCGATGCCGGTGCCGGTGAGCGCAGCGCGAAGTGCTGCGTAGCAGGATGGCTCCGCAATAACGGCGAGCTGGGCGCAATGCAAAATGGCGAGCTCGGCGAGCCGCGCGGCATTGTGGCCACCAGTCAGAGCCACAACTTGATAAGCCCCTGGATTGCGACCGATGAGGTCGAGCGTGCTCTCGCCGATGGAGCCGGTCGCACCTAGCACGGAGATCCGTCGTGGGCGCGCGGCGCGCGCCTCGATCTCGATGGCAACCGATGTCAGCGGCAACACCATAACTCTTCCCTTCACCAGATGAGCAGCGCGCGGCCAGGGGCCGCCGGATCACGCAGCGCGATCAGGCTTGCGAGAACCGCGGCGGCGATAAGGCCGTCAATGCGGTCGAGCAATCCGCCGTGACCGGGAATGAGCTGGCTCATGTCCTTAGCTCCGAAGCGGCGCTTCACTGCGCTCTCGAAGAGGTCCCCCCCCTGGCAAGCAAGCGCAAGCACAACGCTGACGGCTGCAAGCCTGAACGGTCCCGTACCGCCCAGGACTAGAGCGAAAGCATAGCCGATAAGGGCAGGCACAAGAGCGCCAATGATAAACCCACTCCAAGTCTTACGCGGGGAAATGCGAGGCGCAAGCTTAGGGCCTCCCACAAGCGTTCCCGCGGCATAGGAGGCGGTATCCGTGGTCCAGGCAACCGCAAAGAGATAAAGCACGGCGATGGCGCCGTAGGCCTCATCGCTGCGCAGCCACACCAGGGCTGACGCCGGCAGCGCGGCGTAGATGAGCCCGGCGATCGACCAACCAAGAGTGCCGGAGGAGAATCCGACGAAGCCGATCGCTCCGGCGGTGGCGGCAATGGCAATGAATGCAAAATCAGGTCGGCCGAGCGTAAGCAGGATGACAAGTGCGGCAAGCCCGATAGCCTCAATGATAGTGATGGCGTCGAAGCTCTTGTCTCTGATGAGACCGCCCCACTCCCAAGCGACGATCGTGCTCGATGCGATGACGAGGAGCGCGAAGGTCCATGCGCTTGCAGCCGCGGTCCCGAGAGCGATCGCCGCGAGGACGAGCGCCGAAACCAGCCGTACGCCGATTTCCGGTTTTCGGCTTTCTGCCCCCTCAGGTTTTTTGTCGGGGAGCGTTCGGGTTCCCGTCACGCGGTCGATCTCGCCGAGGTTCCGCCAAAGCGACGATTGCGCCGCTGATATTCGGCGATCGCGGCTTCCAATTGCTCCCGCGAAAAGTCCGGCCAATAGGCGTCGACGAACACGAACTCGGCGTAAGCCAGCTGCCACAGAAGGAAATTCGAAAGACGCAGCTCGCCGCTGGTGCGGATGAGGAGGTCGGGGTCGGGGAGCCCAGCCGTGTCGAGATAGGCGCTGAAACGCTCTGGCGTCACCTCTGTCAGTGCAATTGCCCCGCTTGCCACGTCCTCCGAGATGCGGCGCGCTGCGCGAGCAATCTCGTCGCGGGCGCCGTAGTTGAAGGCGATGGTGAGATTGAGCGCGGTATTGTCCTTGGTAAGGTCGACGGCGTCGTCGATCAACCTGAGAATATCGGCCTCGAGCCCGGCGCGCGTTCCAATCACGCGGATCTTCACCCCGTTCTTATGCAAATCGGCGAGGTCGCGTCTGATGAAGCGGCGCAACAGGCCAAACAGGTCGTTGATCTCCTGTTTCGGACGTGTCCAGTTCTCAGACGAAAAGCTGAACAGAGTGAGATGAGTGATGCCAAGCTCGATGCAAGCCTCGACCGTGCGCCTGACGCTCTCGACGCCCTGGCGATGACCTTCGGCGCGCGGCAACCCACGCTCTGCGGCCCAGCGGCCATTGCCGTCCATGATGATCGCGACATGGCGAACTGAAGGCCGATCGGCCCCCTGCCAGGCGAGCTTATCCATCGCAAGCGTCACGTTCGGCTGCTCCAGTTGGGGTAAGGACACACGCCTTGCCCGATCAGACCTGCATGATCTCGGCTTCCTTGCTGGCAAGGGCCTCGTCGATCTCTTTGATGATCTTGTCGGTCAAGTCCTGCACCTTGGTCGAAAGCGCATGGTGCTCGTCCTTGCCCATCTCGTGATCCTTCTCAGCCTTCTTCAGATGCTCCATGCCGTCGCGGCGGACATTGCGCACGGCGACGCGAGCCTGCTCGGCGTATTTGTGCGCGACTTTGGCGATCTCGTGACGGCGCTCCTGGTTGAGCTCTGGAATGGGAAGGCGCAAGAGCTGCCCTTCGACCACGGGATTGAGGCCAAGGTCTGACTCTCTGATTGCGCGCTCAACGGCGCCAACTTGGCTCCGATCCCACACCTGCACGGTGATCAGCCGCGGCTCAGGCACGTTGATTGTAGCAAGCTGATTGAGTGGCATAGGGTTGCCGTAGGCCATCACCGTGATGGGGTCGAGCAGGCTCGTGCTGGCGCGCCCGGTACGCAAGCCGCCGAACTCCTGCTTCAGCACGCCCAGAGCACCCCGCATCCGCCGCTCGATCTCCTTAAGCTCGAAGCTAGCCATGTCGCCTTCCCCGCTCCCGGCTTCCGCTTAGTGGAGCGGTCCGGGCCACGCTACGCGCTTCCTAGGCTCCCTTTCCGCCATCTATCGTGGTCGAGGAGCCATTCCCTTCCAAAACCGCAGCCAAGCCGCCTTGGCTCTTGATAGAAAACACAATTATCGGAATCCGATTGTCCCTCGCAAGGGCGATTGCGGCCCCATCCATGACTCGCAAATCCTGCTTAAGGACATCGTCATAAGTCAGCCGGTCATAACGGCGAGCGTTTGGCGTCTTTTTCGGATCGGCGCTGTAAACGCCGTCGACCTTGGTGGCCTTGAGCAGCGCATCGCAGCCCATCTCGGCTGCCCTAAGTGCCGCGGCGGTGTCGGTGGTGAAAAAGGGATTGCCGGTGCCGCCAGCAAAGATGACGACCCTGCCCTTTTCCAGGTGGTCGAGTGCCTTATCACGAATGTACGCCTCGCACACAGTTGGCATGGGAATGGCTGAAAGCACGCGCGCAGGCCTGCCTTGCCGCTCAATGGCAGTCTGCAGTGCAAGCGCGTTCATTACCGTTGCCAGCATGCCCATATAGTCGGCCCGGGCCCGGTCCATGCCGACCTCCGAGGCCATGAGGCCGCGGAAGATGTTGCCCCCCCCAATCACGAGGCAGATCTCGGCGCCCGAGGAGACGGCTGCGGCGACGTCGCGGGCGATCGGGGCCAGCACGTCGAGATCGATGCCATAGCCCTTGTCGCCGGCAAGCGCCTCACCCGACATCTTGAGGAGCACCCGCCGGTAGCGAAGCTTTGCAATCGCGGCGGGTTTTGCCATCAACGAAAACTCCGGCGAAGTTGCGGGACTTTCGAGCAGTGTATCCGCGCGAATCCCTCTTGCCGCCCCGCGCGACCTTAGGACCCCGACGCCGCTGCGGCAACCTCCGCCGCGAAATCGGTGTCTGGCCGGTCGATCCCCTCGCCCAGGGCAAAGCGGTAGAAGCCGGCGATCTTGATCGGCGCGCCGACCTCCTTCGCAGCCGCGGCAACCGCCTTCTCTACAGTCAAATCCGGATCATGCACGAAGGACTGGGCGAGGAGGACGACCTCTTCGTAGAACTTCCGCAGGCGGCCTTCGACCATCTTCTCGATCACGTTCGCGGGCTTGCCCGATTCTTTGGCCTGCTCTGTCAGTATCACCCGCTCATGATCGACCAGGGCTTTGTCAAGGCCTCCAACGTCGACGCTCTGCGGATTGGCAAAGGCAATGTGCATCGCGAGCTGCCGGCCGAAGGCTTGCAATTTGTCGGCCGCTCCGCCCGACTCGAGCGCGACGATGACGCCGATCTTGCCAAGACCAGGCGCCACGGAATTGTGCACATAGCTCGCCACCACGCCCTTGGCGGTTGCAAGATAGTCGGCTCGACGCAAGGTCATATTCTCGCCGATCGAGCCGATCATTTCCTTGATCGTGTCGGCAACCGTGGTCTTGCCGCTTCCGTACTTGGCCGCGGCAAGCTTGGCGACATCACCCTTGGCCTTAAGCGCGACTGAGGCGATCTCGCGCACCATATCCTGGAACTTCTGATTGCGGGCGACGAAGTCGGTCTCGGAATTGACTTCGACCAGCGCAGCTTGCTTTGCTTCGCCGGCGAGCCCGATCAGGCCTTCGGCAGCAATGCGGTCCGCCTTCTTGGCCGCCTTGGCGAGGCCCTTGGTCCTCAGCCAGTCGACCGCGGCTTCGAGATCACCGCTGGTCTCGTTCAGGGCTGCCTTGCAATCCATCATGCCCGCGCCGGTTTTCTCGCGCAGGTCCTTAACCATGGTTGCGGTAATCGTGGTCATGCTCGCCTCTGTGCGTTGCGGCTTCGCGTTGGTTTGCGGGCCGCCTCGTCCCGGTCTTCTTATGCCTGCTCTTCGGCCTCTGACGCCTTGGCTCTGCGGCCCGGTTTCTTGCCCTCGGGCCTTGCCTTGCCGTTGCCCGACCCTCTCGTTTCGCTTCGCCCCGCCTTCCTCTTAGGCCTGCGTTCGGCTGCAGGCCCCTCCGAAGCTTCTACACCCTCAAGCTCAGGCTCGGCGCCTGGTTCCTCCGCCGCGCCGAGATCGACACCAACCGCGCCTTGCGCCCGTTCGATGCCGTCAAGCGCGGCGCGCGAGACAAGATCGCAGTAAAGCGTGATGGCACGCCCGGCATCGTCATTGCCAGGGATGGGATGGCTGATGCCCTCCGGATCGCTGTTCGAGTCGACCACCGCTACGACCGGCATGTGCAGCTTGCGCGCCTCGGCGATCGCGATCGCTTCCTTGTTGGTGTCGATCACGAACATCAGGTCGGGAAGCGCGCCCATGTCCTTGATGCCGCCAAGCGAACGCTCGAGCTTCTCCTTTTCGCGCGTAAGCTGAAGCAGCTCCTTCTTGGTGAGACCGTGGGCCTCGCCCTGGAGCAACTCCTCGAGCGACTTGAGTCGCTTGATCGAGTTCGAGATGGTGCGCCAGTTGGTGAGAGTGCCACCGAGCCAGCGGTGATTGACGTAGTATTGCGCGCAGGACTTTGCGGCATCGGCGACCGCTTCCGACGCCTGGCGCTTGGTGCCGACGAACAGCACGCGTCCGCCCTTGGAAACCACATCGGACACGGTGAGCAGCGCCTGATGTAGAAGTGGCACAGTCTGCGTGAGGTCGATGATGTGAATGTTGTTGCGGGATCCGTAGATGAACGGGGCCATCTTCGGATTCCAGCGATGGGTCTGATGACCAAAATGCACGCCAGCCTCGAGGAGCTGGCGCATAGTGACATTAGGCAGTGCCATTGGACTGCTTCACTCCTTTTTCCGGTTCTGCCGCCGCGGGGTAAGAGACCGGGTCTAACCCCAGTCACCGGAGCGAAAGCAAAGGCTGCGAGCCTGAGCGACGCTTGAAGTCCCGCGTGTGAGATGGGCGGTTTATAGGGATGGGGTTGCTGCTTGGCAAGACCCGCACCCGCGAAAGTTGCGACCGAGCGGTCCTAGAGCGCGCTGATCGCGGCCACGCCTTCGAGCATCTTGAGCGCGCTCCGCTGCTTTGGCGTGGCGTCGATCCCTTGCGGCAGAACGAACTCGACTTCCCGCTTGAGCTCATCGATGCGGAGGACAATGCGGAACTGACCCTCCCCACTTTTACTCCCCACCTGCTCGGCAAGGGGCGCCAGTGCCCTGGGATGGTCGAGATAAATCTTCATGCCGGCGTGACGCGCCTCGGCAGCCTTATCGAGAGAAGCGAGCTTTTGCACGCGCACCTTGACGCTTTCGCCGTCAGCTTCGGCCTCGACGTCGAGGAGCACCGCCGTGCCTGGCTCTAGCAGCGCGCGCGAGGCGGCAAGCGCCTCGGAGAACACCACAGCCTCGAACTGCCCAGTTGGGTCTGAGAATGCGACGAAAGCATAGGCGTTGCCGCTCTTACCCTTGCGCTCACGCGAATTGAGCACCGTGCCGGCAAGCGTGCCCACGACGCGACGTGTCCGGGCCTTTGCCGCGAATTCGATCCAGGACTCAGCACCGAGCGATTCCAACACGTCCTTGTAGTCGTCGAGCGGGTGACCGGTGAGGAAGAAGCCGACGGCCTCGAACTCTTTGCTCAGCCGGTCTGTGGGAATCCAGGGCTTGGCCGGCCGGAGCTCTATTGGCGGCGGAGCATGCTGCGCGCCGCCGAACAAGTCTTCCTGACCCTCGGCGCTCGTCTCGATCGAGCGATTACCGACGGCAATCATGCGATCGACATTGGCATAGGCTGTAGCGCGATCGACACCAAGCTCGTCGAGGGCGCCCGCCGCGGCAAGCGTCTCGAGCGCGCGCTTGTTGACGAAGCGCGGATTGATCCGCCGCGCGAAATCAGAGACGTCGCGGAACGGCCCCTGCGCCTTCCGCTCCTCACAAATGTGTTCGACCGCATGCCGGCCGACATTCTTGAGCGCCGCAAGCGAGTAGCGAATGGCGCCGTCGCTCGGCAGGAAGCCAACCTCAGAGCGGTTCATGGAGGGCGGCTCTACACGCAGCCCCAGGCGGCGCGCTTCCTGGGCGAAGCTGTTGAGCTTATCGGCATTGCCAATGTCGAGCGTCATCGACGCGGCGACGAACTGGGTCGGATAGTTCGCCTTGAGATAGGCGGTCTGATAAGCGATCAGCGCATAGGCTGCGGCGTGCGACTTGTTGAAGCCATAGCCAGCGAACTTCGCCACCAGCTCGAAAATATATTCGGCGCGGGCTCGATCGACGCCGTTGGTCACGGCGCCCTCGACAAAGCGCGTCTTCTGCGCCGCCATCTCCTTCTTGATCTTCTTGCCCATGGCGCGCCGCAGCAGATCGGCCTCGCCGAGCGAGAAGCCGGAGAGGACCTGGGCGATCTGCATCACCTGCTCCTGGTAGATGATGACGCCGTACGTCTCTTTGAGGATCGGCTCGATCATCGGGTGCAGCGACTCGATGCCCTCGCGGCCGTGCTTGCGGTTCACGTAGGAATCGATGTTGTCCATCGGTCCCGGGCGGTAGAGCGCGACGATGGCGATGATGTCCTCGAAGCGGTCTGGCCTTAGCTTGCGCAAGGCATCGCGCATGCCCTGACCTTCGAGCTGGAACACGCCGACAGTGTCGCCGCGCTGGAGCAGCGCATAGGCGGCCGGATCGTCGAGAGGAAGCTTCGACGGGTCGATGGCGATACCGCGCCTCGCAATCAGCTCCCGCGCCGTCTCGATCACAGTAAGGGTCTTCAAGCCGAGGAAGTCGAATTTCACGAGGCCTGCAGCTTCCGCCCATTTCATGCTGAACTGCGTGGCCGGCAGTTGTGCGCGTGGATCGCGGTAGAGCGGCACAAGCTCGATCAAGGGCCGGTCAGCGATGACAACGCCCGCGGCGTGTGTCGAAGCGTGGCGGTAAAGTCCTTCGAGCCTCTGACCGATGTCGAGCAGCTTGGCGACGATCGGCTCAGCGTCACGCGCCTCCTGGAGTCGTGGCTCGGCGGCGATGGCCTGTGGCAGGGTGATAGGGTTGGCGGGGTTCATCGGCACGAGCTTGCACAGCCGGTCCACCTGCCCGTAAGGCATCTGGAGGACGCGGCCGACGTCACGCAGCACGGCGCGCGCCTGGAGCTTGCCGAAGGTGATGATGTGAGCCACGCGCTCGGCGCCATAGCGCTCGCGCACGTAGGCGATCACCTCATCGCGACGGTCCTGGCAGAAGTCGATATCGAAATCCGGCATCGACACGCGCTCGGGATTGAGGAAGCGCTCGAACAGGAGCCCGAAGCGGATCGGGTCGAGATCTGTGATGGTGAGCGCATAGGCGACAAGAGAGCCTGCTCCTGAGCCCCGCCCCGGCCCCACCGGAATGTTTTGCGCCTTGGCCCATTTGATGAAATCGGCAACGATTAGGAAATAGCCCTGATAGTTCATGCCAGTGATGACATCGAGCTCGAAGGCAAGCCGCTCGGCATAGGTCGCCGCGTCATAGCCCAGGGCCAGGCCATATTGGGCAACCCGCTCCTTGAGGCCAGCTTCAGCCTGGCGCTTAAGCTCGGCAGCCTCCGTCTCGGCGAGTGCGCTCCCCGCGGAGCCCCCCGTCAAGAACGGCGGAAGGATCGGCGTGCGCTCCTCGGGCCGGAAGGCGCAGCGCCGCGCGATCTCGATGGTGTTATCGAGCGCTTCCGGCACGTCGGCGAACAGTTTCCGCATATCCGCCGATGTCTTGAAATAATGCTCGGGGCTCAGTCGGCGCCTGTCGTCGACCGCGACGTAGCTTCCTTCCGCGATACAGAGAAGCGCGTCATGCGCTTCGAAATCCTCCTGGGTCGCGAAGTATGGCTCGTTGGCGGCGACGATCGGAATATCGAAGTCATAGGCGAGGTCGATGAGCTGCGGCTCGATAGCCCGCTCCTGCGGCAGGTTATGGCGCTGCAGCTCGACATAAAGTCGATCGCCGAACAGGGCCTTCAAAGCCTCGAGCCGCGTACGGGCGAGCTCAGGATTGCCTTCGGCAAGGGGTAAGTCGATAACGCCTTCCGGTCCGCCGGTGAGCGCGATGAGACCCTCGGCACAACGGGCAAGCTCGGCGAGTGGAGTGATCACTTCGCCTGTCTCGGCCGCCGCGAAATAGGCCTCGGTGGAGAGGCGCATGAGGTTGGCATAGCCGTTGGCGTCTTTGGCGAGGAGCGCAATTCGACCTTCAATGCGTGGACCGCGTTGCTCCGCGGCCATCGTTGTTTGGCGCTCGGCCGCAAAGGTCAAAGACAGCGTCACGCCGATGATCGGCTGCACACCGACCTCCGCCATTGCTTCCGAGAACTCCAAAGCACCGAACAGATTGTTCGAGTCAGTCAGCGCAATCGCAGGCGCATCGTCGGCGCGGGCGAGCGCTGCAAGCTTCTGAATGGTGAGAGCGCCTTCGAGCAGCGAATAGGCGGAGTGCACTCGAAGATGCACGAAGGGCTCAGTTCGATCTGCCATGACTCGTCGCTCCCCGACCCTAGGTGGTCTTTACCGTCAGGGATTCGCCGCCTTGGTCCCAAGAAAAAGACGGAGATATCCAAGGTTTTCACGGAGTATGTTCGTACTTTGTTCTTGAGACAAGACTCAGGACCTGGAGGGCACGCTAGCCATCGGCGACCTTCGCCACTGCGACCTCTTCCTCGATAAGGACGCCTTCCATTAGGCGGAGCGTGCGGTCCATGCGGGCGGCGAGGTCGAGGTTATGGGTGGCAACCACAGCCGCGACGCCTGACTGCCGCACCAGCTTGAGGAGCTGCTCGAACACCCGCTCTGCGGTGTGCGGGTCGAGATTGCCGGTCGGCTCATCAGCAAGTAGGACCTTGGGGTCATTGGCAACAGCACGGGCGATAGCCACGCGTTGCTGCTCGCCGCCGGAAAGTTGCGCAGGCCGGTGATCCCAGCGCTCCTCGAGACCGAGGGACTTCAAGATCTCCTTGCCCCGCGTCTCCGCCTGGTCGCGGGTCAAGCCGAGAATAAGCTGCGGCAGCACCACGTTCTCGAGCGCCGAGAACTCCGGCAAGAGATGGTGGAACTGATAGACGAAGCCCACCTCCATGCGGCGTATGCGAGTCTGCTCTTTGTCAGAGAGAGTACCGCAGTCGAGCCCGTTGATCACGACTGAGCCTTTGTCTGGCCGTTCGAGCAGGCCCGCGATATGCAGCAGAGTGGATTTGCCGGCACCGGAGGGGCCCAGCAGAGCCACGGTTTCGCCGGGATAGAAGGAGGCCGATGTTCGTCGGAGGACGTCGATGCGGCGGTTGCCTTGCGTATAGGAACGCTCGAGCCGCTCGAGACGCAGCACAGGCAATGATCGCGGGCTGTCCACCGTCTGGCCTACTCGTAACGCAATGCTTCGACTGGATCGAGGCGTGAAGCACGCCACGAGGGATAGAGCGTGGCAAGGATGGAAAGAGCGAGCGCCAGCACCACCACCGATGCCGTCTCGCCAGTATCCATCTCGGCCGGCAACTGAGACAGGTAATAGAGCTCAGGCGCGAACAGGTCGGTATCGGTGATCCAACCGATGAGCTCGCGCAGGCGCTCGATATTGAGGCACACCAACACTCCGAGCAGGAAGCCGGCGAGCGTGCCGACGATACCGATGCTCGCCCCGGTGATGAAGAAGATGCGCATCACGGCTCCCCGCGTCGCGCCCATGGTGCGCAGAATGGCAATGTCGTGGCCTTTGTCCTTCACCAGCATGATCAGACCCGAGACGATGTTGAGCGCGGCGACGAGGACAATCAGCGCGAGGATAAGGAACATGACGTTGCGCTCGACCTGGAGAGCGGTGAAGAAAGTCGCGTTCCGCTGGCGCCAATCGCTGATATAGATGCTTGAGCCTCCTGCGTTGACGATCTGCGGCGTGAGCGCGCCCACCTCGTCGGGCGAATCGAGCACCACTTCGAGCACCGTGACACTGTCCGGCTGATTGAAATAAAGCTGTGCCTCATTGAGCGGCATGAACAGGATACTCGCGTCATATTCGGACATGCCGATCTCGAAAATTGCCACCACGGGATAGCGCTTGACGCGCGGCGCGGTGCCAAGAGCCGTCGAGGGGCCGCGTGGTGTGATCAATGACACCTGATCGCCAACCTTCACATTGAGCTCGTTAGCGAGGCGGCTGCCAAGGGCGAGGCCGGGCTTCTGGTCAAAGCCGTCGAGCGTGCCAAAGCGGATATTGCTGGAAACCGCCTTGAGCTCCTTGAGGTCGGCCTCTCTGAGACCGCGCACTAAGGCGCCGCTCGAGCTCTGTGGCGTCGAGATCATCACTTGGCCTTCGACCAAAGGAAGCGCGTATTTCACGCCGGGCACCTTGCGGATGCGATTCGCCACTTGGTCAAAGTCCGAGAAATTCGAGAGGCTGTGGACCACCACGTGCCCATTGAGCCCGAGCATCTTGTTAAATAGCTCCTGGCGGAAGCCGTTCATCACCGCCATGACGATGATGAGCGTGGCAACGCCAAGCGTAATGCCGAGGAACGAGAAGCCCGCAATCACCGAGATGAAGCCCTCCTTGCGGCGGGCGCGCAAATAGCGGAGCGCTACTAGCCACTCGAAGGCCGCAAACGCACGTGTGCTCGCCCCGCCCTTCATGCCGCCTCCTTCCTCGCCTCGCTCGCGGATGTCACCAGCCGATTCAAGGCGGAATCGAAGGTAAGACTATGGCGGGCGCCCGTCGCGCGCTCCTTGAGTTCTACCTCGCCCGAAGCTAGGCCTTTGGGGCCAACAATGATCTGCCAGGGCAGCCCGATCAGATCCATGGCGGCGAACTTGGCCCCTGCCCTATCGTCGCGGTCGTCATAGAGCACGCTCAAGCCCGAAGTCTGAAGCTTGGCGTAGATGTCTTCGCAGGCTGTGTCAGTCGCCGCATCGCCGACCTTGAGGTTGATCAGGCCGACATCGAAGGGCGCGACCGACTGCGGCCAGATGATGCCTGCATCGTCGTGGGAGGCCTCGATAATGGCGCCCACCAGGCGTGACACGCCGATCCCATAAGAGCCCATCTCCACTGTAACGAGCTCGCCGTCGGGGCCTTGCACCTTACATCCCATGGGCTCCGAATATTTCGTGCCGAAGAAAAAGATATGGCCAACCTCGATGCCGCGCGCGGTCACGCGATCCTTCTCTCTCACCTCCTTGGCGAAACGCGCGGCATCGTGCTTCTCGGAGGTCGCAGCGTATTTGCCCGTCCATGACTTTATCAGTGGCGTTAGGTCGGACTCATAGTCGAGATCAGGACCCGGGGGCTCGAGCTGAAGCAGATCCTTGTGGCAGTAGACCTCACTCTCACCGGTGTCGGCGAGAATGATGAATTCATGAGAGAGATCACCGCCGATCGGTCCTGTTTCAGCCGCCATAGGAATCGACTTGAGCCCCATGCGGGAGAAGGTGCGTAAGTAGGAGACGAACATCTTGCTATAGGACTTGCGCGCAGCTTCGACCGTGAGATCGAAGGAATAGGAGTCCTTCATCAGGAACTCGCGGCCGCGCATGACGCCGAAGCGTGGCCTGATCTCGTCCCGGAACTTCCATTGGATGTGATAGAGAATGCGCGGCAGGTCCTTGTAGGACTTCACCGCGTCGCGAAAGATTGCAGTGATCAGCTCTTCGTTGGTGGGCCCATAAAGCATCTCCCGCTCGTGGCGGTCGGTAATACGTAACATCTCGTTGCCGTAGACCTCGTACCGACCACTTTCCTTCCAGAGTTCGGCGGACTGGATGGTGGGCATCAACAGCTCAAGCGCGCCGGCGCGATCCTGCTCCTCGCGCACGATCCGTTCGATCTTACTCAACACACGATAGCCGAGCGGCAGCCATGAATAGATGCCAGCGCTCGCTTGGCGAACAAGGCCGGCCCTCAGCATCAGCCGGTGCGAGATGATCTCGGCTTCTTTGGGATCGTCGCGAAGCAGTGGCAGGAAGTAGCGGCTGAGGCGCATTGGCAGCTTGGTTTAGCCGTGAAGGGGCGGGTGCGGGGTCTGCCGCCCGGTCGTGAGCCGTGCTTAGGCAAGGAGGCCTTCCTCCCCGTGGGCCCCACTGGGCGGCTAATAGCTTACTTTCCCGAGGGTAAGCAATCCTGCGAAGCCGCGTCTTTTAGCCAGGAGAAAGCGCCGATTCACTGGCTGCCTCGAAGCCGAAACAGCCTTCCGGTCAAGGTAATAGCGGCCAAGGAGGCGGCGCCGGTCAATGGACCTATCGCTCGCAAAGAATCGAGACCTGATAAGAATGCCCATCTCGACGGCAAATTAGAGCGATCTCGGCGAGTCGGAAAAATTCCGCTGTCCTCGTTCCTTACAGAACGTCCGCTCTGTCAAGAGGCAGGACTAAGCATAAATTCGCGGCTGCAAATCACAATCATGGTGACAATTTGGCGCGGCCGCGCTAGTGTGCGCGCGACAACGTGGGAGAGTTCGGGACCGGTATCGATCTCGGCGTCACGCGTTGAGATTGGACCAGGTCCAAGTCTTGGGAGGAAGTAACTCCAGGCGCGCCAATCGTGCAAAATGCATGGGTGCAGCCGCTCTAGCCAACATCTCGATTGTCTTCATCGACGGGCGAGCCTTGCGGGCTAAGAGATAAGGAGTCGCGTACTTGAAGCAAGGTCGGTCCGACCTTGCTTTTTTTTGTCCCCTGCCCCGCTTCGCCGGTTACTCCACGTGCTCATAGCGCGGGAAGAACGGAATCTGATCGAGCGTGATTAAGTGGTCCACGATAATGACGTAGAGCGCGGCAAACACGATACTCGATACCACCGTCGTCGCAACCATCTTCGGCAGCAAGTTCGGCAGATGCGGCGCGCTCTCCGCCGTTCCGGGTGAGGCCTTCTCCCCCGCCTCCTCCGAGGTGCGCACGCCAATTGGCAGCATGGCGAACAGCACGGTCCACCAGATCACGACGTAGATCGCTATCGCAAACGCGAGCGTCACTCTTAAGCCTCCTCGAGCTCGACGAGCGTGCCGCAGAAGTCCTTGGGGTGCAGGAATAGCACGGGCTTACCATGCGCGCCGATCTTTGGCTCGCCGTTGCCGAGCACACGGGCGCCCTGGGCAATCAATCTGTCGCGCGCTTCTTTGATGTCTCGCACCTCGTAGCAGAGATGGTGGATCCCACCGTTAGGATTGCGCTCGAGAAAGGCGGCAATCGGAGAATTGTCGCCGAGCATACCGAGCAGCTCGATCTTCGTGTTCGGCAGCTCGATGAACACGGTCGTGACGCCATGCTCCGGCTGATCGACCTCGTCAGAGACTTTGGCGCCGAGCGTGTTGCGATAGACTCGGATCGCGGCCTTCAAGTCGGGAACGGCGATGGCGACGTGATTCAGGCGCCCGATCATCAAATAGTCTCCTGAGGCTTCACTTAGTGCGCTACTTGAGCGCTATATCACCGTCAAGAGCACGGAGCACACGGGCTTCTTGCCCCAAGCTTGATTGACTGCGGCCCGGACGCTGCGGCGGACCGCTTCGCTCACCAGCGCCTGGTCCTTGCGCCGTGGCTTGGGGATGCTCTCAATCGTGCCGATCACGGCGTCGCGTGCGATGGTCGCAAACGGAACGCCTTGCGTGTCGGCCTGCGGCAGCCCGGTTAATGCAACCTCAGGCTCGGCGAGCAGCACGCCCTTCTCCGAAAGAACCAAAGAGACCGCAACGGAGCCGGCAAAGGAGAGCTTGCGGCGTTCGCGCACCTGTCCATCGTCGGCACGGGTCAGAATCAAGCCGTCGCGGTAAAGACGTCCGACTCGCACCTCGTCGATAATTGCCGCAGGGCCGGGCAGGAGCCGCACCATCGCCCCATTGCGCGCGCGAACGACCTGCTCGACACCAAGCTTCTCGGCGAGCCTGGCATGAGCCTCAAGGTGCCTCCCCTCTCCGTGCATCGGGATCGCGATCGCGGGCTTCACCCAGCCATAGAGCTGCTCAAGCTCGCCGCGGCGTGGATGGCCCGACACATGGACCGGCGCATCGGTGTCGGTAATGACTTCGATACCTCTGTCGGCTAGGCCGTTCTGTACCCGCGCCACGGCCTTTTCGTTGCCGGGAATGGTGCGCGAGGAGAAGATCACCCAGTCGCCTGGATCGAGGGTCACGTTGGGGTGCTCGCCCTGAGCGATACGGGCCATCGCGGCACGAGGCTCGCCTTGGCTTCCAGTGCAGAGCGCCACAACTTTACGGGGCGTTAGAGTCTCGAAGGCCGTTTCCTCGAGGAAAGGAAGATCTGGATCGAGATAACCCGTGGCTTGGGCCGCCTCGATGACGCGATACATGGCCCGGCCCACGACCACGAGGTCGCGGCCGGCGGCACGGGCGGCGCTAGCCACTGAACGGATGCGCGCGACATTCGAGGCGAAGGTGGTTACCGCGACCCGCCCCGGCGCTTGCTTGATGAGACGGTCGAGAGTGACGGCAACGTCAGCCTCGGATGGTGAAACTCCGTCGCGCACCGCATTGGTCGAGTCGCAAATAAGCGCGGTTAGGCCATCAGTCCCAAGCGTCTTCAGGCGCTCGATATCGGTTGGCGCGCTGGTCAGCGGATTTTCATCGAGCTTCCAGTCGCCGGTGTGCAGCGCTGCACCGAGCGGGGTCCTGATGATGACGGCAGACGGTTCGGGAATCGAGTGAGACATGCTGACGAGCTCGACGTCGAACGGGCCAATGGTGCGGCGTGCGCCAAGTGGGATGATCTCGAGCGGAAACCCGTTCACGAGACCGATCTCGGCGAGCTTCGACTTGAGCATCTCGGCGGTGAAGGGCGTAGCGTAGACCGGGATGCCGCCGAGAGATGGCCAGAGATCGACCACAGCGCCAAAATGATCCTCGTGCGCGTGGGTGAGCAGGAGCCCGGCGATATTTTGCCGCTCCTCTTCGATGAAACGGATGTCGGGGAGGATCAGGTCGACGCCGGGTTCGTAGTCGCTGCCAAAGGTGACGCCCATATCGACGATGAGCCACTCGCGTACGCCATCGCGGCCATAGCCGTAGAGGTAGAGGTTCATGCCGATCTCACCCACGCCGCCGAGCGGCAGGAAGACGAACTCGGCCCCCTTTCCGTTTGTTTTTTGTGCCATGTCGGGGTTTCGCGGCCTCACCGCCTGGAGAAGAAGACGTCGCCAGCGAAGATGCGATGCTCGGCGCCATCAGGCGTCACAAATCTAAGGGCACCCTCGGCGTCGAGCCCGCCATAGACGCCTTCGGTCTCTTCCCCGCCTACTTTGACAGTGAGCGGGCGCCCAGTTTGGCCGGCGCGGTCGAGCCAGGCACGCCTGATGGTGGGGAAGCAAAAACCCTCGCCCCACCGCTTGAGCCATTCGTCAGTGCTTGAAGCGAGCACTTCGAGCGCATCGGCTGGCGCGACGGTCATACCATAGGCGGCAAGGCTCACCGCCGGCTGCGGCAGGCCTTCGGGATGATTTGCAAGGTTAATGCCGGTGCCCATCACCACGATGGATCGGTTATCGCCCGAGCTGCCCACGTTCTCGAGCAGCACGCCGGCGAGCTTCTCGCCGCTGAGCAGCACATCATTTGGCCATTTGAGCAGAAGCTCAGACCGTCCTTCGTAAGCAATCAATTTGGCGATGGCGTCGTAGGTGATGATGCCGGCAAGAAGCGCGACCTGTCCGGCGACTTGAAGCGGGCAGTTCAGCCTGACGAGCAGGCTCGCAAACAGATTGCCGTGTTGCGAAATCCATTCGCGGCCGCCGCGGCCGCGACCTTGAGATTGCCGCGCCGACCAGATCCACAACGGTCCCGGCTCGCCGGCCAGTGCGCGCCGCCGCGCTTCGGCGTTGGTGGAGTCGACTGTCTCCATCCGAAGAAGGCGATAGCCGCTCGGCAGTTTGGGCGATGGTGACGAAAAATACGTCATCTAGAACAGTGACTTGGCAGCGGCCCCGGCGAACGCGACCAGCGGCGCTGGATAGATGAAATAGAGCAGGATGAAAAGTCCAGTCACCCCAAGCACTGCGGCAAGCGGTGTGTCCATCGGCTCGAACCGTTCGGCAGGGGCGTCGAAATACATGATCTTGACGATGCGAAGATAATAGTAGGCACCCACGACGCTCAACAGCACCCCGATGACGGCAAGTGCATAGAGACCAGCGTGGATGGCGGCGAGGAACACGTAGAACTTGGCGAAGAACCCTGCAAGGGGCGGGACGCCGGCAAGGGAAAAAAGCAGCATCGCCAGCAGGAAAGCCATCAACGGGCTCGTGCTCGAAAGCCCCGAGAGCTGATCGATGTCCTCCACCATGCGGCCGTCGCGGCGCATGGCGAGGATGCAGGCGAAGGTACCGAGCGTCATGGCGAGATAGATGGCGAGATAGATGATCACGCCCTGCACGCCCTCGGTGGTGCCAGCCGCAAGCCCCACCAGCGCGTAGCCCATATGACCGATCGAGCTATAAGCCATCAGCCGCTTGATATTGGTCTGGCCGATCGCCGCGAAAGAGCCGAGCGCCATGGAGGCGATGGCGAGGAACACCACAATCTGCCGCCATTCGAGTGTGACTGCGGGGAAGGCGGTGATGAGCACCCGCACGGTGAGTGCCATGGCGGCGAGCTTGGGTGCTGCCGCAAAGAAGGCGGTGACCGGAGTTGGCGCCCCCTCATAGACGTCGGGAGTCCACATGTGGAAGGGCACAGCCGAGATCTTGAAGGCGAAGCCAGCCATGAGGAACACGAGGCCGACGATGAGCCCGATATTCGCACCCGACGGCTGTACCGCCAGGGCGATATCGTCAAAGCCGGTCGAGCCGGTGAAGCCATAGACCAGAGACGCGCCGTAGAGCAGCATGCCCGAGGACAGTGCACCGAGGACGAAATATTTGAGCCCCGCCTCACTCGATCGGGCCGAGTCGCGTTGGAAGGCGGCCACCACATAAAGCGCGAGGCTCTGCAATTCGAGCCCGACGTAAAGCGCGATGAGATCGTTGGCTGAGATCATCATCAGCATGCCGGTGGTTGCGAGCAGCACGAGAACCGGAAACTCGAACTTCACCCCACCTGCCGCTCGCCAATAATCGAGCGACATGAGGAGGGCAACTGCCGCGCCGGCAAGCGTGAGGAGCTTCAGGGCCCTCGCAAAGGGATCAACGACAAAGCTGCCGTGGAACAAGCTGGCGGTGCCCTCGCCGCTCGCAACGAAGAGTCCGGCGAGAGCGAGAATGACGATTGCAAGCCACAATATGAGCTCGCCGCGCTCTCGCTTGGTCGCGACGCCAAGCATCAGCAGAACCAAGGCGCCGCCCGCAAGAATAAGCTCTGGAAGCGCGACGTCGAGATGAAGCGAGCGGAGCATTCTGCGGGCTCCTACGGCAACAGCGCAAGCCGTGCGTGATCGGCTGCGGCAAGGCTTGCATGGTAGCTCCTGATCAGCGCATCGACCGATGCAGCCGATGCATCGAGGATCGGCGCTGGGTAGAATCCGAAAAAGATCGTCAGAAGGATGAGAGGCGTCATCACTGCGACCTCACGCCAGGTGAGATCAGCGATGTATCGGAGACTTGCCTTCTCGAGCTTTCCGAAAATAACGCGGCGGTAGAGCCAGAGCGCATAAGATGCCGACAAAATTACGCCGGTGGTGGCGAGGAACGCCACCCAGGTGTTGATGCGGAAGGCGCCGGTCAGACTCAGGAACTCGCCGATGAAGCCGCTCGTCCCCGGTAGCCCGACATTAGCAAGCGTGAAAACCATAAAGCAGAAAGCATAGAGCGGCATGCGGTCGGCGAGTCCGCCATAGGCATCGATCTCGCGCGTATGCATGCGGTCGTACACCACGCCGACACAGAGGAAGAGCGCGGCCGATACGATGCCGTGCGACAGCATCTGGAAGATGCCGCCTTGGAGGCCCTGCATGGTGATGGTGAAGAGGCCGATAGTGACGAAGCCCATGTGCGCCACCGACGAATAGGCGATGAGCTTCTTTAGGTCCTCCTGCGCCAAGCACACGAGGGAGGTGTAGATGACGGCAACCACCGAGAGCGCGAAGATGAGCGGAGCGAACTCTGCCGAGGCAAGCGGGAACATCGGGATCGAGAAGCGCAGGAAGCCGTAGCCGCCCATCTTCAGGAGAATGCCGGCGAGGATCACTGAGCCCGCGGTCGGCGCCTCGACATGAGCATCTGGCAACCAGGTATGCACCGGCCACATGGGAAGCTTCACGGCGAAAGAAGCTAGGAAGGCGAACCACAGCCAAGTCTGCATGTTCTGCGGGAAGCTGTGTGCGAGCAGCACGGGGATGTCGGTCGTGCCGGCCTCCCAATAGATGGCCATGATGGCGAGCAGCATCAGGAGCGAGCCGGTCAGCGTGTAGAGGAAGAATTTGAAGCTCGCGTAGACGCGGCGCGGCCCGCCCCACACGCCAATGATGAGAAACATCGGGATTAGCCCACCCTCGAAGAACAGATAGAACAGCACGAGGTCGAGCGAGGTGAACACGCCGAGCATCAAGGTCTCGAGCACGAGGAAGGCGATCATGTATTCCTTCACGCGTTGGGTGATGGCGACCCAGCTTGCAAGAATGCACAGCGGCATCAGGAAGGTGGTCAGCAGCACGAACGGCATGGAGATGCCGTCGATGCCCATGTGGAAGCTGATCGGACCCAGCCAGGGCCTGAGTTCGACGAACTGGAATTGGGCGGTGCCTGGATCGAAATCGCGCCACAGCAGGAGCGAGAGAGCAAAAGTTAGGAGAGCGGTCCACAGCGCGATGTAGCGCGCGTTGCGGAAGGCGCTATCGTCCTGCCCACGCAAGAACCCGATCAGAAGTGCGCCGAGCAGAGGCAAGAAGGTGACGGTGGAGAGGATCGGCCAGCTATAGCTCACGGTTTGAGCCCTCCGCTGGCGAAGATGAAATAAGTGATGATGATGGCTACGCCAACCAGCATGACGAAGGCGTAGTGATAGATATAGCCGGACTGGAGCTTCACCACGCGGTTGGTGATGTCGATCACGCGTGCCGCGACACCGTCAGGTCCGAGCCCATCGATAATCGCACCGTCTCCAGTCTTCCACAGGAAGCGCCCGAGCCGCTTGGCAGGACGCACGAACAGCGCATCGTAGAGCGCGTCGAAGTACCAAGCATTGAGCAAGAAGAGGTAGACGCCGCGGAACCGCTTGGCGAGGCCGAAAGGCACCAGCGGATTGGTGATGTAGAAGTACCAGGCGACGCTGAAGCCCACAGCCATGGCGACAGTAGGCGCGAGCGCCACCCATAGCGGAGCTTCGTGACCGCCTTCGCCTGCATGAGTCACGAGTGACCCGCGCCAGAACTCGGTCTGGCCGCCGCCAATGAAGAGATGCGCGAATAGCCCGCCCGCCAAGAGCGAGCCAAGCGCCAAGAGAATGAGCGGCAGACCCATCGTCCAAGGCGGCTCGTGGGCATGCTCGAGCACTTCTCGGGGCTCACGTGGCTTGCCCTCAAAGGCAAGGAACATCAGCCGCCAGGAATAGAACGAAGTCAGGATCGCAGAGACGAGCGTGAGCACAAATGCGTAAGTTCCTACTTGGGAGTGCGCCGCATAGGTCGCCTCGATGATTGCGTCCTTAGAGACGAAGCCCGCCGTGAAGGGAAAGCCCGTCAGTGACAGCGTGCCGACGAGCATCATCGCCCAGGTGAAGGGCAGTACTTTGCGGAGTGCTCCCATGCGGCGAAGGTCTTGCTCGTGATGCAGCGCGTTGATCACTGCGCCCGCGCCAAGAAACAGGAGCGCTTTGAACGAGGCGTGGGTGAAGAGATGGAACATACCGGCGTTGTAGGCGCCGACGCCTTCCGCAGCGAACATGTAGCCAAGCTGGGAACAAGTCGAGTAAGCGACTACGCGCTTGATATCGGTCTGCACCAGGCCGACCGTCGCGGCGAAGAAAGCGGTGGTGGCGCCGATGATGGCGACGAAGCCGAGCGCGATCGGTGCAAGCTCGAACAGCGGCGAGAGGCGTGCCACCATGAACACGCCGGCAGTCACCATGGTGGCGGCATGGATCAGTGCCGATACCGGGGTAGGGCCCTCCATGGCATCTGGCAGCCAGGTATGGAGCAGGAATTGCGCCGACTTGCCCATGGCGCCCATGAAAAGAAGGAAGCAGATCAGCGTCAGCGCGTCGACATGGAAGCCCAGAAACTCCATGGTCTTGCCGACCTGGTCGGGCGCCGAGGCGAACACCGTGTCGTATTGTATGGAGTTGAACAGAGTGAAAACCGCGAAGATGCCAAGCGCGAAGCCGAAATCGCCGACGCGATTGACGATGAAGGCTTTTATCGCGGCCGCGTTAGCAGAAGGCTTGTGATACCAGAAGCCGATCAGGAGATAAGACGCGAGGCCGACGCCCTCCCAGCCGAAGAAGAGCTGGAGGAAATCGTCGGCCGTCACCAGCGCCAGCATGGCGAAGGTGAAGAGCGAGAGATAAGCGAAGAAGCGCGGCCTGCTTGGGTCGTCCTCCATGTAGCCGACAGAATAGAGGTGCACGAGCCCAGAGACATTGGTCACCACCACCAGCATCACGGCAGTGAGCGTGTCGATGCGGAGCGACCAGACGGACTTGAGCGCGCCTGAATCGACGAAGCGCATCAGCTCGATCCGGACTTCCTGGCCTTGCAGCGCGACCTGATAGAAGGCAAGCCAGGAAAGCACCGCGGTAATCAGCACGAGCGTTGTGGTGACGACCTCAGCGGAACGTGCGCCGAGCAGCCGGCCGAGGAAGCCGGCAAAGATCGCGCCTTCGAGCGGGAGGAGGAGGATCGCCTGATACATGCGCTACTTCGCCAGTTCCATCGTGAAAAAGAACAAGGTGAGCGTGAACGTGACGACCCAGAAGCACTGAACCAGAATGGGAATTTGGTCGACGAACTCGTTCCTGGTTGCCGACTTCAGGTCGGACTTCCCTCCCGCGGTGATGTATTGCTTGTAGCCAGGATCCTTGATCAGCTCGAACTCCATCAAAAAACATAGCCTCGCAAAGATCGATCGCATCTTCTTCTGCATCTCGTGGGAGATCACGAATCCCAAGATCGTCACTAAGATAGCGACGACGCGCGCCAGGAATACGATCTCCCTGCTGTAGGTCATTGTGAGCAGGGTGGCATACGCAGTTACTAGGAACGTCTGGGCAATCAGGTACGACTGTATCCGGCTATGCAGAACGTTGTCGGCGTTCTCTGCGATAGCCCAAATCGGGATCTTGCAATCCTCCTGAGCGGAGGTGTCTGTTTGGCTGGACATCTGCGCTCTCGAGACTCAACCCTTCAGGAGATCGATTTCGGCGACGTCGATGGTGCCGCGATTACGGAAATAGACGACAACAATCGCAAGTCCGATGGCTGCCTCAGCCGCGGCGACGGTGAGCACGATGAGGGCGAAGACCTGCCCCACGAGATCGTTGTGAAAGGCGGAGAAGGCGACGAGATTGATGTTTACCGCGAGCAGCATCAATTCGACGCTCATCAAGATGACAATAACGTTCTTGCGATTGAGGAAAATGCCGAAAATGCCGAGCGTGAACAGGATCGCTGCGACGGTGAGGTAGTGCGACAGGCTTATCGTCATGAGAGGCCCCTCCCCGTTTCGACCTGCACGAGCTCAACCGACTTCTCGCGCGTGCGCCCGACTTGTACGGCGACCGACTGGCGCCGCACGTCACGCTTATGCTGCAGCGTGAGCACGATGGCGCCGACCATGGCGACGAGCAGGATCAGGCCGGCTGCCTCGAACAGGTAGACGTATCGCGTGTAAAGGATCTGGCCGAGGGCTTCGGTGTTGCTCACTTGTGAAATCGGAGGCGTCGGCGATTGCACGGTTATGGCCGGCGCGGTGACCCAGGCGCCGACGATCAGGACCAGCTCGACGAGAAGCAGCAGGCCGATGGTGGCTCCGACCGGAAGATACTTGAGGAAGCCCGCGCGAAGCTCGGCGAAATCGACGTCGAGCATCATCACCACGAACAGAAACAGCACCAGAACCGCGCCAACATAGACAACGATCAGGATCATAGCGAGGAACTCGGCGCCGAGTTGCACGAACAATCCGGCGGCATTGAAGAAGGCGAGGATCAGGAACAACACGGCGTGGACCGGGTTCTTCACGGCGATTACCATGAAGGCCGAGCCCACGCACACGATGGCGAATAGATAGAAGAACAGCGCGCTCAGCATTCAGCTATCTTCATTACGTCATGATTGTTGTCATGGCCGGTCTCGTCCCCAGCCATCCACGATCTTCAGCCGCGATAAGCCTGCAAAACGTGGATGCCCGGCACAAGGCCGGGCATGGCAATAGGATCGACAGAATAGCTCACAGGACCCTCACCTGTAAGGTGCATCGAGTGCCAGGTTCTTGGCGATCTCGCGTTCCCAGCGATCGCCGTTCGCGAGCAGCCGCTCCTTGTCGTAGTACAGTTCCTCGCGAGTCTCTGTGGAAAATTCGAAATTGGGTCCCTCCACGATGGCGTCGACCGGGCAGGCCTCCTGGCAGAAGCCGCAGTAGATGCACTTCACCATGTCAATGTCATAACGCGTGGTGCGGCGGGTGCCGTCATTGCGGCGAGGTCCAGCCTCGATGGTAATGGCCTGGGCTGGGCAGATCGCCTCGCAAAGCTTGCAGGCGATGCACCGCTCTTCGCCGTTGGGATAGCGCCTGAGCGCATGCTCGCCCCGAAAGCGCGGAGAAAGGGGTCCCCCCTCGAACGGATAGTTAAGGGTCGCCTTTGGCCGCACGAAATATTTGAGCGCGAGCCAGAAGGCTGACAGAAACTCCATCAGCAACAGCGATTTCGCGGATTCGGCCAGGCGTTTCACGCCGGCTCTCCTCTCAGGTTGCGCGTTGCCACAGTTGCAAGACCACCGCCACGATCACCACCATGGCAAGCGACAGCGGCAAGAACACCTTCCAGCCGAGTCGCATCAACTGATCGTAGCGGTAGCGCGGCACGATGGCCTTGACCATGGCGACCAGAAAAAACAAGAAGCAAACCTTCAACGTGAACCATACCACGCCCGGAATCCAGGTGAAGGGCGGCACCGGAAATGGCGGCAGCCAGCCCCCCAGGAATAGGACCGTGCCAAGGGCACAGAGCAGCACCACGGCGACATACTCGCCGAGCATGAACAACATATAGGGCGTCGACGAGTATTCGACCATGAAACCCGCGACGAGCTCAGACTCGGCCTCGAGCAGGTCGAAAGGCGGCCGATTGGTTTCTGCCAAAGCCGAAACGAAAAACACCGCGAACATCGGAAGGAGCGGCAGCCAATACCAGCCGAATAAGCCAAGCGGCCCGTCCTGGGCCCTTACGATGTCGGTGAGATTGAGCGAGCCAGCGCAGAGCAGCACGGTGATGATGACGAAGCCGATCGAGACTTCGTAGGAGACCATCTGCGCGGCAGAACGGAGCGCGGCAAGGAAGGCGTATTTCGAGTTCGACGCCCAACCCGCCATGATCACGCCGTACACCTGTAAGCTCGAGATGGCAAAGATGTAGAGCACGCCAACGTTGATGTCGGCCACCTCCCAGCCCTTGGCCACCGGAATGACCGCCCAGGCCGAAAGCGCGAGCCCCGCCGTGACGAGAGGCGCCAAGAGGAAGATGCCCTTATTGGCGCCGGCGGGGATTACCGGCTCCTTGAACACGAATTTCAGAAGATCGGCGAAAGACTGAAGCAGGCCCCAGGGCCCGACCACGTTGGGCCCGCGCCGCATCTGCACGGCGGCCCAGACCTTGCGGTCGGCGTAAAGTAGGAACGCTACGATGATGAGAAGAGTGACGAGAATTGCGAGGCTCTGTGCCACAATAAGCGCGAAGGGCAACCCGTAACTCGCCCAGAGTTCAGCCATCGGTGCCGGTCGCCTTGCTGTCTGCGCCCGCATGAAGCGCGCTCAAATTGGCCATTATGGCCGAAGCGCGCGCGATCGGATTGGTAAGATAGTAGTCCTCGATGGCGTGGCCGAACCGATCCTTGCTTGTCTTCGGCGGCTTCCCGGCAAGGCGCTCTACGGCTGCACTGTCGGCGGCCTCGACCAGATCGAGCAGCGCGAGATGCGGGTGCGCTTCGAACAGCTTGGCGCGGAGCTCTGTGGGGCTGCCGAATGGCAAGGGCTTGCCGAGGACGCCCGACAAAGCGCGGATAATCTTCCAATCTTCGCGTGCTTGACCTGGTGGGAACACGGCGCGTGCGGTCATTTGCGGCCGGCCTTCGGTATTCACGTAGATCGCGCTCTTCTCGGTGTAAGCCGCGCCCGGAAGGATTACGTCGGCGCGGTGCGCACCCGCGTCGCCATGGCTGCCCTGATAGATGACAAACGCGTTTCCGAGCCGCTCCATATCGATCTCATCGGCGCCCAGCAGATAGATGACGTCGAGCTTTCCCGCCATAGAGGCATCGAGCATGCCTTCTACGTCGAGGCCGTCTTCTCCAGGAACGAAGTAAAGATCGAGAGCGCCGACGCGCGCGGCTGCGTGGTGCAGGACGTTGAACCCGTTCCAGTCGGGCTTGATCGCGCCCATCGCGATTGCGGCTTTTGCGGCTAGTGTGAGGATCGCTGCACCATCTGGCCGGGCAAGCGCCGCCTGCCCGACGATCAGCATCGGCCGTTCCGCGCCTTCGAGCGTCTTCAAGAAGGAATGGGATCCACTGGCGACTTTGGCGAGCGTCTCGGGTCCCGCACCGAGATACTCATAGGCGTAGGTGAGATCGGCTTCCTCACCGATCAGCCCAATGGGAACCTTTCCTTGTGTCTGATGCGTGCGCTTGAGGATGCGCGCATTGAGCACCGGGGCCTCATGGCGCGGGTTGGTGCCGATGAGGAGGAACGCATCGGCCCGCTCGATCCCCTGGATCGTTGAGTTGAAAATATAGGTGGCACGGCCAAGCGCAGCATCAAGCTTGGCGCCGTCCTGGCGGCAATCGATGTTCGGCGAGCCGTGCTGCTCGGCCAACAGTTTGAGCGCGAACATCTCCTCAACTGCGGCGAGGTCGCCGGCAATTGCCCCAAAGCGCTTGCCATCGACACTCTTCAGCTTGTCGGCGATGACACGGAAGGCCTCATCCCAGCTCGCGGGCTCCAGCTTGCCGTTTCGCCTGACATAGGGCCGGTCAAGCCTCTGCGTGCGCAAGCCGTCCCACACGTGACGCGCCTTGTCAGAGATCCATTCCTCGTTGATGGCGTCGTTCTCGCGCGGCAGGATGCGCAACACCTCTCGGCCGCGCGCATCGACTCTTACGGCACTCCCCTGCGCATCCATTACGTCAATCGAAGGCGTCTTGGTCAGCTCCCAAGGGCGCGCCACGAAGGCGTAAGGCTTCGAGGTCAACGCGCCAACCGGACAAAGATCGACCACGTTGCCCGACAGGTTAGAAAACATGCCGCGTTCGAGATAGGTGGTGATCTCCATGTCCTCACCGCGGCCAATGGCGCCCAGCTCCTCCACGCCAGCCACCTCGGTCATGAAGCGGATGCAGCGTGTGCAATGGATGCAGCGGTTCATATAAGTGTCGATCAGAGGCCCGAGATATTTCTCCTCGACCGCGCGCTTGTTGTCCTGGAACCGGCTAGCATCGAAGCCGTAGGCCATGGTCTGGTCCTGCAAATCGCATTCACCTCCCTGATCGCAGATCGGGCAGTCGAGCGGGTGGTTGATGAGCAGGAACTCGAGCACGCCCTCGCGCGCCTTCTTCACCGTATCGGAGTCGGTGACGATGGTCGGCGGAGTGCCGTCGCGCGCGGGCCTCAGGTCGTTCACGCTCATCGCGCAGGAGGCGACCGGTTTCGGCATTCCGGCCACCTCGATGAGGCACATACGGCAATTGCCGGCGATCGACAGGCGCTCGTGATAGCAGAAGCGGGGGATCTCGACGCCGGCGATATCGCAGGCCTGGATCAGCGTGATGCCGTTCGGCATCTCGTGCTCTTTGCCGTTGATGATCAGCTTCGGCATGCGCGCCTCACTCCGCTGCCACCGGTACAGACGGCGCGATAGGCTTCGTCGCGTTGGCGTCAATGCGTTCCTCGATGACATGGCGGAAATGTCGGATCAGGCCCTGAACCGGCCAGGCCGCCGCATCGCCGAGCGCGCAGATCGTGTGGCCCTCGACCTGGTAGCTGACATTAAGCAGCATATCGATCTCGCCAATCTCTGCTTCCCCGCGCGCCATGCGCTCGAGCACGCGCCACATCCAGCCGGTGCCTTCGCGGCAGGGCGTGCACTGGCCGCACGATTCATGCTTGTAGAAATAAGACAGTCGCGAGATGGCGCGGATGATGTCGGTCGATTTGTCCATGACGATCACCGCCGCCGTGCCGAGCCCCGTCTTCAGCGCTTTCAGGCTGTCGAAATCCATCGGCAGGTTGTCGCACTGGCTTGCCGGAATGCACGGCACTGACGAACCGCCTGGGATCACGGCAAGGAGATTGTCCCAGCCGCCGCGCACACCTCCGCCGTAACGGTCGATCAGCTCACGCAGCTCGATGCCCATCTCCTCTTCAACGTTGCACGGCGTGTTCACATGGCCGGAGAGACAGAACAGCTTGGTGCCGGTGTTGTTCGGCCGGCCGAGCGAGGCGAACCAGGTCGCCCCGCGGCGCAAGATGTCGGGGACGACTGCGATCGTCTCGACATTGTTGACGGTGGTCGGGGCGCCGTAGAGACCGACATTGGCAGGAAACGGCGGCTTCAGCCGCGGCATGCCCTTCTTGCCTTCGAGGCTTTCGAGCAGCGCCGTCTCCTCGCCGCAAATATAAGCGCCTGCCCCGTGGTGCAGGTAAAGCTCGAAGTCCCAGCCGTTGACATTGTTTTGGCCGATCAGTTTCGCGTCATAGGCCTCGTCGATGGCGGCCTGTAGGATCTCGCGCTCGCGGATGAACTCGCCGCGAATATAAATGTAGGAGACATGCGCCCGTATAGCGAAGGAAGCGAGCAACGCGCCCTCGATCAGGAGCTGCGGATCATGCCGCATGATGTCTCGATCCTTGCACGTGCCTGGCTCCGACTCGTCGGCATTGATGACGAGATAACTGGGGCGGCCGTCTGACTTGGTCGGCATGAAGGACCACTTCAGTCCGGTGGGGAACCCGGCGCCCCCGCGACCGCGCAGGCCTGAGGCCTTTACCTCCTCGATGATGGCTTCGTGGCCCTTCTCGATAATGGCTTTCGTGCCGTCCCACGCGCCGCGGGCGCGCGCCGCATTGAGCCGCCAAGAGTGCAGCCCATAGAGATTCTTGAAGATGCGGTCCTTGTCTTGCAGCATCACGATTCTTTTGGCGTCGCTTTCGTCCGGCGTCCCTTGGTCGGTCGCGGCGGCGTTTCCAGCTGGTAGTTCGGCGGGGCGTCATCGGGCAGCTCGTCACGGTAGAGGTCCTGATCGGTGAGTGTTATCGGTCCGCCGAGGGGCGCCGAAGCTTGCCGCCCATTCTGCGGGCCCGGAACGACCTCGCGCCCAGCCTTGAGATTGGCGAGGATCCACTCAAGGCTCTCCGGCGTCAGATCCTCGTAATAGTCCTTGTTGATCTGAGCCATCGGCGCGTTCACGCAAGCGCCAAGGCACTCGACCTCGGTCCAGGAGAACAGCCCGTCGGGAGTAACGCGATTCGGCTCGCCGATTAGTCTGCGGCAGGTCGCCTTGATCTCGTCCGCACCTCGGAGCCAGCACGGGGTCGTGCCGCAAACCTGCACGTAGTAGCGGCCGACCGGTGCCAGATTGAACATGGTGTAAAACGTCGCGATCTCATAGACCCGGATATAGGCCATGCCGAGCATGTCGGCGACGTAGCGCAGTGCGGGCTCAGCCAGCCAGCCGCCCATCTGCTCTTGGGCACGCCACAGGATCGGAAGCACAGCAGAAGCTTGGCGGCCTCCGGGATATTTCTCGATCTGGGCCTCGGCCCATTCAAGGTTCTCCGGCGTGAAGGCAAATCCCTCAGGCTGCTCGGCGGCGAGGCGGCGGACGCTCATAGGCTCGCTTCTTCTTCTCTTCTCGCTTCAGATGTAGCCCAGCTGAGGTGACTCATCCCTAGTGGTGGACGGTGCACGCGGCGATGGTGGTAAGCTTCTTACCCACATAAGCCTTCAGCGTGTAGAAGCAAACCGCAGTGGAAGTCGACTTCTGCAGCGTAACGATGACGGCGTCCGAGGAGACTTTGCCTGACTGACGCGTCACAGCATCCGCCGGGATGAAGTCCGTGGTGCGGATCACGAATCCGTCCTTGACGAGGTCGGCGACCGGCACGAGACCGCCCTCACCGCCAGCCGGTGCTTCCTCAGCTTCTTTGCCTTCCTCGCCTTGATCGGGTCCGCCTTCATCAGGCTTGACTGCGTCTTGGGCCCCGCCGGCTCCGGGTTTTGCAGCTTCGCCCGCCTTGGCGCCAGCATCGGGCTCCGCGGCGCGCGCGCCATCGAGCGCAAACAGGAGCGTACAAGCGCAAGCCAAGGTCAGGACCAATTTTGTCATAGTGCCCTCTCTACCGGTCAATTTCCCCAAACACGATGTCGATCGATCCGAGCACGGCCGATACGTCCGCGAGCATATGGCCGCGGCACAGGAAGTCCATGGCCTGAAGATGCACGAAGCTCGGCGCCCTGATCTTGCAACGATAGGGGCGGTTCGATCCGTCGGACACGAGATAGACCCCGAACTCACCCTTGGGCGCTTCCACGGCGGCATAAACCTCGCCCTTCGGCACGTGATAGCCTTCGGTGTACAGCTTGAAATGATGGATCAGAGCTTCCATTGAGCTTTTCATCACCGCGCGCTTGGGCGGCACCATCTTGTGGTTCTCAACGGTGACAGGGCCGAGCTCCGTGGTCAGCCGCTCGCAGCATTGCTTCATGATGCGTACCGACTGGCGCATCTCCTCCATGCGGACGAGGTAGCGGTCGTAACAGTCGCCGTGTTTGCCGATCGGGATATCGAATTCCAGCTCGTCGTAGCACTCGTAGGGCTGCGACTTGCGCAAGTCCCACGCGGCGCCTGAACCGCGCACCATCACGCCGGAGAAACCGTGCGCCCAAGCCTGCTCTTGGCTCACCACGCCGATATCGACATTGCGCTGCTTGAAGATGCGGTTCTCGGTGAGCAGCCCCTCGATGTCGTCACAGACTTTTAGGAACGGGTCGCAGAAGGCGTAGATGTCGGCGACAAGCTCTGGCGGCAGGTCTTGGTGGACGCCGCCGGGACGGAAATAGGCGGCATGCATGCGGGCCCCTGAGGCGCGCTCATAGAAGACCATGAGCTTTTCGCGTTCCTCGAAGCCCCACAGCGGCGGTGTAAGCGCGCCGACATCGAGAGCCTGGGTGGTGACGTTGAGAAGATGGGAGAGCAGCCGGCCGATCTCGGAATAGAGCACTCGGATGAGCTGGCCGCGCTTTGGCACGGTGACGCCCACGAGCTTCTCGACTGCAAGCGCATAAGCGTGCTCCTGGTTCATCGGTGCCACATAATCGAGCCGATCGAAGTAGGGCAGCGCCTGGAGGTAGGTCTTGTATTCGATCAGCTTCTCCGTGCCGCGGTGAAGCAGCCCGATATGCGGATCGACGCGCTCGACCACCTCTCCGTCAAGTTCGAGCACGAGACGCAGCACGCCGTGGGCAGCGGGATGCTGCGGACCGAAATTGATGGTGAACTTGCGGTCGTCGCCTTCGCGCTTGCCGGTATCGGCTTCGGCTGGGTGCACCTTAGTCTCTGACATCAAGCGTCCACTTTGGTTTGCGCTTTGGCGAGCTTGGCGGCGATGCCGCGGTTGAAGCGATCCCAAGAAACGATGAAACGCTCATGCGTGCCGGCGCCGATTTCATCGACGCCATCATGGGCGGTGAGCTTGAAGCGGGCGCGCGGCCCCTTCACCTCGACACACTCGGCATCGACGGTGACGGTCATCCCCGGCGGCGTTGCAGCCTTGTGCGAAACATCGATACGCACACCAAGGCTACCCTCGCCTGCATCGAGGTGCGGCTCAAGAAGCTGCACGCAGGTCCATTCCATCAGCCCGACCAGGAAGCCCGTGGCGAACACCTCTGGCATGGCCTGGAGCTGCGGCGCCTCGAGGTAGAGGTGCGGCACCGTCTTTGTCTCGGGCACCCGGTAGGAGAAGCGATGCCTGAGACCGGGCTTGAGCGACGGTTTCATGATTTGTCGCTCCGGTCGCGCGCTTCGCCTGCCTTTTCGTCGCCGGGGACAGCGGTGTCCATGCCCTCCCAGGGGCTCAGGAAATCGAAGCTCCGGTACTCCTGCTGAAGATTGACCGGCTCGTAGACCACGCGCTTCAACTCGTCGTCGTATCTGAGCTCGACGAAGCCCGTAAGCGGGAAATCCTTACGTAGCGGATGGCCCTGAAATCCGTAGTCGGTGAGGATGCGGCGAAGGTCCGGATGGCCGGCAAATAGGATGCCGTAGAGGTCGTAAGCCTCGCGCTCGAACCAATCGGCCGCGGGAAAGATGCCGACAATGCTCGGCACGGGCTGTGACGCATCGGTCTTGGTCCGTACGCGGATCCGGTGGTTCAGCCAGGGGCTCAGCAGATGATAAACGACGTCGAACCGCTCTTCCCGCTCTGGATAATCGACGCCGCAAATGTCGATCAGGCAACCGAAGTGGCAGAGGGGATCATCGCGCAGGAAGGTAACGATTTCGGGAATCTCTTCACGCTCGGCGTCGATGGTGAGCTCACCAAGGGCAACCTCAGAGCCTTTGAGCTTGGTCCCAAGGCGATCGGCAAGGTAAACGGCGAGCTTGTTAAGGGAGGCTTCGTCCATCAAGGCTCCACGACGGGAACGGACCAATCAGCGCTCGATCGTGCCCGTTCGCCTGATCTTCTTTTGCAGGAGGAGCACGCCATAGACGAGAGCCTCGGCCGTGGGCGGGCAGCCTGGGACATAGATATCGACAGGTACGATGTGGTCGCAGCCGCGCACCACCGAATAGGAATAGTGGTAATAGCCGCCGCCATTGGCGCACGATCCCATGGAAATCACGTAACGCGGCTCCGGCATCTGGTCGTACACCTTGCGCAGCGCCGGGGCCATCTTGTTGCAAAGCGTGCCGGCCACGATCATCACGTCCGACTGGCGCGGGCTTCCACGCGGCGCAAAGCCGAAGCGTTCGAGGTCGTAGCGGGGCATCGACGCCTGCATCATCTCGACTGCGCAGCAGGCAAGCCCGAAGGTCATCCACATGAGCGACCCGGTACGCGCCCAATTGATGAGCTCGTCGGTGGTGGTGAGCAAAAAGCCCTTGTCGGCAAGCTCGTCGGAAAACAGGCCGAAGCTCGTCGCGCCGGGGGTGATTAGCCCGTCTGCTCGGCCTTCTTGCTCAAGATTCGGCTCAGGCATCAATCCCATTCGAGCGCGCCTTTCCGCCACTCATAGATGAAGCCAACGGTCAAAATGGCGAGGAACACCATCATCGCCCAGAAACCGAAGGTTCCAACCTCCTTGAACGCCACGGCCCAAGGAAACAGGAACGCGACCTCAAGATCGAAGATAATGAACAAGAGTGACACGAGGTAGAAGCGGACGTCGAATTTCATCCGCGCGTCATCGAAGGCCTCGAAGCCGCACTCATAGGCGGAGACCTTCTCTGGGTCAGGCCTGCGCACGGCGATCAAGAATGGTGAAAGCAGAAGGGCGCCGCTGATGAAAAAAGCGATGCCGATGAAAATCACGAGGGGCAGATAAGTCTGAAGTAGCTGGCCCATGGCGTTCCGGCCTCTTGTTCGAGTACAAGGGAGGCCAAAAGTGGCGGGAGTGACGGTCGACGCATTACAAAATGGTATCAAGAGGTTAAGCCTACAACCCCCTTTCAAGGCTTACATTCTCCTTAAAAGCTTTTCTGTCGCACTTACAAACCCGGGCCCCCCACCCAGAAAAACGAACGCCACCCAACTAGGGAAGAGGGGTGGCGCCGCGAGTTACGAACATTCAAGAAAAGCTCAGCACGTTCCTTATAGTCCTCTCCGATACCTCCCACAAGCGGGAGGTACGCTATGACGCCCCTACAGAACGGTCTAACAACCTTAGTGGATCGCCACGGTGACGGCATCTTAGGCGAATTCGCGGTGAGGCTGGAGATATGGCCAGATCCTGATGGCCTGTATCTGATCAAGGGCGGCGAATGGCGCGAAGACCATCATTGTGGAGTCACCCAGATCGCTTCGCGCGTGATCTCGCCGTTCAGCTCGCCGGCCACGACATGCTTAGGGAGCTGGGCATCGCCATCATTCCGGCATCGGCTCCCGACTTTTTCACCGAGGACACGCCCACCGCAATCCTGGTACGCCAGGTACTAGGTGCGATCGCGCAATTCGAGAAGGCGAGCGCCGTTGCGAA